>CAYMBA010000014.1:0-26921 GCA_964388535.1 uncultured bacterium | reverse complement strand
TCGGGCTCCGTGGCAACCCCGGAAACCATCCAGGAATGGTCTACCGGTCTGCACCGCCTGCCAATCGCACGCGCTGCCGCAACCCGAGCCTCACCGGAAGCCGCATGGGCCAGGTACGGCGGACCGGCTAGGTCTCCGACGCAGTAGACACCTTCCACCACTGTTTCCATCCACTCATTGGTCTCGATCCAGCCGCGATCGTTCGGCGCAAGACCGACGCTCTCCAGTCCCAGGTCGGCCACATCCGGCCGGACCCCCGCTGCGACGATGAGAATCTCGGCTTCCTTCTCCTGCGCGTCCCCGCCCGTGGCTCCGGGCGCCGGCACGATCGTGGCGCGCACCCCATCCCCCGAAACGTCCACGGCCTTCACCACCCGCTCCAAATGGAAGCGCACACCAAGCTTGGAGAGCAAAGAGCGGAGGGCAGAGGAAACCTCCTCATCCGCCCCCGGAGCCACCGAGGCCAACATCTCAACTACAGAGACCTTCGCCCCAAGGCTGGCCAGTATGTCGGCAATCTCGAGGCCTATCGCCCCTGCACCGACTATGATGGCACTCGAGGGCAGCCGGTCGCTGGCCAGGAATCCCTTGCTGTCGAGAACACATCGGCCATCGACCGAAAGACCCGGCAGGGACCTCGGCTTCGCCCCCGTAGCGAGTATGACCTTGCGCGCACTCAGGGAACCTTCCCGGCCGCCCCGTAGCTCGAGCCTGAAGCCACCGCTGGAATCCCGCCCCGCCAGCCTCGCCCTTGCCGTCTCGATCTGCACCCCCAGGTCCCGGAGCATGCGCTCGAGTCCCTTGACCAGTGTGTCAACGGCCCGTCTGGAGGCCGCATGGATCTTCGAGTAGTCGAAGGAGGCCTGCCCAGGCTCGATGCCGAAGCGGCGGAGCGACCTGAGGCTGCGCCACCGGTGGACACTGCTGAGGAGCGACTTCGTCGGGATGCACCCCCAGTTGAGACACGTGCCACCGACGCGCTCAGCCTCGATCAACACAACCACCCCACCCATGCGCGCTACCTCGGCCGCAGCGACATAGCCTCCTGGACCACCCCCTATCACGGCCACCTCAACGATTCTCTCCGACACACCTGCCCTCCATCTCGAGCAGCCACCTCTTCCAGCCCGGGTCGGCCGAGAACCCGCCGATTCCGTCCTTTGCAACCACACGGTGGCACGGCAGGAGAATCGGCAGCGGGTTGGCCCCCAGGGCCCTCCCCACGGCCCTCACAGCCTGCGGGCGCCCTATCGCCCGGGCCAGATCCCCATAGGTAATCGTGCGACCGTACGGGATCCCGCGGAGCGCTGTCCAGACCAGGATCTGAAAAGGGGTGCCGCGGAGCCTGAAGACGCAGCCGAAGCGAGGCGAAAGGCCTTGCAGATAGGAATCCAGTTCCGCCATGAACCGTGCCTGCGGCGTCCCTGGGACCGGGCTGGGCCTCATCCCCAAGACGCCTTGACCCTCCTTGGGCTCGAAGGTCATCAAGCGGATCCTCACCAGGACTCCTGTCTCGAAGCGGACTTGGACCAACCCTGCCGCCGTGGTCAAGAGGTACCCCTCAGACATTGCCTTCCCCAAAATCGGAACCTCCCCATCTACCAAAGCCTACGCGGGATAGGACCCGCGTTTGACGCGAGGACGGCTCCGCCATAGAGTCTCTCACAAATGCAAGGGCGTGGACACAATGGGCCTGCAATGGGCCTGCGACTGGTACTAGCGCAGATCGACACCACAGTGGGTGACCTAAGGGGCAATGCACATCTCATCCTCGATGCCTATCGGGAGGCCCTCGCAGCCGGCGCTGAGATGGTCGTCTTCCCGGAACTGGCGCTCACTGGGTATCCTCCCGAAGACCTGTTGCTTAAGCCTTCATTCCTCGAAGAGAACACCCAGCAGCTTGCGGAACTGGCCAAGGCCATTGATTCTGCCTTCGCGGTGGTCGGCTACGTGGCGAGCGACGGTGGCCCACGGAATGCCGCTGCTCTCTTGCATGAAGGGAGGGTCGTTCACAGCTACTACAAGTGCAGCCTTCCAAACTACGGCGTATTCGACGAAAAGCGCTACTTCCTCGCTGGCACGCAATGTCCCGTCTACGACCTGGGCCACTGCCGCATCGGAATCAGCGTCTGCGAAGATCTCTGGACCTACGACGGTGTCCCAAGAATCCAGGCGGAAGCAGGTGCGCAGATGCTGATCAACATCTCGGCTTCTCCATACCACGCGCGAAAGGTGGAGCTGCGCGAGGCGATCCTGCGGACCCACGCACGGCGCTTCGGCATACCCGTCGCCTACGTCAACCTCGTCGGAGGTCAGGACGAACTGGTATTCGACGGAGGCAGCATGGTCGTCGACTCGCAAGGCCGGTTGCTCGCCAGGGCGCCGCAGTTCAGGAGCAGCCTCGTCGTTTGTGACCTGCCGCTCGAGCCGGCGCAGCCGAGCGGCCAGTCACTGCTACGATCCGAGGAGGACGGGGCGCGGAAGGCTTTCGAAACCCTGGTACCCCCCCAGGGCAGGGACATGCGTGCCCTCAGGGCCCTCTCGGCCGTCCGGATCGAGGTCCGTGGCACTCCCCCGGTCGGTCGTGCCGCAGAAGGCAAGCAAATCGAGCCAGCGGAGGCCCCGGATCTACCCACTGAGCTCCGCTCCGGCCTTAGGGCAAGTGGGGTTGCGGCAGCATGGAGGCGGCCCTTCCTGGTCGAGGGCCGCCCGCTAGAAGAACTGGATGCCCTCGAAGAGGTCTACTCGGCACTCCTGCTGGGGCTTGCCGACTACGTCCGGAAGAACGGTTTCAAGGGCGTCGTCCTGGGCTTGAGTGGCGGCATCGACTCGGCACTTACCGCCACGATCGCAGCCGACTCCCTCGGCCCGGCTGCGGTCGTTGGAATATCGATGCCCTCGCAATACTCTTCGGAGTCCTCGAAGCAAGGGGCACGGGATCTCGCCCGCAATCTCGGTATCGGGTTCCACGAGATCCCCATAAATGGCATCTTCGAGCGCACCCTCAGCGACCTCCAGGGCCTATTCCGCGACCTGCCGCCCGATGTGACCGAGGAGAACATACAGGCCAGGATCAGGGGGATGATCGTCATGGCCTTCTCCAACAAGTTTGGCCACCTGCCCCTGGCCACAGGCAACAAGAGCGAGGTCGCCGTCGGCTACTGCACGCTGTACGGGGATATGGTGGGGGGCTTCTCAGTCCTCAAGGACGTTCTCAAGACTCAAGTGTACCGGCTTGCAAAATGGAGAAATAGTGCCACGCCAAAGAACCCGCCGATACCTGAGGACACCCTTACGCGCCCGCCCAGCGCCGAGCTACGGCCCGACCAGAAGGACACGGACAGCCTGCCGCCGTACGAGGTGCTGGATCCGATTCTGAGAGGGCTGATCGAGGACGAACTGGCCCCCCGCGAGCTCGTGGCCCAGGGGTTTGCACGTGAAGTCGTGGACCGCGTTTTCCGCATGGTTCAAGCGAACGAGTACAAGAGGCGACAGGCAGCCCCGGGGATCAAGATCACCCCTAGGGCCTTCGGCAGAGACCGGAGGTATCCACTCACGAACCGCTACAGCCCTGGCTCCATCCTGCGCATTGAAAAGGACGGACTGACTGGAGCGGAACGAGGGGACTCCGAATGAAGCCGGTCCTCAAGCACCGCTGGGACCTCGGAGTCGCGGAGGCAAGGAACCTTCAGGAGCGCCTGGCACGCCGTGTCATCGTTCGAGGCCGTCCCCCCGCCGAACCCCTGCTCGTATGTGGATGCGACGCCGCGGGCGCCGGGAGGTGGTCGAGGGGCAATGAGACGATCCTTGCGGCTGCAGTCGTCATCTCTGTGCCGGGGTTCGAGCTGGTCGATTCAGCCTGGGTCGAAGGACCATCGCCGTTTCCCTACGTGCCGGGGCTCCTCAGCTTTCGCGAGGCACCCCTCTATGTCCAGGCCCTCCGGAGGCTCAAGGTCGATCCTGATGTGATCGTCTGCGACGGCCAAGGCCTCGCGCACCCCAGACTGTTCGGCCTTGCGTGTCACATCGGGGTGCTCTTCGAGAAGCCCTGTGTGGGCGCCGCCAAGTCCCGGCTCATCGGGGAGTACGACGAACCGGGCAGGGAACGCGGCTCCTCCACACCGCTTCGCCTCCAGGGCCGCGTCGTTGGGCGGGTGGTGCGCACCAGGACCGGTGTGCGGCCCCTCTTCGTCTCACCGGGCCACAGACTGGGCATCGAAGAAGCTGCATCGTTCGTGCTGCGCCTGGCCACCCGCTACAGGCTCCCTGAACCGACGCGCCTGGCGGACCGATGGATCAGGTCCATCCGCAGAGGCGAAACCGCACCCCCCAAGCCCATGCCACCAGCACTTTGAGGGCTGCGTGCGGCGGCCCCAGGAAATCCCCCTGCGGCGGTCTAGGCGTGGGTATGCCGACCGAGGATCTCCTGGTAGAGGCGCAGAGTCGTCTCTGCCGTGGCACGGTCGCTGAAGCGCCCGATCTGAAGCCGCTTCGCATTGCGCGCCAGATCCTCCGCCAGCCTGCGGTCTTCCAGGATCCTGAGAATAGCCGAAGCCAGGGCCTCCGGGTTTCCGGGTTCCACCAGCAGCCCGGTCTTGCCGTCCTCGACCATCTCTGGAATACCACCGGTCCGCGAAGCAACTACCGGTACCCCCATGGCGAAGGCATCCAGCACTGAGGTGCCTAGCCCCTCGGTCAGACTGGGCAGGACGAAGCAATCAAGGGCCGAGAGGATCTCAAGGGCATCGCTCCGCTCGCCGGTGAAGAGAACCCACTCGCCCACTCCCAGCCGTTCCGCGCGGCGCCTCAGCAGAGTGAGCAGCGGCCCAGAACCAACCAGTACGAAGCGCGCCTCGAGGCGCTCCAAGACTCGCGGGGCAGCATCGATCAGGAACCGATGCCCTTTGGGCGGAGTGAGACTGCCAACTGTGCCCACCACCGGGACTCCCGCAGGAACGCCGAGGCGCTGGAGAACCGACCTGCGGTCCACCCGTGGCTTCTCGACGGGTGGAATGCCGCTGTGGACCACGGATATGGCATCTGCGGGAACACCACTTCGTGCAACCACCTCTGCCACCGCGTGGCTGACGCAAATGTAGTGAGCCGTCCTGCCGGCCTTGATCCGTCCCCAGAATCCCCGGCGCACGGGCAGGCCTATGCGCCTGTGGAAGACGAGCGGCACCCGGCCGCCTGCAGCGATCAGCCCGGCAACGGCTGCGGTGTGACCCTTGCCGTCGTGGGCGGCGAGAAGGGAAGGACGCCAGGAGCGCAGGAGCGAGCCGATGGTCCCTGCGGCCCGCAAGGTAGCTGGCGCAAAGACGGCATCGACCCGCACGCCACCGGCCCGCAGGCGCTCTGCCAGGGGCGAGCCCTCCACACAGACACAGCGCACCTCAACACCCAGATCCAGCAGGTTGCGCGCAAGGAGGCTCACCTGCCTCTGGCCCCCTCGCCATTGGCGGCCCAGATCGACGTGCAGGATCCTCATGGCAGCCTCCCAGACCTTCCCCAGCCGCAGGAGCCCCCATGCAAGCCGCCGGGCAGGCACATCTCATGGCGCCTCTCTGCCTGCAGCCGGTGTTCCTGGAGGATCAGAGTCCATGATGCTATTTTCCAGTCACAAATGCACCCGCGGCTGGATGGAGTGATGATCAGGGTCGATTTCGATAAGATGCGCAAGCAGATCCCTGAGGCGCCCAGGAAGATCCTCGAGCGCCTGTGGGATCATGGTGCCAAGGCCTACCTCGTTGGAGGCTGCGTCCGCGACCTGCTGCGGGGCTCACCCGTGCGTGACTGGGACGTGGCAACGGACCTCCTTCCGGAAGGCATAGCGCGGCTGTTCAAGCGGGTGCACATGGTCGGGGCCCACTTCGGGACCGTACTCGTCGTCTTCGGGGGATCCGCCTTCGAAGTGACCACACTGAGGAAGGAAACCGGCTACTCAGATGCCAGGCATCCGGACCGCGTCGAGTTCACGACGGAGGTTACAGAGGATCTCGCGAGGCGTGACTTCACGGTGAACGCAATGGCATGGGATCCGCGCCTCGATCGCATCGAGGATCCCTACGGCGGCATACACGACCTCGAGCGCCGGATCATCCGCACGGTCGGAGAGCCCAGGAAGCGATTTCACGAGGATGGCCTCAGGCTGCTGCGTGCAGCGCGATTCGCTTCACAGCTGCAGTTCAGGGTGGAACCCCGCACACGCGAGGGCATGTCGGCCGAGGCTCCGAGACTTCGTCTGGTCTCGGCAGAGAGGATCGGCGAGGAGTTCCGCAGGACCATGCTCACACCGAAGCCCTCGGTCGCGTTGCTTCTCATGCACGAAACAGGCATCCTCGAATACATCCTTCCCGAGCTGGAGGAGGTCTACGGCTTCGAACAGAACAAGTACCACGCCTACGATCTCTTCCATCACTCGATCTACGCAGCCGATGCAGCACCACAGGAGAACCTCGTCGTCCGCCTTGCAGCACTGCTACACGATCTCGGCAAGAAGGAGACCCGGGAACTGAAAGACGGCGACTACACCTTCTACGCGCACCAGCTCGTAGGCGAGAGGAAGGCCCGGCGCATACTCAAGCGCCTCCGCTTCCCCAAGGCCACGATCGAAAGTGTATGCCACTTGATCAGGCACCACATGTTCTACTACGAGCCCACCTGGACCGACAGCGCCGTGCGCCGCTTCGTACGCACCGTGGGCATGGACAGGCTGGAGGATCTCATAGCGCTGCGCATCGCGGACATGGCCGGCAACGGACGGCCCGCACGCGAGACCGCTCCCCTCAAGATGCTCCTTTCACGCATAAGGAATGTGATAACCAAGAACACGGCTCTCACTGTCAAAGATCTGGCTGTCGGAGGGAAGGACCTGCTGGCGATGGGACTGAAGCCCGGTCCGCTGGTCGGAAAGGTGCTCGAGGGACTGCTTGAGATCGTGCTCGACGACCCGGCGATGAACAACAGGGAGATACTCCTCGGGGAGGCAAAGAAGATCATACAGCGTTACGAGGATGAGCACGGCGGCAGCTAGATCCGTCTGCCACAGCTGAGCCGCTCCAGGAACCGCTCAGGGGGCCCTTCGGATACGGCTCTAGCACGGCGACGCCTCATCCCCGCGAGCGCTGCGTCCCAGGCTCCTCCTAAGCCTGGCCTCCACCTCCGGCGGCAGCGGCTTGGGCTTCGGGACCTCCCGCTGCTGCCCACTTGCCGCCTCAGTTGATTCCTGCGCACGACGGCCACGTTTCCGCGGCACATAGGGCTCCCGCCCCAGTATCTCGTGGAGCACGACCAGTGCGCCGTCCTTGCTCGGAATCCTGCCCCTGAACGAGACGTCGGCTTCGATTCCTTGAGGGAGAACCAGCGGGGCGCCTACACACGAAGGGCAACCCTCCTCGCACGGGCAGCCACCTATGAGGTCGCAGCAGGCCTCGAGCAGCGACTCCATCGACTTATACGCTCGCTGGGCGAAGCCGAGGCCGCCCTGATACTTGTCATACAAGAAGACCGCCGTCACCCCACCCGGTCTGGAATCGACCGTCGCCCCTATATCCGAGGGCTCACACATGGCGTACAACTTGAGTACGTCCAGCAGGGCATTGGCGATACCACCGAGCGCATCTTCGAGAGGGATGCCATAGGAACGAACGAGGCTCACTGCCGAATCGGGCGGAACGAACCAGCAGGCGTCGGTCTCCAGCACACGGGGCGGCAGATCGATACTGCCAAAGCCGATGGACTCGTTCGTGCCGAAGCGGATCTTCTTATACAGAAAGACCTTCTCCCTCACCTGTGCGGAGCCGAAACCAGCCCGTGCAGCCAGGACCGGCCTTTCATCCTCGACCGCCGCAATATGAATCCTCGTATCGGACGTGGACTGGGTGTAGTAGTCCAGTTCCACCCGGTGCGCATAGGCGACCTTCTCGTTGAGATCGAGATCGTCCACATGGAACATGCCGCTTTCGTGCAGGTAGATCGCACCCGGGTGAAGCTGGGCATAGGCCATGGCTTCATCCGCCGTGCCCACTACCCTGCCCTTCACGCTCCTTCCCCTCAGCAGATGCCTGCTCAGCGCCTGCTCCTTGACGTCGGCCCCCTCGTCCCCCGCAGCGGCCGAGGTATCGACCACGAGATAGACACTCTCGCCTATCGTTCTCAGACTGACCTGGGCAGCGGGGTATCCCATGGAGGCGTAGTAGAAGCGCTCGCCTATACGCTTCACCTCACCTGTCTCTTCCAGGAGTGCCAGGATGGAGCGGGCGTATTCGCCGAAGTAGCGGTCGTCCTCGGGGCTGTAGGGAAGCTCGAAGACGGCCGCCCGCAGATGACCCATCAGCACGTAGGGATTCTGGGGATCGACGACAGCGCTCTCGGGGCTCTTCGAGAAGAAGTACTCGGGGTGGCGCATCAGGTACTGGTCGATGGGCCTGCTCTGGCCGATCAGTACCGCAACGGATTCGGCATCCCTCCGTCCGGCCCGGCCTGCCCTCTGCCAGGTGCTTGCTATCGTGCCTGGATAGCCGACCAGAAGCGCTGCATCAAGGGACCCTACGTCGATACCGAGCTCCAGGGCGTTCGTCGCCACCACCCCCAGCAGGTGGCCCTCGAAGAGCTGGCGTTCGATCTCCCGCCGCTCCTCGGGGAGGTAGCCCCCGCGGTAGGATCGCACCCGGCCCATCAGTCCGCCGCCCTTGCGCTCCAGCGCATCCCGAACGCTTCGCAGGAGCACCTCGGTGGCCTGACGGGCCTTGACGAAGGCGATGCTCTGGTAGCCCTCGGAAACGAGCCGCGCCATGATCCGGCTCGCCTCCCTGGCCGCCGATGCCCTCTGCATCGTGGCCCGATCGATCACCGGCGGGTTCCAGAAAACGAAGTGCCGCCTCCCCCGCGGCGACCCGTCTTCCGCGACCTCCTCGAAGGGCAGGCCGGTCAGCGCGGAAGAGAGCTCAGCCGGATTCGCAATCGTTGCGCTGCAGAAGACGTAGCGCGGTGAGCCGCCGTAGTGGCTGAGGATCCGCCGCATGCGCCTTAGGACGTTGGCCACGTTCGAGCCGAAGACGCCTCTGTAGGTGTGTATCTCATCGCAGACGACGAAGGCCATCTGCGAGAAGAAGCGAGCCCATCGGGCATGGTGCGGGAGTATGCCTGAGTGGAGCATCTCGGGATTGGTGAGAATCACCCTTGCCTTCTCGCGCAGGCTGGAGCGCCGGCGCGGTGGCGTATCACCGTCGTAGGTGCCGATTAGTGCCTCGCCCGGCAGCCGGGTGCGCTCGATGAGGCGCGCAAAGGAGCGGAGCTGATCCTGTGCGAGAGCCTTGGTGGGGAATACCAGCAGTGCTGTAGCACCCGGGTCCTGCAGCAGCGACTCGAGGATGGGCACCTGATAGCACAGACTCTTTCCGCTCGCCGTACCGGTTGCAACGACGACATTGGCACCAGAGCGGACCAGATCCAGAGCGCGGGCCTGATGGGTGTAGAACCTCTCGATCCCCAGGCTGGAGAGAGCGGTTCTGACCCGTTCGGGCACGGGGGCAGCAGGCTCGCCGTAGCGGGGCTTCCGCTCATCGATGCTCTCTATGTGTGCAAGGCAGCCTGCGCCTGCAGAGATGCTCTCGAGAATCCCGAGAAGTCGGGAGCCCGTGCTCCGCTGCTGCCCAACCCTAGCCTTCATCCCGGAGCCCCCCCGCTACACCCGCCGACGCGCCCTCGGCTTCCCGCAGCGCCGAGCGCAGCATCCCATCCTGCGGGCGCATTTCGGCCGCAAGGCGCGTGAGATCCCTCAGTGCCAGCAGGTCGGCAACGTTGTGTTTGAGAATCCCGAGCATCTCCCAGGGCTCACCGGTGCGGACGAAGGCGTGGTAGGCAGCCGGGATGCGCTCACCGGGCAGATCGGCAACCCTGTGGCGCCCGAGGAGCCTTGCCTCCAGCGTGCGAAGCCTGCAGTCCGGAAGTGATGGACCCCAGAGTCTTCTCGCTGTATGAAGCAGATCCAGATGCCCGGGCACGGATGGTGCCACCAGGCGGTTTGCGATGAATCTCAACCTCAAAGCCGGCAAATCGAAACTCGCTCCATTGAAAGTGACCCACACAGAACTGGGGCGGCAATCGAGCTCTGCCCGGAACGCCTCGAGCGCGGAGGCTTCCTCGGCGTAGTCGCGGGCCAGGAACTGGACTACCTCCGCCTGCGGCTGCTCGAAGAGGCAGCCGATGAGAAAGACAGGCCGGCCTACGAAGCCGAGTGTTTCTATGTCGAGGAACATGAGGCTGCCTGAGGAGGGCCTCGGCTCGATCAACCACGATATGCGCGCGCAGCCGCCATTGGGAACCGAATAGCGTGCTGCGGGTGCAGATCTGCCTGTGAAGCTTGCCTCCAGGGCGCGTCTCAGAAGATCATCCACAGAAGGCCCTCGCCGAAAGGGTCCAGCCCGAATCGCGGCAGGTCCGGTGAGGCCCCAGCCCCCGGACGCAACAGAACCGGAGATCCGGCGACGTATCGGTTCAAGCCCAGTCTAGGCAGAAGCAGGGAGGCGATCAACCATGCCCAGATTCAAGGCGATCGTATCCGGCAGGGTCCAGGGCGTCTGTTTCCGCGCCGAGACGGTCGAGGTGGCCCGCAGGCTCGGGCTGAATGGCTACGCGAAGAACCTTCCCGACGGAACGGTGGAGGTGGTCGCCGAGGGAGACAGGGGAGCACTGGAGAAGCTGGCAGACTTCCTGAGCCACGGCCCCACGCTCGCGCGTGTCGAGAACCTCGAGATCGACTGGGGCTACGAGGGAGAAGCAGGTGAGGGATTCCGGATCGAGTACTAGCACCGCCACTTGGATGCAAGCCCGCAAATTGAAAACTCCGCGGACGAGCGGGTTCCATGTCTTCCTGGCGGTCGTCATGGCTACCCTTCTCGTACTTGCAGGCCCTCCCGGGTGCTCCAAGCCTCAGGCCCGGGGACACTCAGACCCCCGCAGCGTGCGCGGGAGCAGGTCCGAGACGGAGATGGGTCTCGAGATCCTGCTCTCCTTCGATCGCACACTGGGCCTGGCCACCGACGATGAGCGTCAGGCCAGGATCGATTCCCTGGGTTATGCGCTCGCAGCGGCCGCAGGCGACCCCGGTTTTGCACCATGCTTCGCCGTAGTGGAGCTCGACGTGCCCAATGCGATGATGCTCCCGGGCGACTTCGTGCTGGTCACGACCGGCATGCTCGACCTCGATCTCGACGACGAGCGCCTGGCCGCCCTACTCGCCCACGAGCTCGCCCACGGCCTGCGCAACCACATCCTGCGCTCCCAGCGACTGGCCTCGGTCATGAGTGTCGTCGACTTCATGCTCATGGCGGCTCTGACGGCACTGGTGAGCAACATGGAGAGCGACAGCAGGCTGGTCCAGTCCACACCGGCCGACCCCGCACACCGAAGGGCGGAGGCCATCGAGATGAGCGGCGGCTCGGCCATAAGGGCAGGTGCGGGCATGGCGGCAGCCGTCCTGGAAACCCTCCTGCACCTGGCCTACACGCGGCAGATGGAGTACGAGGCCGATCGAGTGGGTACCGAACTGGCCTTTGCCGCAGGCTTCCCGCGCGACTGCATGGCATCGATGCTCGAAACATTGCGGTCCGTCGAGTACGACCCCGGCCTCTACGCATACTGGAAGACCCACCCCATGACGGAGGAACGGATCCAGCGGGCGCGCGATCTGGCCCGGGCACTCGGCCGCAGGCCGGCGCGCCTGCCCAGAAAGCCCCAGGACGTCCGCCTGCTAGCGGCTTACCGAATGCTGGATGCAGCCCTCCATGCCAAGCATCCGGCCGTCCGCCGCCTGGCAGAGCGAATGGGTCGGAGACTGGGTACCGATTGCAGCGGCGCCAGGCCCTCGCTGGCCCTGCTCTACGCCCGATCGCTTGCAGAAATCGAGGAAGCCAAGCAGCCGCTCATGCGAGACTACTCGCTGGTTCTGGCTGCCTACGACGCTGCCATTGGGGACTCCTCGAACGCCGAGGGGGCACTGTGGGCCGAGCGCGAGGCCATGGCGCACCGGCAGAGGGACCTTCTCAGCAGCTACGAGTCGGTCCTCGACTCGAAGAACCCGCGGATCGGGCTGCTGGAGACCTTTCTCAGGAACTTTCCCTCCCACCCCAGGGCAACAGAGGCACGGCTCAAAGCCGCCCGGCAGTATGTCCTGGCCGGAAAGCCCGGAAGGGCTCTTAGGATGCTGTGGCCGCTTCTCAAAGAGGGCTGCGGCCCCAGCCGGCCCGACTCGGTCGGCACAACGGCTTTCGAGCTCGCCCTCACGGCCGCCGACAGCCTGGGGTCCCTCGAGACCTGCTACACACTGATCGATTCCTGCAAGCATCCTTCCTGCGGCCGGCTGCCCGATGCCCTCTGTCAGCGTCTGGGTTCGAGGATGGAGGTGCTGATCCACGGGGATCTCGATCTACACGAAGCAGGCGTCTTCCTGCATCACCACCCCAGGACCCCCTGGACGGAGGCAATAGCCGAGCGGGCGGACGAGGCGGCGCGCAAGATGCTGAAGAGGGGACTCGTGCTCGAGGGGCTCAAGGAATATCAAGAAGCACTGGAGTGCTTCGCAATGGTCGTCCTCTTCGCCCGCGACAGCTCGCTCATCGAGAAGGCCAAGCAGGGTGTCGAGCGCATCCGCGTGCACGAGAAGGCCGCAGCGGGTTGAGATCACATGGGGCCTTCCCGGTGCCAGGTCACTCAGCGTCCACCAGCGTAGACGAGCATGAAGAAGCCCGACTCGAACCTCCCTGTCGAAGACGACCGGCGGAGTACCCGGCGGTTGAGCTCTGCCCAATGCAGGCCCTCTTGACCTGTGACTTCCGGCAGCTATACATTGCTAAGTAAGGTGGTAGCAGGCAGGCGAATGGAGGAATGTCTGGATGCAACATCGCCTTCGCCTTGCCGTTGGCAGACTTCTCGGACAACTTCGCACACGCCGTAAGCTGACCCTCCAGCAGGTCGAAGATCTCACCCGGAAGCTCGGAACCAGGGTCTCCCGATCCCGGCTTTCGCAGATCGAGCGCGGAGAGGTACCCGTAACCCTCGATGATGTCCAGGTGCTCTGCCGCGTCTACGGCGTGGGGCTCGTGGATCTATTCCTCGAGGTGCTTGCCGCAGCCCCTGCGGACAGATTCCCGCCGGAGCGGAGCTCGAAGCAACTCTTCGAAGAAGGCGAGCGTCTCTACGAGGAAGGCCAGGTCCTCGAGGCCGCCTGGGCCTTCGATGCTGCAGCGGAGCGGACGGAAGAGCCACAACGGCGAGCTCTCTGTCTGATCTCGGCCGGGCACTGCTACGACCGCCACGGCAGCCTGCCTCTGGCCATCCGGCGGGTCGAACAGGCCCTCGATCTGCTAGACGAGGACAGTGAGATCGCCTGGCGTGCGACGGCCAAGCTGTCGGTGCTTCTTGCAGCCTCGGGAGCAACGATCCGGGCGCGGGCCTTCCTCGATCGCGTGCTCGATTGCCTCGCCCGTTCCCGGCACCGCGGCCCCCTGCGTGCCTACCTGCAGGATGCAGCTGCAACGGCCCTGGGCAAGCTGGGCGAAACGGAGCGCTCATTGGCGCTGGCCAGGCGGGCGGCACGCTCATACTTCAGGCTCGAGAGGACGGCTCTGGCCGTCTTGAAGCTGGCCGGGGCCGCGCGCCTGGCAGCGCGGCAGGGAAAGATGAGCACCGCGCGGGAGCTTGCAAGAGAGGTCGAGCGCCTCCTGCCTGAGATCGAGGAGAAATACGCCTCCGCCTTTGCGCGCCTTGCGGTCGGGGTGGTCCGGGCCGCCGATGAGGAGGTGCACCAGGCAAGGGCGCTTTTCAGGGAGGCATGGGGACAGGCAGTTGCACACGGCTTCCGGGGGCTGGCGCTAGAGGCGGCGGAGGAACTGGCGTGTCTCGAGGAATGTCTCGGTGGGGCAGCTGAGGCACGCAGGTGGCGCAGGCAGGTGCGCGCGGTTCCGGGCGAGAGGGCCGAGGCTCCACCGGAGCTCCTCTCGGCTGTAGCCGGCACCGACGGGCTGCTCGCTCGCTGATTCGATCGAGGCAACCGCGCTTCCGGCCGGCCCCTCCTGCTACCCGCTTACCACCCCTGCGGGCTCCGCAGAGGCACTGCGTGCCACCACGTCCATGTAGATCTCAACCAGCTTGCCCTTACCGAGCTCCTCCTTGCCGACTTCGCCCACGAGCTTGCCCTTACTCAGCAGGAACACCCTGTCGGCAAGCTCGTCCACGCGGAAGATGTCGTGCGTGGACATGAGCACCGTGGTCCCCTGGGCGACCAGTGCTGCAAGTCTCTGCATCAGGTTCTCGGCCGCTGCTGGATCGAGACCCGAGGTGGGCTCATCGAGCACCACCACCTTGCAGTCCCGCACCAGCGCAGCCGCCAGGGCAACCTTCTGGCGCATGCCCTTGGAGAACTGCCCGACCCTGCGCCCCAGATCCTCCGGAGCCAGCCCTGCATCCAGCAGCGCCTTCCGGCAGCGGTCCCTGAGGTTTCCGCGCAGGCCCCCGAGCTCGGCGAAGAAGGTCACGTTCTGCACCGCCGTCAGATTCTCGAACAGGGCCACCCGCTCCGGGACGAAGGCCATGGCACGGCGTGCCTCCATCGATTCCTCGACGACGTCGTGGCCGCAGACCCAGGCCCGCCCGGCCGTCGGCCCGATGAAGCCGAAGAGCAGGCTGATCATCGTCGTCTTTCCCGCCCCGTTCGGGCCCAGCAGGCAAGCAAACTCCCCCTCCCCCACCGACAGATCCAGGCCCGAGAGGGCCAGGCAACCGCCCTCATACCGCTTCGTCAGTCCCTCGGTCTTGATCACAGTCTCCGCCACTGTTCGTCCTCCCTTCGGGCTCAGGAGCCGCGCCGCGCCAGGCGTGCAGCGAGCCAGCCGAGAGCCGCAAGTACCGCCACCAGCCCACCCAGGACCAGAACGACGAACCCCGCTCCGGCGCCGTGGGTGACGGTGACCGTGAACCTCTTCTCGGCGGGTTTCACCGGATGACCCGCCGTGAAACCGTGCACCTCGACGGTGAAGTCGTAGTCACCCCCAAGGCCCTTCTCCGTGGGAATGAACTCGAGCGTGACGACACTGGCCTCATCGGGCGCCAGTGATGCTATCCGCTTGGGTTCTGCATTCAGGCACCACCCCACGGCCGGCTGTACCTGGAGGGAGATGTCGTTGAGTGCCCCGCTGCCTGTATTGCGTACCTCGAGGCGGGTCGAGCATGTGGCACCGCGCCGCGGGGAAAGGATCACCCGGTCGGCCCTGAGCGCCAGCCGGCCGACGCCATGGGGCAGGATGCGAAGGTCCACCGAGGCCTGGCTTCCGCTCTCTCCCTCCCGGGCACCCTCTTCCGGGACGACCAGAACCGAGAAGCGAAGCGGCACCTCGGGCCGGACAAGCTCCGTCGGGCGCTCGGGCAGCTCGACCAGCAGAACGATTTGCTTCTCCAGCTCGCCCGAGTTGAACCGAATGGTCGAAACACGCGACTGGCCCTCCGTGAACCAGTGGCGCAGCCCCGAGCCCTCACCCGCGAGGCTGAGGGCGTAGGTGGCAGCCCTGCCGGTGCGCCGGCGCACGTCCAGTTGATAGGCAACCTGCGCCCCCAGGGGTGCTTCCTGGGCCGGCTGTGCACACGTCACCTCGAGGGCAGAAAGTGATTCGTCGGCAAGAAGTGGTGCGGTCCACTCGCGCCTCTCCCCACCGGTCTCGAGCCGTACCGTCACACTCGTTACGTCTTCCTGCAGCAAGAAGCTCGTCGTCACCTGTGCATCCCCGACGGGCCACTCGACCCAGCGGGTCAAGGGAAGCCCGACGATCTCGTCCCGCGCCCAGATCGATACGACCCCGCCGCTACTGGGGCGTTTCTCGGGCTCGAGCCCCGCCCGCTCGTAGGCCCGCCTGAGAACCTCTTCGCCCGTGACACTCCTGCCCGTTGCATGGAAGACCAGGCGAACGACCGGGCGCCCCTGCTCGTCCGCAGTCAGTATCACGCTCTCGAGCAGCACCCTGCGGACATCGCCTTCGTATCTCGCGATGGCTTCGCGCAGGTCTATCCGCGCGCGCTCGAGTGCAGCCCGAGCCTCGCGCAGTTCGACCGCAGATGCGAGCCCCTCCTTTGCGAGCACTTCGGTCCGCGCCATCCGCGCTTCTGCAAGCTCGCACTCGAGCGTGAGCCGCTGCATGGCGAAGAGCCGCGCGCTCGTAGAGCTCTGCCCGGCCCTGCCCGCACCCGTAATCAGTGCGAGAGCAAGCAGCAGAAGAACCGGGGTCGCCCAGCGGGCGCCCCAGCTCGAGGAATGGCGATTTCGTTTCTCCCTGCAGTGGCCCCGGCCACCTCTCCCCGTCACTCCAAGCTCCTTTCTGCTTGCGCGATGGACTCAGCCGGAAGGCCTCGGATCGGTCCGAGCACCCAACCATGCAGCAGCTGCCACAGCGCCTGCGGCCAGCACCGCCAGCCACACCAGGGCGAGCCACGCATACGAGAGGCGCAGGCCCAAGGGCACCGGCACCTGCGGCACCGGTGGAATGTCGGAGGCATCGAAGAGATCTTCGCTGTCACGGGCTTTCTCGATTTTCGCGAGCAGGTACTCGCGCGCACGATCCTTCCACAGGTCTAGCACCTTGCCGACGTGCTTCAACCTTGCTCTACCAACACCACCGAGTTCCCATGCCGCGATACGGCACGCCGCCCCGGGTGAGACAGACGCCGCCAGCCACGAAAGCCGATCGTGCACGCTGCATGCCCGATCGTACTCACCCCAGATCGCCCGCCTCCGGGCGAAGAACACCTGGTTTATGGAATCCCCCCTGGCCCGCTCCCAACGCTCCTTCTGCGGAAGTCCCCGGTAGGGCTCCTCGGCTCGCCGGAGCGCCGCCAGCCGCTGCCGCTCCACCTCATCCATCCTCGCCCGCACCTCACTGACCGGCGGAATCCCGTGTGCCCTCTCCACCCCAAGTGGTGCCACCAGCGGCACCACCACATCCATGAGCACCCACACCGTAAGCGCCGCCAGAGTCGCACTGCCGGGCCTTCGAAACAACGTCCCAAGCAGGTGCCCCAGACTTGTCATGAACACCAGATACAGCACCCCGGCCACGTAGATGCCGCCTATCCCCGCCAGATCCACCCAACCCAACCTCACCCCGGGATGGCCCGCCAGCAAAGCAAGCGACAGCCCAAGGCCCACCGTCAGCAACACCACGCCCAGGAGAACCGTCCCCCCTATCCGGCCCACCACCAACTCCGCTCGCCCCACCGGGAGTGCTGCCACCTGCACCAACCTGCCCGCTCTCCGGTCCCCCGCCGCCCCCGCTGCTGCCACGAGAAGGAGCCATGGGCCCAAGGCGAACGACAGCAGGAACTCCAGTCCCACCTCGTCGATCAAAGCACGAAGCGCATCCCCCTCCAGTGTCTTCCCCTGGTTGCTTTCACTGATACGCGCATCCAGCGGGGGCCGCACCAGGAGAGCTTCCAGTCGCTCCGGCGGTACGATCGCGCTCGTCATCGCCCCCAGGCGGTTCCAGTGCGCGAAGCGCTCGAGACACCGCTGCTGGGCCTGCTGGCGGGTGCGGCAGTCATCCACACTCTGAACGTAGGAACCCACCCGCAGCCCAACGATCACGGGAAAGAGAATCAGCAACAGCAGGGCCATTGCCAGCACACGCCAACTGTTCAGGTGATTCGCAAGCTCCCAGAGAGAAATCCTCACCACGGTACACCTCACACCGAAAGACGCCGGGCCGTCCCGATCACTGCCCCGGCGGCCAGCGTCAGCCACGCCAGAAGCCCGCCCATACCCCCGGCCGCAGACCGTATGGCTTCTGCAAAGCTCCGCCTGGGAGCGCGGAAAACCCCCTCCTGCCCTCGCATCGTAAGATAGGCCTGGTCGCGCAATGCCTCCCTCAGGGCCACCCAGTCGGCCACCCCCGTCCCAGCCAGCGCCGCCGCCGCACCTAGCAAGGCGCCTGAGGGCGAAGAAGCAGCCATGATGGAAAGCAGCGCATGCTTCTGCCTGTCGGTGTCTCTCAAGAAGGCCTCTTCGGCGGATCTCACCACATCCAGCGAGTACTCGGCGTTGCCCTCGGCACGCAGCTCCTCTGGGATCCGCCAGTTGTTGCGCAGCACCATCCGCACGCCCCAGGACTGCCATTGCAGATCCTGGACCGCCTCGGCGCTTCCAACGGGAACAAGCAGCCTGGCCACGGGCGTGGCCGCCACGGGAACCACGATCGCCAGAACCAGCCAGACCACCAGAGCGAACGCAAGACCATCCTCGGTGCGACGCACGAGGAGCCCGATCGCAAGGCCCAAGAAAACGAAGACGGCCTGGTGAAGAAGAAGTACCACGCCGATCCCCGTAAGGCGCCCGAGGACTTCGGCATCCAGGGGCAGGCGTCCGGCAGCCAGAAGGACCACCACACCGCCCGCCAGCGAAAGGGCAACCGGCAGGCAGGCCAGGATGATCCATGCCCCTGCCTTCCCCAGTACCCACTCGCCTCGGCGAACGGGATGGGCAAGGACATGCCGCAAGACTCCGTGCTCCTTGTCCGGGACGACTGCCAGAACACCGCAGGTGAGTGCCAGCAGCGCAAAGAGGAAGCGCGCGCAGGTGACGAGATCCGAGCGGAAGCCGCTCCAGACAGCCCCGGTCACATACTCGCGCGGCGTGGCCTCGACCACTCCGCTGTGCGAGTGGATGGCAAACGACCTTCCCATGTGCTCGGCCAGCCCGCGAGCGAAGGGCACGAGCGGCGGGTCACTGACCTCGATGGAGGTGACGCCCCGGTCTTCCTCGTCGGCTTCCAGCGCTGTGGGCGCATGGCGGACCGGTGAGAGGGCCATTACGACCAGCGCCACCAGCACCACCGCCAGGCTCGCGCCCCGGTAGAAAGGCTCGCGCGTAGCGTTCCTCAGCTCCTCTTTCAGAACCACACCAACTGCGCTCATGAGCTGCTCTCCTTGCCCACAGCCGCCTGCCCGCTGAGCGATCGGAGAGGCATGTGGGCCCTCAGGGCCTCTCTCCTTTCTTTGAATCAATAGCCACCGTGCTGCGACGGGTCGAGGGCCTGCAGAATCCTGGATCCAGGATCGCGGATATCCACGATCCAGGATTCGGGAATACGTTCCCTCGAGCCCCCTCGGGCCGCTTCTCAGGGTCAGAGACAGCTTCTCGCGGGACAGAGCAGGCAGGGTTGGAGCAGTCAGTGTGCTCTCAGCGTCCCCAGGAGCGCCGCAGGCGCTCCCTCAGGGCGCGCTCTTCGGCCTCGGTGAGCACGCTGTGTGGGGCGGAGGCGATGTAGCCCTTCGCTTCGGCCACCTTCAACACCCTCTGGCAGGCAGCCTCCGGGCTCTCGCGGTCGGAACGGTAGTGGACCTCCGGCGCAAGAGGCTCCTCGTAGGCGAAACTCACCCCGGCTACGTTCTCCAGTTCACCGCGCCTGGCCTTGGCATAGAAACCTATATGATCCCTCCGCTCGAGCTCCTCCATGGGGCAGTCGCAGAAGACCTCGATGAAGCGACCGAGCCTCTTGCGGCATTCCTCCCTGTGCTCCCTGAACGGCGATATCGCAGCCACGATCGCAACCTCACCCGCCTCGGCGAGCAGGCCCGCCTCGAAGCAGATGCGCCGCAAATTGTGCTCGACCTGCTCTTTCGTGAAGCCGAGTGTGTCCTCGAACCTGCGCCTCAGCTGGCCGCCCTCGAGAACCGTCACTCGCAGGCCCATGGATTTGAGTCGCATCTCCAGCACGCGGGCCAGTGCCTTCTTGCCCGAGAAGAGCAGGCCCGTCAGCCAGATCGTGAAGCCTTTTCCTTCATCATCGCTCATGGCGTACCCCCCGAGTGAGCGAGCAAGAGAGGCCAGAGCAGCCTGCTTGCAAGAAGAAGCACGACCAGCGACAGGATCGCCATCACCAGACCGGTTCTGAACATCTGCCCCCGCCCTATGTAGCCAGACTCCACGGCGATCGCGTTTGCCGGGGTGCTGACGGCAAAGCAGTAAGAGAACCCCGCCGCTGTGGCGACGGCGACGGCCATCGCCTGAGGCCCGAGGCCCCCCGGGGCCGAGAGGGCGACAGGCAGGACGAGCACTACAGCGGCTGCGTTGCTGACCCCCTGGCTCGCTATCACAGCCAGTGCAGGGAAGACGAGCGAGGAGCCGAGCCCGAGTGCCTCGCTCGCCCCGAGCACCTTCCCGGCCAGCCAGCCTACAGCCCCCGTCTCCACCAGGGCCTTCCCCAGAGCCACCGCACCGCCGTACATCACGATCACATTCCAGTTGACGTAGTCGACCACCTCGGACCAGGTGCCGACCCGAAGGGCGAAGACCATGATGGCCGCGCCCACGGAGACGAGCGCTAGGCCCGAGGCATCCGAGCCCAGAAGCACCCAGAGCACTACCGCCGCAGCGGCAATGCCGCCGGCTCTCCACTCGACCCCATGCAGGGGTCCCAGGAGCGCCAGGTCGTCACTCAGTATCCTGCGCGCTTCATCGACGGAGGCACGCGCCGGCCCGAGTAGCAGAAGCAGCAGCCCGAGGCCCAGCAGACCCGCACCGGCACTGACGGGCAATCCGAGCAGTAGCCATGAGCCGAAGCCCACAGTGGCTTCCCCCGCCTGGGCCAGCATCTCGAGGGCAAGAGGCGCCCGTGCACCGCCGAGGAGCGTCCCCACGCTCCCTGTCACACACCCCCATGCGAGTGAGAGAAAGAGCGCCGCACCCAGGCGCGACCCACGCTTAAGGTCCAGGCTGCGGGCCACCTCGAGGGTCACAGGAAAGGCCATGGCCGCAACGGCGTGCCCCGGCATCCAGAGGGACGAGAACCAGCAGAAGCCGAAGACCGTAGCCAGCAGCCTCCGGGGGGTGGAGCCGAGCCTCGCAAGGAGCAACAGGGCCAGGCGCTTGGAGAGGCCGGTCCTTATGATGCCGGCAGAGACGATGAAAACCCCGAGAAGGAAGAAGACGGCCGAGTTGCCGAAGAGGGCGAAGGCTTCCGGGGCCTCCAGGACACCCACCACCGGCAAGAGAACCACGGCCAGCAATCCCGTGGCCGCAAGCGGCAGCACGGCACTCACCCAGAGGCCCATGGCGAGCCAGCCCACCGCCAGGCTGCGGGCGGCCGTGGGCTGCAGGCCACCCGGGCAGCTGCCCGAGCAGGCCAGCAGGGCCGAGGCGCCGGCTACGGCGACCGCCGCCACCGAGAGCCGCAAGGTCGATGGTCGATTGCGAGGAGCCTCAGAAACCATTGCCCGGTTGCCAGTCGGAGTACACCAAGGGCCTCGCGGCGCGCGGAAGCATCCCCCATTCCGGGGCTACCGCCTGCGGTCGCAGGCAAGAAGCCTCGTTCCGTCGCGGAAGGAAACCTCCACCTTGCCGCGCCCCGCTTCCCGGACGACTATCCCGAGCCCGAAGACCTTGTGCCTGATGACATCCCCCCGGCCGTAGCTCTGTCGCATGCTGTAGGGCCGGATGCGCTCGAGGTTCGCAGCGGCCAAGAGGGCATCCCAGTCACTCGGTACATCGGCAAGCGGGTCGGGAACCTTCGCGCGGCCCTTTGGCGGCTCGGGGCGGAAGAGGTGCTCGCCGCCGCAGACCCTGCAGGTCACACGCTTGGGCTTGCCCCTCTCGAGCAAGGCCACCGTGTGCTCCTGCATCGACCTGCAGCGCGTACACCAGGATCTCACCCTTCCGCCCACTCTGAAGGATCTAGCGGGCATCGGCCTCCTCACACTTGCTGGAAACACGCAGCAGGAGGCCGATGCTATAGCCCGCAGCCGGGGCCGTCAACCGCCGCTCCGGCAACCCCCGTCACCCGCCGGGCTAGACGGCCCGCCCGGTCGCCGCCCGCGCCCCGGCCAGGAGGCCCGAGAGCACCTGCAGCCGCCGACCCCGAGCCGGCCCGCAGCGGGAATGCTGCGGCCTAGACCTTCTCGAAGGCCGATTCGAGATCCGCGATTATGTCCTCTGGGTCCTCGAGGCCCACGTGGATCCTTACCATGGAGGGCGTAAGTCCTTGCTGCCTCATTATTTCCTCTGGCACCGAGGCATGTGTCATCGATGCCGGATGCTGGATGAGCGTATCCAGCGTCCCAAGGCTCACGGCCAGGGTCATCATGTGGATGTTCGAGAGCAGCTTCTTGGCTGCCTCGTAGCCGCCCTTCATCTCGAAGGAGAACGTGGCGCCGAAGCCGCTCATCTGCTTCAAGGCAACCTCGTGTCCGGGATCATCGGGAAGCCCGTGGAAGTACACCCGCGAGACCTTGGGATGCGCGGCCAGGAACTCGGCCACCTTGAGTGCGTTCGAGTTGTGCCGCTCCATCCTCAACGCCAGGGTCCGCACACCCCGCAGAGAAAGGAAAGCATCCATGGGCGACGGGCAGGCACCGGCGTCGGTCCGGAACTTCCTTATCAGGGATGCCAGCTCGTGCGAGGCCGAGACGATCCCCCCCACGACGTCACCGTGGCCGTTTATGAACTTCGTCGTGCTGTGGAGCGACACGTCGGCTCCCAGTTCCAGCGGCCTCTGGAAGTAGGGTGTCGCGAAGGTACCATCGACGACCAGGCGCGCTCCCGAGGAGTGCGCGATCTCGGCGGCGGCCCCTATGTCCGTGATCCGGCAGGACGGATTGGCCGGGGTCTCGAGGAAGATCACCTTCGTCTCCGGGCGTATGGCCCTGCGGATCGCATCCAGATCCGAGGTATCGACGAAGGTGCTCGAGATCCCGCTTCTGGCCAGGGTCTGGCCTATCAGGTTGATCGTCGGGCCATAGAGCGTATCGCCCGATACGACGTGATCGCCGTTCTGGAGCAGGCTCATCAGAGTGCCGTAGATGGCTGCCATCCCGGAGGAGAAGGCGACGGCCTCATCGGCACCCTCGAGGTCGGCCACCACCCTCTCGTACGCCTCGACCGTCGGGTTGCCGATCCTGGTGTAGATGTGGCCCTGGCGCTCGCCCGCAAACAGGGCGGCGCCGTGCTCCGGGCTCTCGAAGTAGAACGTGGAGGATTGGAAGATAGGCACTGCGTGCGCATATTCAGGCTTCTCGTGCCCCTCGGCGTGAAGGGCACGGGTCATGAAACCCCACTTGCGTTCCATCTTTCCCCCCTTTCCCTGCATCCACGACGTGGGCGGGAGGAGAATCGCATCTCCAGCCGCACGAACGACCGGCACAGAGGCCGGCAAGAAGCATCATTGTTGCATCCTTCCTTCTGCCCAAGGCAACAAGGCCACGCCCGCGCCCGAGGCAGAACCGAAGACTCTACACCACGGGGGCCTCCCCAGGCAGCCACAATCTGCGGCGGGCCCCCCGGCCCCCATGAACTCTTCCCCAGCGGGCCGAGCGGCCCGAATCGAGCCGCACCTGCTTCCTCGCGCTCCATGCATCGCCCACCTTCGCCCAAGAAGCGCCTGACTGCCAGCCGCGCAGGCGCTATCATCTGATCACATCAGACCACAACTCAATATCTACCAGGAGGAGTGACGGATGGCCCTACTGGATGAAATCAACGAACGCCTCAAGCAGGCGATGAGAGAGAAGGACGAGCGCACGCTGTCGGTGCTGAGGATGGTGAAGTCGGAACTTAAGAACTACGCCATCGCCAAGGGACTCAAAGACCCCCTCGAAGATGCGCATGTGCAGGAAGTGCTCACGTCCTATGTGAGAAAGCTTAAGAACGCAATCCAGGAGTTCGAGAAGGGCGCCTCCGAGCAGTCGAAAGACGCGATCGAACGGATCCGCTTCGAGATCGGGGTGCTCGAGCCCTGGATGCCGAAGATGCTCGATGAGGCCGAGACGCGGAAGATAGTGGAAGCTGCTGTCGAAGAGCTCGGTCGACCACCGATCCAGAAGGCGGGCATGGTGATTGGCAAGGTCATGAAGGCGCACAAGGGCGAAGTCGATCCCGTCATGGTCCGCAGGCTTGTGGAGGAGATCCTGGGCGGATGAGCCGCGCCCAAGCCCACTCCATCATCCGCTCGCACAGAAACGAGCAGATACGCAGGCTGAGAAAGTTCGCTGCCAGGCCCGCCGCTGCCCGTGCGGCGGGCCTAGTTCTCCTCGACGGTCTGCACCTCCATGAAGAGGCCCTCGCACAGGGAATGGCGGCCGAGGCGGTCTATGCCAGCCCGGCGTTCGAAGAGAGCGAGAAGGGACGCCACCTGCTCGAACGCGCCCGCAGCATCGGCTGGCCCTTAGTCAGGGTGGAAGAAGAGGTCCTTGCCAAGGCCGCCCCTACGTCAACGCCGCAGGGAATCCTCGGTCTTTTCAGGCGCTCCCAGGTCATCACGGGCATGGAAGATGCCCTTGATACCGAGGCAGCGTTCGTACCGGTTCTTGCAGGCGTGCAGGACCCGGGCAACGTCGGGGCGCTTGCCCGCAGCGCCTGGTGCCTCGGCGCGAGGTGCCTGGTGGCAGACCGCGAGAGTGCGGATCCCCTCTCCCCAAAGTCGCTGCGCGCCTCCTCAGGCATGGCATTGCGGTTGCGGATCAGCTGGATCGATCGGGAAGCCCTCTTACCGGCTCTCGAGGCGCGCAGACAGCGCATACTGTGCCTCTCGGCAGGAGCGAGGCCCTTCGATGAGCTGCCGCCGATGCTGGAGAGGCCCGTGATTCTCGTGCTCGGCTCAGAAGCCCACGGTGTGCCCGAGGAGATCCTACGGATGGCTTCACTAGCCGTCGGAATCCCAATGAGACGCGAGGCCGAATCGCTTGGGGTGGCAGCAGCGGGCGCAATTGCCTTCTTCCTGCTCTCGAGGCAGGGACGGGACCGGTGAGATCAGAAGCCGAACGGGGAACTACCTGCCGCCAAAGGCTACACCCACCCTCAGGCCAACGTCCTGGTGGCTGTAGCGCGGACCGGCGGTGAGAAAGACCCGTTCTTTGCCGAATGGAGCGAACCTGAAGCTGGCGCCCGCAAAGGGACTGAGCTCCGACTTCCTCTCGCCGGGCACCTGCAGGTGACTGAGGCCGCCTTCAAACGCCAGGGAGGTCTTCCTGTGTATTATGGGAAGCGTGGCGAACAGTAGTCCTTCCTTCAAGGAGGAGTGTTCCTCGCCCACGCCAACGCCCCCTTTCACCCCCACGTTCAGCTTGCCAACCTCTGTTATCTCCCTAGCGAGACTCAGCACGACCGCCCCGCCTGGATCACTCCCTATGTCAAGAGCAGACGCAAAGCTGCTTTTCTCCGGAAAGCGGCTGGGCGGGTTCTCTTCCAGATACGCCTTCGCCTCTGCTATCCACTGCTCGATCCGGGCTATCTCCTCGTTGCGCTCGCGAGCTTCCTGCTCCAGCGCGTCTATCTCCGCCTGCACCTGGGCGATTTGCTGTGTCGTCTCGTAGACTTCACCGTTCAGTGCCCGCCTCTCGTCCTTCGCCCTCTGTATGCTGTTACCCAGATCGAGAACCTCGTCAGTGTACTGCTCACTCAGCCTCCGCGCCTCGCGGATGCGCTGTATCTCCTCGTCGTACCTCTTTGCAAGAACCTCGAGATCCTGCTTCAGCATCTCCCGCTCTCGCTTGGTCTCTTCCAGCTCCTTGCGGGCTTCCTCGAGAGCAGCCATGGCCTGCTCCAGATCCTCCTGGTTCTTTTTCCTGGCCTCCTCGTACTGCCGATGTGCGTTCCTCAGGTTCTCCACACCGGGGCCGTGGAACCACACATAGCCGGAAACCACGATGATTATCACGGCCACGATCATGTCGATGATCGGCATCGTCAGCGAAGGGTTGTACTGTTCGTTCTTGGCCATGGCTACATCGTCCTACCGCTCTCGCGCCCCAGCGCTCTCTCGGGACCTCTTTGGCATCTCGTCACGCCGCGGATACACACCCTCCCCCGTGAAGAGAGCGTTCTTCCGCAGGAACTCCTCCGGATGCCTGAGCCTGTACAAGCTGTCCGTCCTGGCCGCAACGAGGATATCAAGCATGTCTATCGAATCGATCAGGGTCTCCTTCCACGCCACAAGGCTATCGAGATACGCATCCTTGTACTCGAAGACCTTCTGCAGGCTGTCTATCGTCGCCCGGAGCGCATTCAATTCGGCCTGCAGCGAATCGCGCTCGTGCTTCATACGAGGCAGCTCGGATTCGTACGCCTGGCGTATGACAGTGAGGCTGTCGATCGATTTCACCCACATCTGCTTCCGGGGAGAGAAGGAGGTATCGATGTCGGTGCGTACGTTCAGCATTTCAGTCTGGACCTTGTCCGTCTCGACCCTGAGTTCGTCGATACGGTCCAGCGTGGCCTTCTTCTCAAGGTTGCGTTTCGACTCGAGGCTCGCGACCACGGGACGCACGTAGCTGTCATTGGCACACATGATGCCGATCAGCGGAACGAGCAGATACCAGAACCTCGATAGGATGGGCTTGAGCAGGTTGCGTCGCTCCTGGAACTGCTCGCCCTCGACCACCCACCGGCCACCGAACCGCTTGACCCTTCTCTTCTGAGTCTCCTGTGGCATCTGGTCCCTCTCCGTGCGGTCTTCGACCAACGACTCGCAAGAGTAGTCGCGGCGGGAGCCTGAGGCAATGAAAAAGGATCCGGAACCCCCGGATCCTTTCTAGATCGAAAGGCTTGGCAGGGCTACGGGGATTCGAACCCCGGTTTGATGGCTGAGAACCACCTGTCCTAACCCCTAGACGATAGCCCCGCGCAAGACCTGCCTGGCGTCTTTGGGATTGGCTGGGGAGCAGGGATTCGAACCCCGGTTCCATGATCCAGAGTCATGTGTCCTGCCACTGGACGACTCCCCAACGCTTACTGGCAAGGTAAACTACGAAAACCCAAAGAGGGTTTCAAGGGTTTTTTCGGACGCTCCCCTGCCGCACTTGAACCCCGGCTTGAACATGCATCAACGCAGTACCAGCACCTGCCGGGACACCTGCTGTCCCCGCCCCTGCAGGCGCAGGTAATAGACTCCGGC
>CAYMBA010000013.1:0-29470 GCA_964388535.1 uncultured bacterium | reverse complement strand
AAGGAGAGGGTGACGACCAGGCTCGACGTTTCCGTATCCTTCACTTACAACTCGAGTAGACGGTTCTCCTACCAGGGAGCAGGCGGGAGTATGACAGTGAGGGACGATACGAGAAAGTACGACTTCAAGATCTCCGGTTCCTACCAGTTCAGCAAGCGGGTTAGCGGTGGTGTGTCGATACGCTATGGCGAGAATGGGGACCGGAAGAACAAGACCAGGACTTCCAGGTACATGGGCGTGGATCTATCGGCCTCCATGTCTTTCTAGGTTGAGGAGGGGAGACAGAGTGGGAGGATCTGCTGGGGTGTTTGACATTCGCGCAAGGCTCAGGGGTACTTGGGGCGGTTTCTATAGGCCCGTTCTGATCTGTCTTCTGGGGCTGGCGCTTCTTTGGGGGAGCCAGCCTGCGCGCGGTGGCCTCGTGGATCCAGATCGGGCCCTCGCACACTTGCGGGCCCAGTGCGCACTGGGGCCGCGGAACCCGGGGTCACCAGGCCACGCCGCATGCAAGGCGTACATCATAGGTGCCTTGAGACAGTCCGGTGCACAGGTGGACACATTTGGCTTTTCCTACGTTCCTCCCTGGTCGGAGAGGGCCATTTGGTTGACGGACATCGTAGGCCGATTTGGTTCGGAGGCAACGGGAGGGATCCTCTTTGGGGCCCATTGGGACACCCGGCCGCGGGCCGACCGGGATCCAAACCCTGACCGACGTGGCGATCCCATTTTGGGCGCAAATGACGGCGCCTCGGGCGTTGGGCTCCTGCTGGCCCTGGCTGAGGGACTGAGCAATCAGGTTCTGGAGAAGCCGGTCTACTTGGTTTTCTTTGATGGAGAGGACCTGGGGCGGGAAGGCCACCCGGAGGAGTATCTGATAGGTTCGAGGCACATGGCGGCAGAAGGGCTTCTGCCTAAGGTAGAGCTGGCGATCATTTTCGACATGGTGGCCAGCGAGAGCGCGACGATTGGGCTTGAGTCCACCAGCCGTCACCTTTTCCCCCTCTGGTCGAGACTGGTCGAGGAGGCAATGAGGGCCGTTGGCACCGACGTTTTTGATCTAGGACCAACACCTTCTTTGATCGACGATCACGTCCCCTTGATCGAAGCAGGGCTTGCCGCCCTCTTGGTCGCAGACTTTCGCGATCCGTATTGGCACACGCACGCAGACACCCCATCGCATTGCTGCAGGCGGGGGCTTGGGGCGTGCGGAGCTCTGGCCGAGCAGATTCTTGTGATGCTCGGGTGCGTCCGTTGAGCGGCTGGGGCTAGCGATTGGGGGACCCTGGCAGGGTTCGGCTGGCGAGGTCGGTGCAGGCTAGCGATGGGGACCTTTCCCGGTTGCAGGATTTTCCGGCCTGGTGTATCCTCTCTTGGCCTTGAGTGGACCTAGGGTCCACTCGGTTTGTTTTGAGTGCCGCCGCCCGGCCGCTGTCTTTGAAAGAAGTGACGGGCCGCGGCGCGGGGAAGCTTTATGCTCGCCGGAGCAGACCATGGTGCTGCGAGAGCAGATAGAAGGCCTGCTGGGGCCGCTGCTCATGGAGATGGGCGTGGAACTGGTGGAGCTTAAGGTTTCTCGGGGCAAGCGTGGGCTGCGCATACAGTTGGCGATAGATACGCCGGGCGGGGTCAGCGTGGAGGACTGCGCGTCGGTCAGCAAGCGCATCTCCCGCCGCCTGGATGCAGAACCCCTCCTGGTGGAGGGCTATACGCTTGAGGTTTCGTCGCCGGGGATGAATCGGCGCATCTGGAGCGCCGATCATTTCCAGCGGTTCACAGGAGAGAAGGTGAGGATCGAGCTGAAGGAGGCCATGGAAGGACGGGCAAGGTTTACCGGGCGCATCGAAGGCATAGAGGGTGGGATCGTCAGGATCAGCCTTGCTGACGGTGGGCATTTCGAGTGCTCGCTGGATGCAATCCGGGAGGCCAGGGTGGAGCTCGATCCGTGGAAGAAACCTGGGCGCTGACGCGCGGCATTGGTCCGGGGGCTTCAAGATGGGTTCGGAAATACTCGATGCCCTTACGATGATCGCCAAGGAGAAGGGCGTTGATCCAGACTATGTTCTGGAAAGCCTCGAGAAGGGGCTTCTCAGCGCCGCGCAGAGGAAGTATCGCCGCGCAGCGCACGTGGAGGTCCAGATCGATCAGGTCTCTGGCCGCATTGCGGTCATAGTGCACAAGCGAGTGGCTAAGGTTGCTTGGGATCTCACTGCAGAAATAGACCTCGAGGAGGCTCGCAAAATCGATCCCAGCGTCCGTGAAGGCGATGTCGTGCCGGTGGAGATACCTGTGGAGGAATTCGGCCGCAATGCGATCTCCATTGTGAAACAGTCGATTCTCCAGCGTGTGAAAGAGGCCGAGCGCAAGAGCGTCTATGAGGAATACAGCGCAAAGATCGGGCAGATTGTGACGGGCACGGTGCAGCTGGTCGAGCGTGGGCGCATCACTGTCAAGCTTGGCAAGGCAGAGGGACTCATTCCAGCTTCAGAGAACATAAGGCGCGACCGGCCGAAAATAGGCGAGCACATAAGGGCTCTTGTGGTGGATGTCGATCCTTCCTCGAAAGGGCCTCAGGTGATCCTCTCCCGCACGCGGCCAGAGTTTGTGATAAGACTCTTCGAGCAGGAAGTGCCAGAGGTCTACGAGGGGATAGTGGAAATAAAGGCCATTGCGCGCGAGCCCGGAGTTCGTACAAAGGTGGCAGTCGTCTCCCATGATGAGAAAGTGGATCCCGTGGGTGCCTGTGTCGGTGTGAAGGGTTCGAGGGTACAGAACATCGTAAAGGCACTTGGTGGAGAGCGGATCGACATCGTGGCCATGAGCGCGGACCCGCGTATCTTCGTAAGCCGGGCATTGAGTCCGGCCAAGGTACTGAGCGTCAGCTTCATGGATGATCCGAATGTCATGAGAGCCGTTGTGCCGGACGACGAACTTTCGACTGCAATCGGCAAGAACGCACAGAACGTACGGTTGGCTGGACAGCTGATGGGCATTGAGATTCAGATAGTCAGCCAGTCGCAGCAAGCTTCCCTCGAAGGGCAAGACGAAGCAGAGAAGATAGAGCTCGAGTCTTTGGCGAAGCAGCTGGGTCCCAAACTGGTGGAGAAGCTGATCAGGGCCGGCAAGGAAACGCTGCAGGATGTCCTGGCCACTCCGGCCGAGGAGCTGATGGGGATTCCAGGCATCGGCGAGAAGACCGCGAGCAAGCTGATTACTGTTGGGGCGAGGATCCTAGAGGAGTGGACGAAGATGAAAGAACAGGAGGCATCCGAGTCTGCCGGCGAGTCCGATGCGGCTGGGGAGTCTTCTGATCGAGATACCCAAGGGGCCGAGCCTGAGGAAGGGTCTGAGCCGGAAGGGTCAGATGCTGACTCGACCGCCGATTCCCAGCAGGGACCTGCGGAAACCGCTGCGGCCGGGTCTGAGCCTGAAGCGGGAGAGACGGAGGGCAAGAGGGCAGCTGAGGTGTCGGATGGCCTGGGGGTTACCCTGCCGGCAGAAGAGGACGAAGGTTCCGGTGAGGTTTCGGGCGATGGGCCCGGTGGTGACGGGTCTGGGAACGCCGAGCCAGGGCAAGGCAGCAGTAGCCTTGCGGGGTGATTGATGCAGATGCAGACCGGAAGGTCACGTTTGAGGAAGGTCAGGGTCTATCAGCTCGCGCGCGAGCTGAAGCTGACCAATGAGGCCCTTCTGAGCCTCATCCAGGAGATCGATCCCTCAATCACGAGCCACACTAGCTCGCTTGAGGCCGAGCTCGTGGAGAAGGTGCGCCAGGCTGCGGCCGAGGCGAAGAAGGGGGGCCGCAAGGAGAGTGCTGCCCGGGCTCCGGAGGTGCCCGCTCAGGCGCCCGAACATCCGCGTAGCGAGCAGCGGGCCGAACCCGAGACGGTGCCGATCTGGAAAACCGTGCCGCTGCCCAGGGCACCGCGGATTGCTGGTCTTGAGGAATTGGCTACTGTTGATGGAGCGAGAGTATCCACTCCTCCACCCGCTTTGAGGCTGGGGCCGGCACTGACGGCAAGGGGTGCTCCCAGGATACTCACGCCTGAGGTAGGTGGGAGGACGCGCGAGTTCGAGACGAAGACTTACCGGCCGGAAATCCAGCCAGTTGAGCGGGGGCCGGCTCGGGCCGCCGAAGTTCGGAGCAAGAAGGGACGCAAGCGGAAGAAGCGGCGGGAGGTGGACGAGAAGGAGGTCTTCGACAGGATCCGTCGGACGATGGCCACACTCGAGGTAGGCCACGCCCGCAAGCGCAGGCGCAAGCGCACCGGCGAGTCGGGAGAAGATGTTGAGGAGGCCAACGTCGTCAAGTTGGCCGAGTTCTCGACGGTGGGCGAGTTGGCAGCTGCCATGGAGGTGCGCCCCGCCGAGGTCGTGGCTGCGTGCCTGAGGCTGGGTATCGTGGCCAATGTGAACCGACGTCTGGATCGGGACTCCATGGAGGCAGTGGCGGACGAATTCGGGTACACCGTGGAGTTCGTCAAGGAGATTGGTGAGGAGTTGGAGGAGGAGTTCGAGGAAGAAGCTGAAGCTGCTCCCGAAGAACCGCGGCCCCCGATCGTTACCGTGATGGGCCACGTGGACCATGGTAAGACCAAGCTTCTCGACTACATCCGACGCACCGACGTAGTGAGCGGGGAATCAGGCGGCATCACGCAGCACATAGGTGCCTACAAGGTGCGTCTTGAGGATGGCAAGGAGATTACCTTCCTGGATACGCCGGGCCACAAAGCCTTCACCGCGATGCGAGCCCGAGGGGCTGATGTGACCGATATCGTGGTTCTAGTCGTCGCTGCGGATGACAGGGTCAATGAGCAGACGGTGGAGGCGATCAATCACGCCCGGGCTGCCGGAAAGCCTATAGTTGTTGCCATAAACAAGTGCGACCTTCCGGAGGCGAACCCAGAAAAGATACGCAAGGAGCTGGCGGACTACGGGCTGCTTGTCGAGGAGTGGGGCGGCGATACCGTGGCAGTCGAGATTTCCGCCAAGTTGGGCACGAACGTGGACAAGCTGCTGGAGATGATCCTGCTCGTGGCGGAGATGCTCGAGCTGAAGGCGCGAGTGCGGAGAAGGGCTGTTGGCACGGTGGTGGAGGCGATGGTAGATCCGGGGAGGGGCACTGTTGCGACGGTGCTCGTCCAAGAAGGTACTCTGCGAATTGGAAGTCCGTTCGTATGCGGTGCCGCCTCCGGGAAGGTGAGGGCACTGATAAATGACAAGGGTGAGAAGGTAGAAAGTGCCGGGCCGGCTACGCCCGTTGAGGTGTTGGGGTGGGAGTCGCTGCCGCAGGTGGGAGACAAGTTCATCGAGGTGCGCTCCGAGGCGGAGGCTAGGTCAATCGCGTCGAGAAGGGCCCAGATCGCTCGGGAGCACAGGATGCGGCTTGCGGCCAGCCGATTCCGGCTCGACGACCTCCATGCTCGTATTGCCGAGGGCAAGCGGGCGGATCTGAGGATGGTCATCAAGGGCGACACCCAGGGCTCTGTGGAGGTGCTCAGGGATTCGTTCGAGAAATTGTCCTCTGAGAAGGTGAAGGTGACGGTGGTCCACGCGGGTGTGGGCAAGATAAACGAGTCGGACGTACTGCTGGCCGCTACCTCCAATGCGGTCGTTATTGGATTTCACGTTCGCCCGGATCCCAAGGCAACGCAGGTTGCCCAGACGGAGGGGGTGGACATACGACTCTTCAAAGTCATCTATGAGGCCATCGAGGAGGTCAAGGCCGCTATGGAGGGCCTCCTCGAGCCGAAGAAACAGGAGAAGGTGCTGGGAGCCGCGGAGGTCCGCCAGATCTTCAAGATAGGGCGAGTTGGTACGGTGGCCGGATGTCACGTCGTCAGTGGTGTGGTTCAGCGGCAGGCCCGCGCAAGGGTGATTCGCGGAGAGGACGTCGTCTGGACGGGTAGGCTTGCTTCCTTGAAGCGCTTCAAGGATGACGTCCGGGAGGTTGCCGCCGGCTACGACTGCGGCATCGCTCTTGATGGCTTCGACGACTTCGAGGAGGGTGACCTCATCGAATCGTTCGTGATCGAGGAAGTAAGCAGTGCCTCTTAGGCCCATGCCTGCTCCGACTGTCTTTGCACTCCGATGTTCTTCGCACTCTGCCTGATTGATCTAGCGATATCCGGAGCCCGTTCGCTGAAGGAGAAACGCTCCGTGATGGTCAGCTTGAAGGACAAGTTGAGGGCCAGATTCAAGGTGTCGGTGGTCGAGGTGGAATACCAGGACCTACGTCAGCGAGGCCGTTTGGGCGTGGCAGCTGCTGGGACCAGCCCTGCCCGGTTGAGGGAGGGCTTGGCTGCAATGCGGCGCCTGGTCGAAGCCGACCCGCGTTGTACTCTGATCGACTGGAGGGTGAAAGTCGATCGTTTCGGTGACTCCGAGGTGTTCGGGGATGAAGCGGCCCGTTGGCTTAGGGAGGATCCGGAGGACGAGCACTTCGGTCCCCGCGGGATCTTGGGTGAGGGGGGTGAGGGCCGTGGCGAGTGAGCTGCGAAGAGCGCGGGTGGCCGAGCAGATTCTCAAGGAGCTGGGGGAGATCCTGCACCATCGCATCAAGGATCCCAGGAAGGGGTGGTTGACCGTGACCAGGGTCGAGCTCAGCAGGGATCTTCTGTATGCAAAGGTGGGTGTTTCGGTCTATGGAGATGAGAAGGCCAAGCGGGACGCCATGGACGTGCTGCGTCGAGCAGGGGCCTTCATCAGGTCGGAGCTGGGCAAACGCCTGCGCCTGAGGCAGGTGCCGGAGATCCACTTCAAGTTGGATGAGTCGATCGAGTACAGTCAGAGGATCCACGATATCCTTGAGAGCCTCGACATTCCGCCCGCAGAGCCGGGCGAGGGGGTGAGCGAGGAGTGAAGAACACCGAGCGGGCCCACGAGGGCTTCGTAGTGAACTTATACAAAGAGAGCCCCATGACGAGCCACGACGCTGTGGCCCAGCTGCGGCGGGTGCTGGGTGAGCGGAGGATCGGGCATACAGGCACACTCGATCCCTTCGCTACCGGCGTGCTTCTCTGTTGCGTCGGGAGGGCTACGAAGCTCTCGACCTACCTCATGGACCTGACCAAGGAGTACGAAGGCACAATCCTGTTTGGGGTGAAGACAGATACTGGGGATACCTCTGGTCAGGTACTGCGACGGTGGGATGTAGAGGTCCCACCGCTGGAGGTGCTGCGCCGGACAGCGGAGCGTTTCCAGGGACACATAATGCAGACACCCCCAATGGTCTCGGCGCTCAAGTACAAAGGCAAGCGGCTTTATCAACTGGCCCGAGAGGGCATAGTGGTTGAGAGAAAACCACGGAAGGTGTTTGTCGAGAGCTTCGAGATCCTGGGCGTCGAAGGTGGACGGATACGTTTCCGTTCCAGGTGTGCGCGTGGGACTTACGTACGGACGCTTGTGGAGGACTTTGGCGAAGCGCTCGGAGCCGGCGCTTGCGTCGAGGATCTGTGTCGCACGGCGATAGGCCCGTTTCGCGTGGAGGATTCGCTCAAGCTCAGCCCCGGGACCACGCGCGAGGAGGTGCTCGAGCACGCCATTCCCATGACCGAGGCACTCGTGCACCTACCGAAGTGGAAAGTCCCCCCCTTCTGGGCGAAGCGTTTGCTTAACGGTCAGGCGCCTCCATGGGTGGTTCTGGAGCTGCCTGCAGAGCCGGAGGCCGGGCAGACCGGGGCGCTTGTTTCTGCGGCGGGGCAGCTGCTTGCAATAGGACGGGCTGAGCAGAGGCCCAAGGGGACGGGGCGGCCTTGGTACGATGCCCTTGAGCTGAAGTTGCTCAGGGTCATTTGAGATTGGTAGCGGGACCGCGCTTGCTCATTTGTAGGAAGTGGCCCTTCCGAGCAAAGCCGTATCTGGGGGTCCAATGTCCCTTGGTTCGAGTAAGGCCGAGCGGACAGTGGCCACGATAGGTGTCTTTGACGGTCTCCACCGAGGCCACCTGACATTGCTGCGCGAGGTGGTGGAGGCGGCGCGATCGGCGGACGCCATTTCTGCTGTGGTCACTTTCTCGCCTCACCCCGACAGCGTCTTGGGGTCCTCACCCTGGGCGGGGGACTTGACACCCCTGCCAACAAGGCTGCAGCTGCTGACTGAACTAGGTATTGATTTGACTTTGGTCGTGCAGTTCAGCCCGGCTTGGTCTCGCATGACGCCTGAGGCCTTTCTCGGAGAGCTCATGGATCTTGAGTTGCCTGGAGTACAGGGGCTGGTGATCGGATACGATTTCCGATTCGGTAAGGGAAGGCGAGGTGATGCGAGGCTGTTGCGGAAGCTGGGAGAGGCTCGGCGGTTCTGGGTGAAGCAAGTACCTGCGGTGGACGATGGTGGCGGGCCGATTTCAAGTACGAGGATCCGGAACCTGGTCTCTGCGGGAAGGGTTCGGGATGCCTCGCGGCTGCTCGGACGGCCCTACATGGTGGAAGGGGAGATGAAAGCGGGCCGGGGCCTCGGCCGGAGGCACCTCGTTCCCACATGCAACGTGCATGTAGATCCAGGGTGGCTCCTTCCAGCCGATGGTGTCTATGCGGTCGCGGCAGAGGTAGAGGGGCAGGTACTTAGGGGTGTGGGCCATCTGGGATGGTCTCCGACGACGGGTTCCGGTGGGCCCAATGTCGTGGAGGTGCATCTCCTCGAGGATCCCAGGCAGGTTGACAGGTTATGCGGCGGCGGACGTTTCCGGATCCATTTCATCGAGAGGCTGCGTTCCACGAAGCACTTCAGAACGCTGGGGGCGCTGGGAAGAGAGATCCAGAAGGACATTCAGCGTGCCGAGGAAGTGCTAGGAGCGATGGATCTCAGCGTTGCGCTGGAAGCGCGGAAGTGGTAGCCTCTCTAGTTTGTGATGTCAGGCGCTCCCCGCTAGGGTGCCCTAGGTGATTTGCATCTCGGAGGGCTGAGATGACGCTGAGTAAGGAGAAGAAGAGCGAGATTATCAGCAAGTTCCGCATGCATGACATGGACTCCGGTTCGCCGGAGGTCCAGATCGCACTGCTGACGGAGAAGATCAAGTACCTCACCGAGCACTTCAAGGTGCACAAGGGAGACCACCATTCCCGCAGGGGTTTGTTGAAGATGGTGGGCAAGAGGCGCCGGCTGCTCGAGTACTTGAAGAACACCAAGATCGAACGCTATCGGGCGATAGTCAAGGAGCTAGGTCTGCGCAGGTAGTCTGCTGGCTTACCCTGCCGGCTTCCCCGCGCGCAACAGTCCCCTGCTCATTCCGTATTGACGTGTTCTTCCCAGGAAAGGATTGCATATGATTCTTGAGGTTAGTTGTGAGATCGGAGGAAGGATCCTCCGACTCGAGACGGGTAGGCTGGCGCGGCAGGCCAGTGGCAGCTGTCTAGTACGCTACGCCGACACGGTTGTCCATTCGGCTGTGGTTGCAGCCGAAGAAGCGCAAGAAGACAGAGGCTTTCTCCCACTCTTCGTAGACTATAGAGAGAAAACCTATGCTGCGGGCAAGATTCCAGGGGGCTTCTTCAAGCGGGAAGGTCGCCCCAATGAAAAAGAGACCGTGAGCGCAAGGCTTGTGGATCGCGCCCTGAGGCCCCTTTTCGACCAGGGCATCCGGTTCGAGATCACCATTAACAATGATGTACTGAGCTCCGATCAGGAGAACGATTCCGACGTCCTGGCCTTGATCGGCGCCTCTCTTGCCGTGTGCATCTCCGATGTTCCGTTCCCAGGGCCTGTCGCTGCTGTCCGAGTTGGGAAGATCGACGGGAAGCTCGTGCTCAATCCAACGTTCAGCGAACTTGAGGAGAGCACGATGGACTTCGTCTTCGCTGGAACCCGGGATAGCTTGATCATGGTGGAGGGGGAGGCCCGCGAGGTCACGGAGTCGGAGTTCCTGGAGGCGGTCCAGTTCGCTTGGCCAGCAATACGGCGCATTGTCGAACTTCAGGAAGAGCTGATCGCGAAACTGGACATCAAGAAAAGGCAAATAGAGCCACGCAGGATCCCAGCCGAGATCCTGGAAGCGGTTGAAGATCTGATGGGCGGGCGGATCCGTGATGCGATGGAACGTCCAGGCAAGGCAGAGAGGAAAGAGGAACGCTCGCGTCTCATGAAAGAGGCCGCGGAATCTCTGGCCGAGCGGTTCGAGGATGTCGAGGGCTGGCTGGAGGAGGCGTTTGAGACAATAGAGTCGAAGCACCTCAGGCGAGTTGTGCTAGAGGAAGGCCGGAGGGTCGACGGCAGGCGCTTCGACGAAGTGCGCCCCGTCAGCTGCGAGGTTTCCTTCCTACCCAGGACACACGGCTCAGCGCTTTTCACCAGGGGTGAAACCCAGGCTCTGGTAGTCACGACGCTCGGTACATCCATGGACGAGCAAAGGATTGAAGAGCTGGAGGGAGACAGCTGGAAGACCTTCATGCTCCACTACAACTTCCCAGGCTTCAGTGTCGGGGAGGCCAGGCCAAGCCGCGGCCCAGGGCGCAGAGAGATCGGCCACGGAGCGCTTGCGGAACGTGCCCTCGCCGCTGTGGTTCCTTCGAACGAGAGCTTTCCGTACACGATCAGAATCGTCTCTGACATCCTGGAGTCAAACGGCTCTTCGTCTATGGCCACGGTCTGTGGCGGCAGCCTTTCGCTCATGGACGCTGGAGTGCCCGTAAAGGCGGCGGTTGCCGGCGTGGCATTGGGGCTTGTGAGCGATGGAGAGAGAAGACGCCTGCTGGTTGACATCCAGGGGGTCGAGGACCATTTGGGCGAGATGGATCTTAAGGTTGCCGGAACCCGCTCGGGGATCACGGCCGTGCAGATGGACCTGAAGATCCATGGATTGGACTTCGGTCTCCTGGAGGAGGCTCTAAATCTGAGCCGGAAGGCACGGCACGAGATCCTTGATGTGATGGACCGTGCGATCGCGACACCGCGGCCTTCGATCTCGCCATATGCACCGAGAATCACGATCCTGCAGGTCTCGCCGGAGAAGATACGAGACATCATTGGCCCAGGAGGCCGGGTCATAAAGAAGATCACCGATGAGACAGGCGCTGTCATCGACATAGAGGACGATGGCCAGGTCAAGGTGGCGTGTGTCGATCCCGAGATGGGCAAGCTTGCCGTCCAGATGATCAAGGAACTGACCGAGGAGCCCGAGCTAGGAAGGGTTTACAACGGCAGGGTCGTCCGCACGACCAGCTTTGGTGCTTTCGTAGAGATACTCCCAGGGAAGGATGGATTGATACATATCTCTGAGATAGCCGACCGGAGAATCAACAAGGTCGAGGACGTACTACGTGAAGGTGACATGGTACTCGTAAAGGTGATCGGCATAGATGAGGAGGGTAAGGTGCGATTGAGCCGGAGGCAGGCCCTGGAGACCTCTCGGAACTAGCTCCGGCCTCCTCTGGTGCACTCTAAACACTTCCGGGAGGGACCCCGGTGCGAAGGGTGTTGTAGGTACAAGTGGGGGGCGATGGAGGGGCCGGATGTCGCTGGTTTCTCGTGGATCTGTCACTGTCCTGTGCATTTCCCTCGTTGTATTGCCCCTCGCTCCCACAAGCGCAGCCGGTGTTCGCCAGTCTCAGACCCAGCTGAAGGGCGCTGCCCGGCCGAGCAATTGGCTCGCCGAGAGATTCCGCCGCCAACACCCGTACCTTGACCGTGCAATCGTGGTGGGTGAGCGGCTCATCTTCGCCGTGTGTTACGGCCCGATCAGGGCGGGCACAGCCACGATGTCTGTGGAAGGAGTGGAGGTCGTCGGCGGTGACTCGTGCTTCCATGTCGTTTCGGTGGCGGAGAGTAACGACTTCTTCTCTGCTTTCTTCCGGGTGGAAGACAGGGTCGAGTCGTATTTCGACACCCAGCTCTTGCTTCCTCGCCGGTTTGAGAAGCACCTCCGTGAGGGCAGTTTCAGGAGGAATGAGTCTGTCGTTTTCGATCACGAAACGGGAGTTGCGGTCTACGACGATGGCAGGGTCATGGAGATCCTGCCGGGGGCGCGGGATGTTCTGAGTGCCTTCTACGAGGTCAGGGCCCGAGAGCTCGAGGTCGGAGACGAGATTGCCCTGGAAGGCCACGTCGATGGCGGCAACTACCCGCTCAAGGTGATGGTGCACCGTCGGGAGACTGTGAACGTTCCGGCTGGACGATTCGAATGCCTGGTGGTGGAGCCTGCGCTGCGTACTCCGGGTTTGTTCAAGCACGAGGGCCGACTCCTCATCTGGCTGACAGACGATGAGCGGCGGATACCAGTCCAAATGAAGAGCAAGCTCCCAATTGGTTCCATAAGCGTTGTGCTCGAGAGGGTGGAGGGCCGAGACGACTGGGTACCGCAGGAGCGAGGCTGAGTCGGATGGAACGCTTCGAAGAAGTGGACTTGAAAGCGGTAAAGAGGATTTCCGTTGCAGAGCGCCCATCCAAGGTGCATGCGGACCGACTTCGGGATGCGCCTGAGGAACCTGGGTCCTTTGAAGCCTTCTGGGATGCGTTGCCTGCTTTCCTTGGAGCTGCCGATCTTCGTTTGCTGGCGCAGCGCTTGGTTTCCGCTGCTTCCGAGGGGCGCCGCAGGATCTGGCTGAGCGGTGCGCATGTGATAAAAGTGGGCCTCGGCCCCTATCTTATCCGTTTGATGGAGAAGGGCTTCATCGACAGCCTCGCTGTCAACGGTGCGTTCGCCATCCATGACCTGGAGCTTTGCCTTTGGGGAAAGACTTCCGAGGACGTGGCCGGTGGCCTTGCGGACGGAACCTTCGGTATGGCCAAGGAGACGGCCATCGCCCTTTCTGAGGCGGCTCGCACTGCTGTGGCCGAGGGCATTGGCTATGGTCAGGCAGTCGGTGCATATCTGGCTGCCAAGCGGGCCGGGTGGCAAGCAGAACCTGTGCTTGGGCGGGCCTTCCAGCTGGGTGTGCCGGTGACCATACACGTGGCCGTGGGGACGGACGTCGTCCACCAGCACCCGGAGTTCAACGGCGCGTGGGTGGGCGAGTCTTCAGCGAGAGATTTCCGTATTCTCTCGCAGAGGCTGGTGGAGCTTCAGGGGGGCGTAGTCGTGAACCTTGGGAGCGCCGTGGTGCTCCCAGAGGTGTTCCTGAAGGCGCTTTCCGTTGCAAGGAATCTGGGGGGAGGGCGGGGGCCCTTCACTACTGCTGCCCTAGACTTCGTGCGGCAGTACCGGCCGCAGGAGAACGTGGTCGATCGTCCTCACACGGGTCAGCAGGGGGGCAGAGGCATCTATCTGCTGGGACACCATGAGATACTGATCCCGCTACTTCTCCAGGGTTGCCTTCTGGAGATGGAGCGGGCTGCCGCGCGCTAGGTTTGCGCTGTTGCGAGACGATACCTGTCGCCGTTTCCGGGTGCTTTGAGACGCCGAAGAAGCGTCTGCCACTTCTACCGCTGGGATCTTCAAGATGCTCCTCCCGCGGCCGATCCAATCACATGGGTGGCGGAAACTAGCCGATTCGCGCGATCGGCTGTTGCCGCCCTTTGAAGGCGCGTCTCGTTGACGCTCAAGGGGCCCAGATGATAGCATCCGTGCGCCTTCGGAGGCGTCAGAAAGGGACTTCTGGTGGCTAACGGAGACCGCAAGTGCGGCCCGGGACCGCGCAACCCCAGCCGCCTTGCTGCGACCCAGGATGGGGTGATGGAGCACGGCAGAAGCCTCTCGCCGGTCCTTTGGGGCGGTACCCTCTGGCCGGGTGCTGCCCGCATGGCAGTCCTGATCGCTCTCGTCTTTGGTGCGGTTTCCTGCTCCTCGGGCAATCGGATGGTCGTCCCGGCAAGCCCCCTTGTGCCCTCGGGTGCCCAGTCTCTGCAAGGCCTGGACGGGTCAGGCAGCCTGAGTGTGGGCTCGCAGGTCGGCCGTGACGGCCTCTATAGGCTGCGGCCCGGCGACGAGTTGAAGATCGTGGTCATCAATCAGCCTCAGTTCACAACGGGGGCGAAGGTAGGGCCGGACGGTAAGCTGATGCTTCCTGGAGCCGGGGAGATCCAGGCTGCCGGGATGACCCTCACCGAGCTCAACGACGAAGTACGGTCTCGACTCAGCCGATTGCTCCGGTACCCGGAGGTTAGCGTCCTGCTGACGAAGTACTCAGCGCAGCTGGTTTACGTCTTCGGCGAGGTCGAGATGCCCGGCGCCCAACCGTTTACACCCGGCATGACGGTCTTGCACGCCCTTGGTGGAGCCGCTGGGGCTACTACGCGGGCCAGACTGTCCAACGTCGTCGTTCTCCGCAGGCGCGGGCCGAGCGATCTCGACGTGTACGTCGTAGACGCAAACGCAGCGCTTAAGGGGAAGATGCCCGCGTTCGATCTAAGGTTGGAGCCGTACGACGTCGTCTATGTGCCGCGTACGCTCATAGCGGACATCAATGTGTTCGTAGATCAGTTCATACGGCAGAACATTTCCCCGTTCACCGCCTACATAGAAGGATGGCGAGCATTCAACATGGAACGGGTGAGCTTCTACCGATACGAGTAGAAGACTCAGGGGTGGCAGATCTTGGCTGAGCTCGAACCGACAGACCCTAGAAGCGGGACGCTTCGTGACTTTCTCACCGTCGTTTTCAGGCGTCGGTGGATCGTGCTCGCCACCTTCGGAGTGACACTGGCAGTCGTCATCTATCTGGCCCTGACTCAGGAGCCGGAGTACCTGTCGTATTCGAAACTGCTGGTGAGCCGGGGGATGCCAACTACGGCCTTCAGCCCGACCGTAAAACTGCTTTCCTGGGAAGAAGAGCTCACCTCCGAGATGGAAGCGATAAAGAGCGCTCGGATCTACAAAAGGGCCCAGGAGATTCTGGATGAGCGAAGAGCTGCGGAGGGCGATACGAGCAAGCGAAGAATAAACCCTCGCAAAGTTGATGCGAATACACCGGGGAAATCGAGCATAATTCATATACTTTATAAGGACAGTGACCCCAGGTTCGTCAAGATGGCCGTGCAGGCGCTCACACAGGCCTACAAGGAGTTCCGCACCAGCAGCAGGGGCACGGACCCAACCGGATTCCTGCAGGAGGAGATTGAAGACCTGCGCAAGGAGATCGACGAGTGGGAGGAGAAGCGAGCGCAGCTGCTAAAGCGCGAGCAGGCCGTGCAACTGCCGGACGAGCGGCAGTTTCTGCTGAGTACAAGGAGGAACATCGAGACCGAGTTGGCTGCAGCGAGGGCGGATGTAGCGGAGAAGCGCACGAAAGTGGAGTGGATGCGCAGGATGCTGGAGGAGTTCGAGCAGAAGGACCCGACGGTTGCCCTCTATGCATTCCGGGCGGAGAGCGACCGCGGGGAGCCGATGCTGATAGCCCTGCGCCGGCTGATCATGAACACGCAGGCCGAGTACTTCGATGCTCGCGCTCAGTATACGCCTGACCATCCCAAGGTCTTGGCTCTGAGGGACAGGCTGGATGAGTTGCGGAGAGCCTTAGTGAAGGAGGCCCGGGGCTATCTGACCTACATGGAGGGGCTGCTGGCTGCTTCTGAGGCGCGGGTGGCCTCGATGGAGGCCAGTCTCGAGTACGTGGATGAGCGCCTTGCGACTTTCCCTGACAAGGAGGCCCAACTGCAGCGTGTCGAGAGGATTCTGGCGAGCCTGAGGACCACACATGACGCCCTTGTGAAGAAGCGCATCGAGGCTATGACCACGCGGGTAGGCTCAAGGCCGTGGGACGTGGTGGTACTTGAGGACGCTAGCGAGCCGACCAGGGTCCGCACACGCGACTATGTCAGAATCGCAGTTGTGCCGCTGTTCAGCCTGCTTGTAGGAATCGGGCTGGCGTTCCTGTTGGAGAGCCTCGATCATTCCTTGAAAGATGTGCCGGAGGCTGAAGCCTTCCTCAAGGTTCCCGTCCTTGCGACGATCAGCAGGTTCCGTCGCTGAGGGGGAGCAGCGCCTCGGGACAGAGAGGACCGCCCGCTGGCTTTCGGCGCTCGGTCCTGGTAGACCGGCACACGGCTTGGCGGGGTCTGTGTGGAGCCTCCCGCTGGACTCCGCTAGCGCCAAAGATGGTCGAGGTCAGAGGATCGGGGTAGGAAGATGGCTGTCTATGAATCCTTCTACGGCTTCCGAGAGCCGCCCTTCAACCTGACTCCTGACCCGAAGTTCCTCTTCATGACGCCGGACCAGCGTGAGGCCCTGGCCTATCTCAACTACGGGATCCACGAACGCAAGGGCTTCATGGTACTTACGGGCGAAGTGGGTGTAGGCAAGACGCTCATCGTGCGTACGCTTCTTAGCCAGCTCGACGAGACGATCGAGACCGCGATCGTCATGAATGCCATGCTCACCTTCAAGCAGTTGCTCCACATGGCGCTGTTGGACTTTGGAATCCGGCCTGCTGGCCGCGGGAAGGTGGAGCTGCTGCTCGCACTTCAGGAGTTTCTATTGAGGATTAGGGATGAGGGACGGAACGCGGTGCTGATCGTAGATGAGGCGCAGAATCTCTCGCCCCCCAGCCTGGAGGAGTTCAGGCTGCTCTCAAACTTGGAAACCAACTCTCAGAAGCTGATCCAGATCATTCTCGTTGGCCAGCCAGAGCTGAAGGATCTGCTCAGTTCGCACCGTCTCCGCCAGCTCCGCCAAAGGATTCCCGGCGCCTGGGAGCTAAAGCCCCTGGCCAGGGAAGGCGTGGGCGCCTACATCGATCATCGCCTGAGGGTCGCCAGCGGCGGCAAGGTCTTTGGGCTCTTCGACTCTGAGGCCTTGGGTCTCATCTACGAGTACTCAAGGGGTGTGCCAAGGCTCATAAATGCGGTTTGTGACCGGGCGCTTCTTATTGCCTACGTCTATGACAAGCGTCGCGTAGATGGCGCAGTAGTAAGGGAAGCTGTTGGGGAACTGGAGAGAGGATTCGAGGCTCCTAGCGAGCAGCCGTGGGCCAAGACGGGGGTGAGCCGATGAGCCACATTTACGATGCGCTCACCAAGTCGGGCGGGGAAGAACCCGAAAGAGAGCCAGAGAATACCGCTGCGGGCTCCGAGGCCGATGTCGCGGCTGAGGACCGGACGTCTTTGGTTTTCGAGCCGGAAATCCGCATAGAGGGTGCCCTGCTGGGCGAGCCCGACCTGGACCTCCTGCAAGAGCTTGAGACACTGCGTGAAAACATCGAGGTGCTCCTGGGCGGAGCAAGGAGGCGGGTTGTTGGCTTCACGGGCTCGGTCGTGGGCGAGGGTACGACCACCGTTGCCGCGAACTTCGCGCACCTGGTGGCGCGGGTTGCCGAGAAGCGCGTATTGCTGATTGACGCGGACATGGGGCGCTCGAACGTGGGACTCTCCGACCCGATCGGGGATCGGGAGGGCCTTTCCGAGTTGCTTCGTGGCTCCGTGAGCCTGCGGGACGTCGTCCTGGCGACAGAACAGCCCGGGCTGCACTTCCTTCCTGCAGGTAGGGACAGGATTCACCACGTCGAGGCAGTCAGCTCCGGCACGGTCCGGCCCCTCTTGACTGAACTCGGCGGCGCCTACGACCTAGTCGTTGTGGATATCGCCCCAGTGTTGAAGCACCCCGAAGCGCCCCTTCTAGGGGCGGCATGCGACGGCGTCGTGCTCGTGGTTCGGGCACACAAGACCCGGCGAGAAGTGGCCCAGAGGGCCTTGGCGCAGCTGAGCCTTTCGCGATGCAGGGTGCTGGGAACGGTGCTAAACGCCCGGAAGGAAAGCCTTCCTCCGTTCCTCCAGGAGAGGGTTTGAGGCGCGCGGATGACAGCCCACCTGCTCTTCAACGGACCCTTCTCCCGGATGGAGGCCTTCGACGACGCTATCCGTACGATCCTGCTTGGCTCCCTTGAGTACGTCCTGGACGCCGTGCGGCCATGGAAACCAGTGGCGGTCGTGCTGCTGGGAAGTACGACCGTCGGTGAAGCTGTGGCAGTGGGAGCTCCAGGCGGGCTCCTTCCACTGTCCGACGTGGACCTGGCGGCAGTGACCAGCTCGCCCCTTGACTTTGCGAGGCTTCTCGAGATCCGGCGAGGACTCGCGGCACGCTTCGAGGCGCTGAGCCACCGGGTGGGACTCTTGCGCTCCCCGGTGGACTTCGGGGTGTTTCACCTGAGTCACTTGCGGCGGACGCCCCCCAGCCTGGAAGTCGCAGCGGCTGCTACGGGCCGCTCGGTCCTTTGGGGAGATCCAGGCGTTTGGTCTGATCTGCCCCAGCTGCGGCATCGTTTCGAGGCCTTCCGACTTCTCGTCAACCGGGCTGTTGAGGTTGGCTTGATGTTGGGGATCCCAGGCTCCTGGGCGACTGATCCGGATCCTACGTGGTGGCAACGGGGGCACTGGTGCGCGAAGATGGTCGTGGACCTTTCGAAGGCGCGTCTGGCCGCGCAGGGGCGATTGGTTGCTTCGGTGGAACAAAGGCTTTCGCTCCTGAGGCAGGAGGGTGTTGGGGCAGGCTGTGAGCCGGCTTTCCTTCCCTGGTACGAATGGAGGCTCTCGCCTGTTTGGCCGCCACCGCGAATAGACGTGCGCGTGTTGGCTGCTGAGTGGCTCAAGGCGGTTTCGGAGGTGCTCGAGGTGTCCGGGGGAGCGGATAGCCACCATATGTTGGCATCTCTGAAAAGGGTCCTGCCAGGGGAGGGTGGCTCCTGGCGGGAAATGCTTAGGCGCTGGCGCCGATATGCAAGTGCAGCCGGCGGTGTACGAGCCTTGCGCGGTCTGACCAACTGGCTTGGCTGCTGGCCCGCCAGCGTCGTACGTGCACATGCGGCAGTGCTCTGGGCCGCTTCAGCAGCCGGTGAGGAGCAGCTTGCGGCTGCTGCGCTGAAGGGTCTTCGCTCTGCCGGTGCACCGGAACCTGAGGTAGGAGGGAAGCTGGAAGACCTTTCTAGGTTTATCGCTTCCTTGCAAGAGAATGGGGTCTAATGGGGGTGCCGTGAAGCGGCGTTTGTTGCTCGTATTCCTGATCGATGCCCTTGGATATGAACTCACTCAAGGGGGTCGCTGGTTCGAACACCTGGGTCGGCGTGACGGCCCTGTGGAATCGGTTTGTGGCTACTCGAGCGCCTGCATACCGAGCATTCTTACCGGGCTGCTGCCAGCACAGCACGGGCACTGGGCGATGTATCTGCGGGACCCGGCGCGTTCGGTTTTCCGCCGCTACAAACCGATCATATGGCTGTTGGATGGCTTGCTTCGCCGGCCATACGCAACGAGACGGGTGCTGTCCAGGTGGTTGCGGCGTTCCGGAATAACAGGCTACTTCAGCCTCTATGAGATACCGCCGCGCTTGCTTCCCCAGTTCGATCTCTGTGAGAAGCGAAGCATTTTCGAGCCGGGAGGTATCAGCGCGGCCGCCTCTGTCTTCGACATAGCCCTTCGCCTCGGGTTGAGGTGGCGGTCTTGGTACTGGAAGAGTCCAGAGGAGGAGAACCGGCGGCAGATGCTCTCGGCGCTGGAGGAGGGCCGCGATGACTTTCTCTTCTTCTACACGCCGAGGCTGGATGCGCTCATGCACGCCCACGGCACGCGGGCGCCTGAGGTGGCCACGGCCCTGGAGGACTTAGACGGCTTCATCGCTCACTGCCTGGAGGTGGCACATCGCCGCTACGGGGAGGTCCGAGCCCTCGTCTTTGGCGATCACGGGATGGCCGACGTGCTAGAGGTGCATGACATAATGACCTCCTTGGAAGCCTTGGGCTTGCGCGTACCCCGAGATCTGCTTTGGTTCGTCGACTCCACGATGGCTAGGTTCTGGTTCTTCGATCCCGCTGCCCGCGACAAGGTGGAATCGGTTCTCGAGGACCTGGACTTCGGAAGGATTCTGGACGCCGAGGAGATGGAGCGTCTGGGCATCCGTTTCTCTGACGACCGATATGGCGAGATGGTGTTTCTCTTGCGCGAGGGGCACATACTTGTGCCAAGCTTCACGGCACGGGAGCCCGTGGCGGCTATGCACGGCTATCATCCGGAGGAACCCGGGTCGGCCACAGTTGTCTTCTCCAACTTCGAACACGAGCTGATCGGCTCGATAACGACCATCGGCAGGACCCTTGTTGCACAGTTGCAGTGGCTGCTGGGGGAAGCGTGAGACAGAAGTCGGTTCTCCTCGGTTTTCTGGTGAGCGCAGTCTTCCTCTACCTCGCCTTTAGGAAGACCGACATCAACCAGATCCTGAGCCACCTAAGAGCGGCTGACTACTGGTGGCTGCTTCCCGCGTCGCTGCTGACGCTCGTAGCACTCTGGATTCGCTCGGTGAGGTGGGGAGTCCTCATTGCGCCCATAGCGCGGGTGCCACCGGGAGTGCTCTACAGTGCAACGATGATCGGCTTCATGTGCAACAATGTTCTACCGATGCGCGCTGGAGAAGTGATCAGAGCCTTTCTGCTCAAGCGCAAGAGCGGTCTCCGCGCCTCGGCGGCGTTCGCAACGATCGTTGTGGAGCGGCTACTGGACCTGTTCTTCATGATCGCAGCCTTCGGGGCCATTCTTCTGCTCGTTCCCTTTCACAACCGCCAGTTCAAGATGGGCGTTCTGATGGCGTTTGGGGCTGGGCTACTCGTATTGGGTCTGTTGATCCTGCTCCGCGTCCGCGGTGAGGCTGCCTTCTCACTGCCTGTGCGCCTCCTGGGCGACCGGCTCGGAGGCCGGGTGCGCTCGGCGCTGGAGAGCTTTCGCTCTGGGCTTCTTATTCTCAAGAGCCCCCGGCAACTCGTCCAAGCGACGGCGCTTACAGTGCTCATGTGGGCATGCATCACGTTTGTGATATGGATGTGCATCCGCTCTGCCCGGCTGCCCGAGACTGCCCCCGTGCCCCCCTCAGCGAGTCTTGTGCTCCTTGTGGTCATTGCGATTGGCGTCATGATTCCCTCCGGGCCAGGCTTTGTCGGCACCATGCAGGCTGCGTCCGTGCTGGGGTTGGCTGTGGTGGGTTTCCACCACAAGGATCAGGCGCTCAGCTTCTCGATCCTCTATCATGCGACCCAATGGTTCCCAGTGGTCGCCGTGGGCCTCATCTTCCTTTTCAGAGAGAACCTGTCTCTTAGGCGAATTCAGGACCTATCCCGAAGCGCGCAGGAGCAAGAGGAGGCCCATTGAAGGCCCTCACGCGCGGGTGGTAGATTCGAACCGGTCTTGAGGGCTTTCCGGGTCCGCAGCCGTCACCTTGAGAGCACCGTGTAAGCAGCTCGTGGTTCGGGGGCGCATGCAAACCGGCAAAGCTCGCGGCGTTGGTTGCCGAATCTGAAGTCTGAAGGAGGTGATGCCTAGCGGAAGGACTGCTACCAATCTGTGCCTTGCACTGCCGAAAGATCCGTTCGCGGTTGCCGGACGGCGGGTTGCCGCATTCGCAGTCTGTTTCGATTCGGAGCGGCCAAAGGATCGGTGTGTCCACGGCAAAGCTATGGTCTGCTCCTCCGGGCGGCTGCCGTGGCCGCGGCACGGGCCGGAAAGGGTCAGAGTGTGATGGAAGGAAGAGAGCGGCAAGACGCTCCCGAGAGGGATGATCCTGCGCTCGGGTACGTGCCTACCACCTTCTATCAGAAGCGCGGCAAGCGCCTTTTCGACCTCTTCGCGGCCGCTGTGCTCCTTGTCCTCTTCTCCCCCTTGTTCCTTCTGATCGCCATCGCAATCAAAGTGGACAGCCCCGGGCCAGTCTTCTACGTATCCACACGGCTCGGGCGACGGGCAAAGCCATTCCGCTTCTACAAGTTTCGATCCATGTATGTGGGGGCTGAGAGGATGAAGCAGCAGCTGCTTCATCTGAACGAGATGGATGGGCCCGTCTTCAAGATCCGCAACGACCCGAGGGTAACAAGAGTGGGTAGGCTTCTCAGGAAGACTTCCCTTGATGAGTTGCCACAGCTGATAAACGTGCTGCGGGGGGAGATGAGCCTGGTGGGTCCGAGGCCACCAATCCCGGAGGAAGTGGAGCAGTATGAGACCTGGCAGCGCCGCAGGCTTTCTGTGACCCCCGGGATCACCTGCTTGTGGCAGGTTTCGGGCCGAAACCGAATCAGTTTCTGCGAATGGATGGAGATGGACATGAAGTACATCGATTCAATCTCTTTCCTGACCGATCTGAGAATCCTCCTGCTGACTATCCCAGCTGTTCTGCGGGCCAAGGGAGCTAGCTAAGAATAGGTCGTAGGGGGCGAGCGCGGCTGCACAGAATGCGGTGCAGGCAGTGTGACAGGTGGGCATGAGCATCGCGCCGTGAGCTGCGATTGCGGAGGGGGCCTAGGGATTGGTAGCAAGGCCAGCGAAAAGGCAGACCGCCGCCAGACAGGAAGGAATCGCCCATGCGGCGGTGCAGGAAGTCCCACGCCGCCGAATCTCTGCCCGTGAGGCGCTCCTTGCAGGCACCCTGTTCCTGCTTGGCTTGGCCTTGAGACTGTGGGGCATTGGGTCCCAGAGCATCTGGGAGGATGAAGCGGCGGCGATAAAATACGCTAAGATCTTCGGCACACTGCGACTGGAACACCTGACAGAGAACCTCCACGGCCCGCTTCATGCTTTTCTCCTTCACTATTGGGCAAGGCTATTCGGAACCTCCGGGGTGGCACTGCGTTCGCTTTCTCTCCTGGCTTCCATGGCTTGCCTGCTTGCCTTCTGGCTCTTCGTGCGCAGGCTTCTCGGCTCACGCACCGGCTTGGCCGCACTCGGGTTCATGGCAGCCTCTCCCTTCCACGTCTGGTACGCCCAAGAGGTACGCAACTACTCGCTGTTGATCCTGATGGCGGTTGCAGCGGAGGCAGCGTACCAAAGGTTGCTTCTCGATGCCCGTCCATCGATGGGACGGGTGTTGGCCTACGCGGGTGCGGTGCTTGGGGGTCTCCTGTCGAACCTGGCCATGATCTTCCTTGCGCCAGTGCATCTGTTACGCGCCCTGGCCCCACCGCAAAGAAGGCGCACGGTTCTGCCGGGGATCCTGCTGTGCTGGATACTTGCGGCTGTGGCTATGACTCCGTGGATCTCGACCTTCCTTCGGGTCCACGCACCGCAGCGTTTCGGGCCGCGGGGCAAGGTTCCTGTGGAAGCCAGGGTGCGCCTGGAGCCGGCCAATGCGGCACTGAGCCTTCCGTATGTAGCCTACGTGTTTGCCACGGGCTACTCGCTCGGCCCTTCGCGGCGCCAGATGTGGATCGAGGGCCCGAGGGAGGCGATGCTGCACCATGCGCCTGCGGTGGGCGCCTCGGCTCTCATCTTTGGTGCACTCTGGGCACTTGGTATTGCGGAGCTCATGCGATCCCGATCCTTCCGGCGCCTCAGTGGAAGGACTGGGGAAGGGAGCGAATCCTCGGACGACTCGGATATGAACGGGGGCTCCCGCGTGGGGGCAACTGGAAGGGGGCGAGAGCAGGCGCAGGCTTCGCAGCTGGCTGACAAGGGGGAAGAAACAGTGCCGCCCGGCGCCAGAGAGTGGCTTCTCCTCTCGCAGGTTCTTCCTGTGCTTCTCCTTTTTCTGCTGTCTCTGACAGCGATCAAGGTCCTCAACCCACGCTATGCTGGGGTTGCGTATCCAGCCTTCGTGGCCACTTTGGCCTTGGGGGCGACCAGGGCGCCGCGGCGGTTTGGGGTCCCGCTAGCCTTCCTGGCCGTGCTACTCTCGCTCGTCTCTGTGGCAAGGAACGTGACAGAGGAGCGCTATCACAAAGAGGACTACCGTTCGGCGGCCGCGTGGCTCCTCGAGTCTCTGGGTCCTGGTGATGCCTACGCGGCCTTGGCCGTGGATGGGCCACTGGTTCACTACTACATGGAAGCGGAGCTGAATGGAAGGCGGCAGGTGGAGTGGACGAATCTAGGGCGCTTCGGGGCTGCTGGGTACTGGAGGCAGCGGTTCTTCCAGGTTGTGGAGCCCGGATGGGAACCTGGGCAGCGGCTATTCCTAGTGATCGCACGCCCCTGGGCAGTTGATCCCAAAGGCGAAATGGAGCGGCTCGTTCGATCTTTCTCGGTGCTGGAGGATGAGAAGGTCTGGACGGGGATTCGTGTTCTTGTGTTGAGGCGACTCGGCGACAGTGGGGATGCCCGTGCCCGGATGGAGGGTCACGGTTCTCAGGGCCGTAGCCCCCAGCTGCGCGAGGAGACGCCGGGGCTTACGGGCACAGGGCCTCTCAGCCGGGTGAGGAAACGGAATGGCTGATGGGAAGATCCACCTGATTTTCTTCAGCGACTGTCCCTACTACGGTGGGGCAGAGGGCTATGTCTCATGGCTGGCGCAGGGGAAACCCGATGATCGCTGGAGGCTCTCGGCTCTCATCCCCGAGGGAGAGCGGGGTGAGGTGTTGGCTCGGAAGATGGCCCGCTGGGGCGTCCAGGTCATCCGCTACCGTGTGTACCCTCCCCTGGACCCCCGTCTGTGGGCGAGCTTGCGGGGCCTGCTTGCGGAGCTCTCGGGCGACGTGCTGCACATGAACCTGCCTAGCGTCTACGATTCTCGACTATCGGTTCCGGCCGTGATTGCGAAGTCGCTGGGTTACAAGCGCGTTGTTGCCACCGAGCACCTTCCCATGGTGGAGCGGGCGAGGAGGAAGATGGTGTTGAAGATGCTCTTCTCGCGCGCGGTGGATGTGATGATCGTCAACACGGAATGGAACAAGCGGGCACTGATTGAGAAACACCACATGCCAGAGCGCAAGATCGTGGTGATCCCCAATGCGAGTCCCGAGGCTCCGAAACTGGGGCCCGAGGAAAGGGAGCGCATGCGCCAGAGCCTGGGCGTGCAGCCCGGGGAAGTGGTCCTCGCTATCGTTGCGCGGCTGACGCCCCGCAAGGGTCATCGCTTTCTCTTCAAGGCGCTGTGTTCTCTTGGGGGATCGGAAGCGCCACTCCCGCCGTGGCGGTTGCTGGTCGTCGGCGAGGGGGAGGATAGAGAGCACCTTGAGGCCCTTGCACGTGAGCTCGGACTCGCGCAGCGAGTTGAGTTTCTCGGCTACCGCGAAGACGCCCGAGAAATCATGGTTGCAAGCGACGTGCTCGTACTGCCCTCCCTGCTTGAGACGCAGCCCTTTGTAATCACAGAAGCCATGGCGTCTTCGCTCCCTGTGGTCTCAACCCGGATCTTCGGTATACCGGAGCTCGTGGCCGATGGGGAGACGGGCATCCTTGTCGAGCCCGGTCAAGTTGAGCCGTTGGCTGAGGCTCTTTGCCGGCTCATCAGTTCGGACGACCTACGAAAGCGCATGGGGCAGGCAGGAAGGAGGCGTTACGAGGAGCAGTTCACGTTGGCCAAGATGGCGGCTCGCACGTACCAGTTCTTCGATCCCGAGGGGGACCTGCCGTCGTGAGGGTGCTACAGGTAAACAAGTACCACTTTCTGAAGGGCGGTGCCGAGCGGTACTACTTGGATTTGTGCCGCCTCCTCGCTGAGCAGGGCCACCGAGTCTCGCACTTCGCGATGCTGCATGATCAGAACGAGTCCAGCGCTTTCTCAGACTTCTTTGCCCCCGGCGTTGACTACCGCAGTGGGATGGGTCCCGTCCGGCGGCTGAAGGCTGCTTTGGATGTCATCTACAACGTGGAAGCCAAGAGAAGAATGAGGGACCTACTGAGCAGGGAGCACCCGGACATTGCCCACCTCCACAACATATACCACCAGCTCTCACCTTCTGTGATCGACGCCCTGGCTGGCCAAGGAGTGCCAGTCGTGCAGACGTTGCACGACTATAAGATCATCTGCCCTGGCTACTTGTTGATGACACAAGGGCAGCTCTGTGAGCGGTGTCGAGGGGGAAGATATTGGAATGCGGTCCAGTACAGGTGCCTTTTGGATTCTACAGGTGCGTCGTTGGTGGGGTTTCTCGAGGCTACCTTTCACAGGCTCAGGGGCACATACGGCAAAGTAAAGCTGTTCATCGCCCCTAGCAGATTCATGCGCGAGAAGGTCATTGAGTTTGGCATCGAAAGGGACCGCGTCGTCCACCTGCCGTACTTCCTTCCGCTCGAGGAGTATGAGCCGCGCTACGGGTCTTCGAACTATTTCGTGTATTCGGGACGCCTGTCGCGAGAGAAGGGATTGATGACCCTCTTGCAGGCACTGAGGCTTGGAGCAGCAGACGGGATGGAATGCTTGATCCTTGGCGACGGCCCTCTTCGTGAATCTCTGGAGAAGCAAGCAGCTGAGTGGGATCTCCACAATGTGCGTTTCCTGGGCCATCAGCCTAGAGATCGGCTCAAGGATCTAGTCGCGGGTGCCGCTTTCACGGTGGTCCCGTCGGAGTGGTACGAAAACCTGCCCTTTGCGGTGATCGAAAGCCTCGCTTTGGGGACGCCAGTGGTGGGGGCACGAATCGGCGGGATTCCTGAGATGGTGCTTGAAGGCCGCACTGGGGTTACCTTTGCCCCCGGATCGCCTCAGGCACTTGTGGATGCGATAGACCGCCTTCGGACAACTGCCGGCTATCCGGAGAGCCTGGGTCGAGAGGCGAGGCGTTTCGCGGAGGCCATGTTCGATCCCTCTGGGCACCTGCAGAAGCTGATGGGGATCTATGAAGAGGCCATAGAGTGATACGGGGAGCGGAAGGCGTCGGATGCGCATTGCGATGATCGGACAGAAAGGTATCCCGGCCACCTACGGGGGGATCGAAAGGCATGTGGAGGAGATTGCCACGCGTCTGGTGCGCAGGGGACATCAGGTGACTGTCTTCAGCCGCTTCCACTACACCAAGCATCGTGGTCCGTACAAGGGCGTGGACAACAAGCGACTACCCAGCATCAACACGAAGCACTTGGATGCGATCTCACACTGCGCATTGAGCACTCTGTGGACGCTGTTCAGCCGTTTCGACATCGTTCACTACCATGCCTTGGGTCCTTCGATATTCGCCCGGATTCCCAGATTCTTCGGCGCCAAGACTGTGGTGACGATTCACGGCCTAGACTGGCAGCGGGGCAAGTGGGGGAAGTTCGCCTCGTCTTTTCTGCGCTTTTGCGAGAAGCCGGCTGTCCGGTTTCCTAACAAGACGATCGTAGTTTCGAAGACCCTGGCCAAGTACTTCCGCGAGCGCCATGGGGCTGAGACCATTGTCATCCCCAATGGAACCAACCCGGGAACACTCAGGCCACCAAACCGCATAAAGCGCTGGGGGCTGCATCGGCATCCATACATCCTCTGGGTGGGGCGCCTCGTCCCGGAGAAGGGCTGTCACTACCTGATCGAGGCGTTCAAGCGAACCAAGGGGGACATGCGCTTGGTCATGGCGGGTGGCAGCAGCCACTCGGATGAGTACGTGCGCTCCCTCGAGAAGCTTCGCGACGGAGACAACAGGATCCAGATGATTGGTTACGTCTACGGCGAGATCCTCGACGAGCTGTGGACGAATGCCTACTTGGTGGTCCAGCCGTCGATACTGGAGGGTCTGAGCATTGCCCTCATAGAAGCGCTGAGCTTTGGCAAGTGCGTGGTCGTGAGCGACATACCCGAGAACATGGAGGTTGTCGAAGACTGCGCGATCAGCTTCCGTTCTCGCGACGTTGATGATCTTGCCAGCAAGCTGCAGGCTTGCATCGATGACCCGCAGATGGTGAAGTCGGTTGCTGCGCGCTGTAAGGCTCTCGCGGAGGAGCGCTACAGCTGGCCGAAGCTGGTCGAGGCCACGGAGGCTGTGTATAAGGCTGCCCTGGAGGAACCGTGAAACCTTGACTATGTGCACCTACACAGGCAAGCGGGAGGTGCCAGGTGGGTGAGGTCGAAGGAGTCATCCTTGCCGGGGGCAAGGGCGAGCGGTTCTGGCCGCTCAGCAGGCGGGGCAGACCCAAGCAGTTGCTCCGGCTGTTCGGTGATCGCACACTGATACGGCACACATGGGACCGCCTGAGATTCGGCCTCGAGCCCTCTGCGATACGAGTCGTCTGCGGCTCGGACATAGCCCCACGCGTACAGGAAGAGCTACCTGAGCTCCTGCCAGAATGCCTCATCAGGGAACCGGTGGGGAGGAACACGGCACCTGCCGCTGCCGTGGCTGCAGCCATCGCATTGGGGAGGGGCGAGGATCCGGTGCAGGTCGTCACCCCTGCGGATCACTGGATTCCCTCGACGACTGACTTCTGGGAGACTCTCCGGCGAGCCGTAGAGGTCGCTGCGAGGACGGGCCGGTTGGTCACCCTCGGGGTGCGACCTTCCAGCCCCGAGACGGGCTACGGCTACATCGAGCGCGGCAAGGCCCTCGGGCCGAGTGCCTGGGAGGTTGTCCGCTTCCGCGAGAAGCCGGATCGGGATACGGCGCTCCGGTATGTGGCATCGGGCCGCTTTTTCTGGAACAGCGGCATATTCGTCTGGAGAGCGTCTGCTTTCCTCGCGGAGGTGGAACGGAGCATGCCAGAGCTGGCCAAGGCCGTGGAGCCGGTTCGATCTGGAGGTGGAGGGGAGAACGCAGTGCTGGAGGCCTTTGAGCACTCCCCTAGTGAATCGATCGACTATGGGATCATGGAGCACGCTGAGAAGGCAGCCGTCGTTGAGGCCGGGTTTCAGTGGAGTGACGTGGGCTCATGGCACACCTGGGGACTGCTTGCAGCCCAGGAAGGGGGTAATGCCGTCAGGGGAGAAGTGGTGGCGCTGGATTGTTCGGATTGTGTCCTCTATGCGGACTCCGGGGTGATTGCCGCGCTGGGGCTGCAGGATCTCGTTGTGGTCCATGAAAAGGATATCACCCTCGTCCTGGACAGAGGACGGAGCCAGGAGGTGAGAAGGCTCCTCCGCGTCCTCGAAAAGATGGACTCCAAGGGAAGCCTTCTGTGAGATTGCCTCACTGGCTGCTGAAGGCTGACAGCCGTAGGCGGTACCCCGGATGTGACGGTGGGAGATGGGGCCATGGAAGGTCGTATCAGGCTGGGTGTCTTCGTGCTAGTCATGCCGGTTGCTCTGCTGGTTTTCTATCTTGGGAAGGGTTGTGCCTCGAAGTCCCCTCCTCCTCCGCCTATGTATCCTTCTACTTTGCCTTCGGAGGAGGAGGCAAGACGGGTGCGTAGAGAGGCGCGTGAGGCGCTTGCGCAGCCCCGGGCGGCTCAGGCGGAGCCCTCGTCGCCCGACTCCGCGGCCAAGCCCCAGCCTAGGCTCATCGACGGCTACAGGGTTCAGATCTTAGCCACCTCTGAAGAGGCTAGGGCACAACGCGCGGCGGATGCAGTTCGTTCGCGCCTCGGGGAGGCTGCCTACGTCGAGTACGAGGGATTGCTGTATAAGGTCCGTATTGGCGACTGCGCCTCTTGGACTGAGGCCGAGCGGTTGAGGAAACGGCTATTGGACGCCGGCTTCGAAGGAGCCTTCATCGTTAGGACACGCATTGAAGCGCCGTGAGGATTTGGGGCGCGAGGGAATGAACCGGTGCCTCTGGGGGTTGGTGGATGCGATGGGCAGAAACCTGCGTGGTGCTATTTGAGCCGCCTTGGGCAGCCGAGCTTGGAGATCTTCTGGCGACCCGGGCCGTCTTCGCTCTCAATCTCATCGGTCCGAGCATGCTCGAGCGGCTTACGCTCCTCGGCGCACGGGCTGTGGTTCCGCTGCCTAGGGAACACCTAAGGGGCCTCTACGAGGCCCAACCCGTGGCAGAGAAAGCGGCATATCCCACGCTGCTTCTCCGGG
>CAYMBA010000012.1:0-29707 GCA_964388535.1 uncultured bacterium | reverse complement strand
CCAGACTCGGTCTGCGTTTATGGCCCTGAGACCAGGGGTTACGCCGATGTCTCTGGGGTGGAGTCGGACTTCTCCCTCGGTACGCCGCTCGCCCATCCAGCGTCCGCGCTCGACTGGTTCTATCAGCTTCGGGCGGAAGTTGGGCTGAACGACGTCGATGTCGGCGCGCTCTTCCAGGCGGTTCAGGAAGGAAGTGCCTACCTGGGCCACGATGAGGTTTGAAATCCAGTAGGGTGTGAATCCAACAACGAGTCCCTCCGCCTTGCCCTCTTCGAGCATCTCGATGACGGGGCCCTGGCTCCGCTCTGCAGCTGCCTTCAAAGCCTCGATGATCGTCCGGTGGCGCTCGGCGCGGCTGGCTTTGCGCGCCTTCAGCTCGGCGCTCAGCTCTGCCACGGGGGCTCTGTCCTTGAGGTGAATTATCACAGAGACCGTGCCGTCGGGCCCTGCCTTGGCTGCAGCTTCCCTGACGGCGGGGTCGATCGTTGCCGCGCCGGCTGTGCCTGCGCAGAGCCATGCGGCGAGAACGATCCCCGCAACCAGTGCCATCCATCCTCGGTGCATTTCCTCTCTCCTTCCTTTCTTGCTGTATGTGCGGTCCGCCGAAGCCGACCGCACGTGATCAGCTGGCTGCTATCTGATGACAATGAACCTCCTGCTTGCCGTCTCTCCCGATGCAGATGTGGCCTTCAGGAAGTAGGTGCCTGGCCCAACAGGGATGCCCAACCGGTCGCGGCCGTCCCAGTGCAGCGTATAGCTGCCTGCCTGGAGCGCCCCCGAGACGATGGTGCTTACAACTCTTCCCTGCGCATCGAGCACCTCGAGACTTGCCCGAGCGGACCGAGGCAACGCCAAGCGCAGTGCCATGCCCCCCGACGTCAGGGTGGGGCAGTATAGCTGCAGGGTAGAGGAGGCATTCAGATCGCTGGCCGACTGGGTGTCGATCAGGAAGCCATCAACGGTCACGTCGTCTATGTACCAGCCTTCATCGGTCCCAGCCCCGTCACTGCCAAAGCGGAAGCGGAGCCTTGCGGTTCCACTGAAGGCCCCGAGATCGAAGGTCACTTCGTGCCAGCCCCTGTGTCCCGAGAACACTCCTGTTCCCGCAGGGAAGGGGCCGGGGTTGCCTCCTTCCCGGATCAGGAAGGGATAGCCGCCCTCGGGTTCGATCACAGTCCAACCGGAGCCGGTGTCTATCTCGATAAGGCCTCCGTCATAGCAGTAGCCAGGGTAGGCTGCGCTCGTCTCGGCTGCCACCCACTGCCAGAAAACGAGACGTGAGTCCGTGCCCAGCTCGAACTCCTCTGTGACGAGCCCAGCATCCAACTTGTTCATGTAGTTTCCGCTGCCCGTATCGCCGCACTTCCAGCTTGTCGTACCTCCCGGGGTGTGATTCCTCTGGGTGCTGAGATGCCACTGGTCATAGAAGCCCCCAGAGACAGGTCCGTGCGACCAATCGCTGCCCGACTCGAGATCGGTGAAAAGGATCGTCGTGCGAGGAGCGACATAGAAATCGTACGTTTCAGAGGGCGCGCCCGGAGGATCATAGGCGGCGTTGTCGCCGTAGTCGATTGCTCGCACATAGTAGTCCACGTGGCTGGTCTGCGGCTGGCCGGGTATTCCGGCTCGATACAAGGCTGCCCCAACCCGGGACATCTGAACCGCCTCGAACGGGCCACCGTTGACCCGGTAGAAGAGCTCCACCTGATCCACCGCCATATTGTCTATGACGGTCGTTTCCACATAGTAGGGTCCCTCGGTGTCTTCTGTACTGGGGAGGTCGGTAGTGTTGGTGATGGTGGGAGGCTCTTCGTCTGCCGTGACAGTGAACGAGAAGGGTCCGTCAGGCCCTACAAGCGGGTAGTTGTCTTCCCTGCCCGAGTAGTCTGCAGCGTGAATGTAATACTGGACTGTGGTCCCCATTGGCTGAGCAGGTATGTATGCGTAGAACGAATCGGTGCCGGCTATTGACGTCATTATCTGGTAGTTGAAGGGACCCGACTCGCTTGTGCGCCAGTACACACGAATCTGGTCCTCGATGAGCCCTGCCTGGCTGTAATCGATAATCTCCGCGGCCACGTAGTAGGGGTCTTCGTCATTGGCGGTGTCCCTCAGGGGTATGGACCAGATATAGAGCATGCCCGGGTCAGCCACACCTTTCGTCCGGCAGTGGAGGGCGTCTGTCGAATACCACGATCCGTAGAACCCTAGGATCTCGTATCCGGGCATCGCTTCCTGATAGGCCGCAATGGCTTCGTCATCCCAAGCGCCGCCGGTCAGGGGGACCAGCACCTTGTTGTTCAGGATCAACGAGTTGGTGTAAGGCTCGTCGTTTGGCGTATAGACTCTGTAGATGTGATAAGGCCATCCGTAGGAACTTATCTGGTTCTCGAAGTAGTCGACCGCAGCTTCAATCTCGTCATACTGTGAGTGGCTCGGCGGCACCTCTCGGATCATGATTTTGTCTACGGCCAGGAACTTGGCCCAGCAGTCGATGTGCTTGATGTACTCTCCGTTGACGTCCGGCACGACGTGATAGGTCTCTATGCCGCAGTAGTCGTGGACGATTTCTGCGATCTCTTCGGGAGTCTTGTCCGGGTTCTCCTCGTAGACCAGATCCGTGGAGACGGCTACCCCGTGGCCGTCCACCATCCAGTTACCGCCGGTGTGTATGATATCCGGAGCGTACACGTCGAGCCCCATGAAGGCCCCGAACTCCTCGGGGATTTCATCGTCGTTCGGTCTCGGGCGGTTGTATATGACATCGATGATGTCACAGTTACCATCTGTGTCGTAGACGTACCAAGGTCCGTAGTCCCGGCACCACCAACTGTCGGTGTAGGCATTGAAAAAGATGACGTTGTCCATGTTGACGCCGCCATTGACAAACGTGTTGTAAGCACTTTGCTGCTGGCTGGCGGTGACGATGCAGTAGATGAGAGCGTCCTCAGACATCTCGGCCACGATGTCTACGCCGATTCCAAGCGGATAGCGGACCATGACACCCTTCATGCGCTCGAACTCGGCAATGCTTCTTACCGGCTGTGCACTGGGTGGTGGAGTTGTTCTGTGCCTGAGTCCGATCTCACTGCGGATGAGCTCCTCTTCGGGAGTCATCTCGTGAGGAAGATTGCCTGTGCCATCCTTGTAGGTCTGGGCCAGAGAGGGAGAACCGAAGGTAGTGAGGGCAAGAACCAGAAGCCCCCACAGCCAAGGCCGACTGCGATGCATTGCTGTTTCTCCTTGGGTAGCAGGAACCCTATGCCAATGCCGGAGCCTTGCCGTCGGGGTGTGCCGGGGCACACTCACCAGATCATTTTACCACACTGAGGTGTGTCCCGACTATGAGGGTGCTACCTGCGGATGCCAAAGCGGGTTTGCCACCAGGAAGGGCCTGGTTCCTTGGCTAGCCTGCCGTTTGCTGCCAAGTGCTCCATTATGAGGAAGACTGCTTCGGTGTCTTCTTCCTCTAGGGCGGAGGCGACTGCTTCGGCATCCTGGAGAGCGGAGGCTTGGCTGAGATGGGCCAGGATGCGCCGCTGAAGAGACAGCACCGCCGCAGCGGCCTTCTTACCTGCTTCCACGCCTGGCTGGTGGTAGGCATTTACGTCAATGAGGGAAGCATAGAAGCCAACAGTCCGCTCAAATAGTGCGATCATGGCCCCAAGGGTCCGTTCGTCTACGCGCTCGACGGTGAGTGAAATCGAGAGCCGGTTCTTCTCAGAGAGGGCTTCCCGAGTGCCCATGAGGAAACCAAGTAGATAGTCCCCGCTCGTGACTTCGGGTTCCACCTCTATCGAAGACCCTTCTCGGTCTCTTAGCACTTGGACGAAGGTCACAAAGAAGTCGTCCGGTCCTTCGCGCAGCTGCTGCACGAAGGCATGCTGGTCAGTCGACCCTTTGTTGCCGTAGACGGTCAGGCCCTGACGCACGACCCTGCCCTTTCGGTCTTTTTCCTTTCCGATCGATTCCATCACGAGCTGCTGGAGATAGCGGCTCAACAGCAACAGACGGTCCTTGTAGGGCAGGATGACAAGATTGCGCTTGCCCCGGCCTTCCCCTGCGCGATACCAAGCGAGTGCCTGGAGCATGGCGGGATTCAGGCGCAGGTCTTCCGTGCGGGTCCACTCATCCATCAGCCGCGCCCCTTCCAGGAACGCCTCTGTGTCGAGGCCCGCCAGGGCCAAGGGAAGCAAGCCCACGGCCGATGTGACCGATGTCCGGCCGCCGACCCACTCCCAGATGGGAAGGACCGAGAGAAAGCCCTTCTGCCGGGCGGTTTCGGCAAGGGGGGAGTCCTCCATTGTTACCGCTATGGCCCGACGGGTGAGCGCCAGTCCATGGTGTTGCAGCGCTGCTTCCACCTCGAGCATCCCGTTGCGCGTTTCCTTGGTGCCACCCGATTTGGAGATTATGATCACTAGGCTCTCTGCCAGTCCGTGGGTCCCCAGGCGCTCGAGCAGATTGTCGAATCCATCCGGGTCAGTATTGTCGAGAAAGAGAATCTCAAGGCCGTCTGCTTGTTGTCCAATGGCGTCGATCAGAAGCTGTGGTCCGAGGGCACTCCCCCCGATGCCGATCAAGATGGCTCGCTTGAAGGCCGGGACTTGCGGGCCACCCTCGGGGGGCTTGATCTCTCCGGCCAGGATCCTGCGCGCAAGGGATGTCACCTGCTCGACTGCTTTCCTGATGGCCTGGGCGATGGAGGGCTCGGGCGCCAGATCCGGGGCTCTCAGCCAGTAATGCCCCACCATCCTGTTCTCGTCCGGGTTGGCTATCGCCCCGCCCTCCAGATGCCTCATCTCGGCCAGTGCCTTCCGGCAGGGCTCCTTCATCGATTCGAGGAAGTGTTCATCGAGCGAAGCCCGCGAGACATCGAGGCGGATTCCCAGTTGGTCGTGCACCGGCGACGACTTGAAATCTTCCCACATCGCAGGATCTCCATCTGCTCTTGCCCTTGTGTTCCACCGGGCCGGGGAGTGCCCGATGCCCGTGCCGGCACTGCCCCGAGTCACTGATCGACCCCTTGGCATGGGATCGCAAGCCTGTCGGCCGCAAGGATGGTACGCCAGGTGCATGGCGGAATCACGCTCCCCCGTGGTGGGGGTGCAGTAAATCGAGGGGATAGAAAAAGCCCCCTCCGAAGAGGGGGCTTCGGGCAGTCAGACGTTGGATTCGACCGGTCCAGAGGACCGGTCAGGCCCAGGTATACCGGGACTAGCGGTACAGAGCCTTGATCGTGGACCAGCTGGCCTCCTCAGAGGGCGAACCCGGGCAGGGGTTCGGGTCGCAGCTATCCCACTCAGGATAGAAGTCACCACCCATCTGGTCGCACTCTTCCTCCAACACGATGTAGCAGTCACAGCCAACGCAGCAGACTGCCGGCTGCGGGCAGGGGTTAGGATCGCAGGTATCCCACTCGGGGTGGAACACACCACCCTGATCCGCGCACTCCTGCTCGAACAGCATGGCGCAGGAGCCGTCGCCGAAGCAGCAAGCATGGGGCAGGAGGCACGGGTTGGGATCGCAGGTATCCCACTCGGGGTGGAACTCACCGCCCATGCCCTCGCAGTCCTCCTCGGTGACGATGTAGCAGTCTTCACCCACGCAGCAGACAGCCTCAGGCTGCGGCGGCTGGGGGCAGGGGACATAGCCTTCGGTGTTGACACCAAGGATACCCCTGTTCTCGGGCTCCACATCGTAGCCCGTGGGCGGGTTCAGAACGTCCACAAAGCCGCAGAAGGGCGGGTTCTGCCCCGGGTCCACGTCGACGGGAATAGCACCATCGTAGTAGACATACCCACCGAACCAGTACAGGGGTACGTAGTTACCTACCCAGGGAGTACCCGTCCAACCGACGGTCGTACCCTCGTTCGGGCCAGGCCAACCTCCGGTGGAGAACTCAAGGATCTCCGTGCCGGGGTCGCATGCGCCATAGTCCACGAACAGGAAGATGCTACCGTCGTAGTCACCGAAACCGAACGAGTACACCGCCCACTGCTTCTCCTCGGTCCAGGCAGCCACAACATACCACACCCAGGGGGTGTAGTCGGGATCGAACGGCACGGTGGCATTGACGCCATCCGGGCACTCGCCAATCTCGAAGTAGCCGTCCTCGCACCAAGGAGTCGGGTCAGAGGTGTAGACCAGTCCCGGAGGATGGTGCGTAATCATGACGCCGCCCGAGAGATCGTTGATGTCGGCCAGGCCGTAGCCAGTGACCAAGCCGACCAGCGCCAGCGCTAGAAGCACTCTTCTCATTGGGTCGACCTCCTTCACCTAGTTTGCGTTTGTGCCAATGTTGCCGTAAGGCGCTTGCTGGGAAGTACCCACTTCCTTGCGGAAGCCTTCCCCTCTCCACCCGACCACCGCACTGTGCTGAGGAATCCGGAAACTCCTAGCGTCGGAACCAGGGGGTCCTCGGCCCGACGCCTCATTAGGTTCGGCAGTATTATACCACTTCCGGACCCAATGTCAAGGGGTCCAACGCCAGAAAATTTCTGGCATCGGTCCCTCCGGGGGGTGTGGCCGTCTGTGGCCACACCCCCCGGCCTACCTATTTGTAGAGCGCCTTTATGGCGCTCCACGTGGCCTCCTCCGCGCCCGTGGTGCACGGGTTCGGTTCGCAGGAATCCAGGTCCGGCATGAAATCACCACCCAGATCCGCGCACTCGTCCTCAGTCACCAGGTAGCACTCGGGGCCCACGCAGCAAACTCTGACGGGCTCACCCGGGCAGGGGGCATACCCATCGGTGTTGATGCCCAAAACCCCCCTGTTTTCTGGGTCCACGGGAAACACTTCCGGGGGGGTGAGGCAGTTGACAAATCCGCAGAGGGGTGGATTCTCCCCGGGGTTCACGTCGATCGGGATAGTGGTCGAGATCTCTTCATAGTAGATGTAGCCCCCGAACCAGTACAAGGGCACCATATCTCCGACCCACGGCGTTCCAGTCCAGCCCACCGTCGTGCCCTCGTTCGGGCCGGGCCAATTCGTCGTCGGGAACTCCAGAACCTGCGTGCCTGGATCGCACGGGGCCCAATCCACGAAGTAGAAGGCCTCGGGGTCGAAATCGCCGAATCCGAAGGCAAATACGGAGAACTGTTTGACTTCGTTCCAGAAAGCAATCACATGCAGGCTGACTGGTGGGTAGTCCGGCTCATAGTCAGCTCGGGGAACGACGTCCTGACACTCGCTGACACCCATCCACTCCGGATCACAAGGCGACCAGGAGCAGAAGTCGGGGTGTGGCACGGCATGGATGACCATGACGCCATTGGAGAGGTCGTTGGGATCGGCCCAGACCACGTGTGCAAGCCCGAGCAGAGCGACCAGACTGGCGAGTGCGGCTACGTGCTTCATCGTTGCTCCCCCTTTCGCTGCCTGCCGTTGGAGAGAATCCACGGCGGATGTGCCGTCGCGCGGGGCCATTGCGCAGCAAGGTACTACGAAGCGGCACTCCTGAGCCCCGCACCTCACAGCTTACAGGCACACAGAACCTGAGTCAAGTACGTCCTCCGCCCTTCCCAAACGGACATCCTAGCGCCGCAGCATCGCGACCCTGGCTACGGCCTGCTCGTCGCCGCAGGAAGCCCTGAGCCAGTAGACCCCACTGGCAACTTGGGCGCCGTTTGAGTCTCGGCCGTTCCACCTCAGATCCATGACCCGCCCTGGTGCTGGGCCCCTGAATAGGCGCTTGACCACCCTGCCTGTGACATCGATCACCTCGAGCACCAATGGCTTGGTGCGTTGCGCCGCAACAACACTGGAGGGCAGCACCACGCGCACTGCTACGTTGCCTACGGGGGGGTTGCTGCAGGCCTGAGAGTGATTCTGCTTTCGGTGCGCTCCGGGCCGGGAGAACCCTGCGGTGCCCTGGCGAGAATCCGTCCGTCGAATGGGGCAAGCCTCACGGTGTCGACGGGTCCGCCGTGGTTGACTTCGGGGTCCTGCGATCCGGCCAGGCGTAGAAGGTTTCCTCCAAAGGTATTTCCACAGTGGCTGAGGAAGGGTTGACCAGGCCTATGCCGTTCTCGAAGTCTCTGCGCATGTGCGGCGGATGGCCGAGGCCAATCTCTGTTTCATCCAGTACGATTCCACCCGTGTTCTTTATCCCGAAGATCAACTCATAGCCGGTCAGAGAGTCCGTGTGGAGGTAGGCCGTCACAGAGTCCACCTCTCCGAGCTCGGCTGTCCACCAGTAGTCTCACTGGTCGTGGTACTCCCCGTCCTTCCACGTGCGCAGGAGCGCGTAGAATGTTCCATCGGGGCTGAGCTCTTCGACGACGCGGTACTTCCACCTGATCGTATAGGCCGTATCCGGGTCGAATTGCACGAAGGCCGTAACGGAGTGGACGGACTCGTTCCACTCTGAGGATGGGTCGTTGTTGACGGCCTTCAGGCTCCAGACGCAGCTCGGCTATCTGGCACCACCCAGGCTTGTAGAAGATCCTAGGCGTACCGTCTTCGAAGTCCTCACGGTTCTGCAGCAACTCCATCCCGGGGCTGAGGTTCACTGCGTCCCCTATGGGCTTGCCGAGGTCGAAGTCATACTCGTCGTACCACCACCTGTGGCCCCACCAGGTCGTGCCAAAGTCGTACGTGTAGAGCCCGTTACCCGTGAGTGCACTGGCCAGCCCGAAGCGCATACGGGACCACGAGGTGCGAACCCATTCCACGGAGTCCGATGGGCATGACCCCCAAGGTGCTGTGCCGTAGCGCAGGAGGAATGGTACCGGCGCCTGGTTGGCTGCCAGCGGCAGGGGCCAGGGCGCTCTATGAACATCATCCCAGCCCTGGTATTCGGGGAGGAAGGCGTCAAAGGGCATTTCCGCGTCGTTTATGTAGGTCAGGTGCATCTCAAAGAGGCGCCCGTGCATCCAGGGAGCGTACTGGTAGATGGCATCGTAGCCGCAAATCAACGCGTTCGGTGCGAACTCCCTGACAGCGGCAAGCAAGCTCTTCACTCCCGCACGCCATGCCTCATCCACCTCGTAGTCGGGCCGCGCCACTCCGTCGCGGTCCAGGTCAATTCCCTCATTCCACATGAAAGAAACTGCTCCCTGCACCCGGTCGAAGTACATGCCGTCGAAGTGGCCGCAGTCGCGTTCCCAGTACTTGCGGATTCGCTTCGCGAGGTACTCGACACACGCTGGGTTGGTCAGGTTGAACATCGGGTGATTCCAGTAGCTCTCGATCAGTGGCTCGCCCTCGGTGTTGCAGACCAGGCAGTTCCACAGGGATCGTCGGGGTTGTCGTTCGCTTCATAGAAACGCCGCTCTTCCTCGCTGCCGGCACCGTAAGAGAACGGGTAGGTGACCAGGATCTTCAGATCCGGGTTCGTACGGCGGGCCTCGTAGAGATCCCCGATGGGTGCTCCACCCACCCACATGACGGCCAGGTCGTAGTCGGCAAGATCGGCTTGGTAGGGTTCAGGATCGTCCCAGAAGCGCGCCCAGAGTGAGAAGATGCGCCGCTAGGTGGGAGAGTAGTCCTTCAGGGTGCGGTAGATAGCAGTGCGTACCAGAGGGTACGCGTCCTCACCCGGCTCACGTGCACAGCGGACGAAGTAGCGGCTGCGCCAATCCTCCGAGACAGGGATTTCCATCCAGTGCTCGGTTTCGCCCTGTCCTTCCATCTCGTAGGCCATTTCCTCGAAGGGCACATCGAGTGTGTCACACCTGCAGAAGGCTGGCTCGGTCGTGGTTACCTCTAGCGTCACAAACTGAGTACCTGGCTCAAGGACGTCACTGCACGGATGGATGAGTCCAACGGGGGGCTCGACGGAGAGAGTCGGCTCCGAGCATTCCAGGGGTGCCCGTGATTGCCCGTCGAAAAGGCTCGCGCAGAAGAGGACCTCACTGCCAGGAAGGAGAGCCTCCGGCGGCAAGAAGCTCCATGCGGGGCGATCAGCGAACTGATAGAGGGCTTCCACCTCTTCGTCGCTGAGGTCACGCGAGAAGACACGAAGCTCGTCTATGAGCATTTCAGACTGTTGGTACGGCCAATGGGCGCACCCGACATAGAAGTGCTGTGACTCCGGGCTCTGCCAGTCCGAGGGTGCCAGGTACTTCTGCTCGGGCATAGTGATCAGCCCATCAATATAGAGTGCCTGATAGAGTGCCTGGCGGCCTTTCCGTGCGTTCCATCGCCATACCAGGTGATGCCAGGTTCCAATCACGGGCAGCTCATGCTCGGGCCAGCAGGACGCAAACTGGCTGTCCGCCCGGCTGGTGACCGCGATGCACCGGCTCACGGGACTTATGAGAATCGTTAGGAAGTTGTACTCGTCCATCCACCACTCGAAGAGGCCGTTCCAATTGCCGTATCGCTCATCGTGCATGTCGGCCACAGGGGCGAAACACATCGAAATGCTCCCCGAATCCGGGAGGATGTTGCCATCCGCAGGGTAGCCGAGCATCCCCCGGTCGTCGTCAAAGAGTGCGGCCGTGCCAAACCGCCCGGGAACGAGAGACACACTGGAGGAAATGAAGTGCGTATCGGGCAGATCCGGGCGGAAGCCGTCTTCGAACGGGGCGCGCAGCAGGGCGGGGGAGTCCTCCTCAAGAACTGTCGTGGCGTCTACGAACCACGTGCAGTGAACCGCTTGCGTCGAGGGATCGGCCTGAATGCTTCCTGTGGCGGAGAATCCCCTGTAGGGAGTCTCTGGGAAGACTGTTGGCTGCCCGTAAGTGGGTGATGACCAAATGGTGAGAATCAGGGGGCCGCTACTGCTTCCATAACGGTGCCGATCCGTCTCATGATTGCCCCCCTTTCTGGAGACAGCTGCAGACCGAACGGCGGAACGCCAGGTCTTCTTCGAACAAAAGTGTAAACCCGGAACCGGGTAGGCGCCAAAGGTTGCTGCCCGCCGTGGCGGCTTACCCTTGCAAGCGCCTGCGGAGTCTCCCCGCGCGTCTAGACGGCGACTGCTGTACCTGAGCGTGCTTGGTGGCTTCGGGTTCCAGCGCTAGTGGATCAGAACCACCGAGCGGGAGACGACCTGGTCGCCAGCCCGGAGGCGGACGAAGTACATGCCAGTCGGGAGCAGCCTGCCACTCTCGTCCCTTCCGTCCCACACGAGTGCACGGGGTGCAGCGTTGCCTTCATATATCGCTGAGACCAGACGCCCTGAGGCGTCATAGGCCCGAACACTTAGCAGCTCTGCGGCCATTGTCTCTGGCACAAAGAGAGTCAGGCGCAGCCCGGCTCTAGAGGGGTTGGGCCACAGTTGCATCTGAAGCCGCGCTGTCGCAGTGCCGCCCGCAGCATCCTGGGCGTCCCAGCAGCCCACGGGGAACGCACCTATCAACCCGCAGCCCTCCTGGGCACATGGTGAGTTGTTGAAGAGAGTGAAATCGCCGGCCGCGGCATCGCAGAAGAGCGGGTCGGCCGAGAAGTTCCCGAATCCGCTTCGCAGCTCCTCGATGCAGCCCACCCAGTCGCCCCCTGCGTTGCCGTAGACATCGCAACAGCTGAGTGTTGGCACGCAGGGTGCATCGCCCTCCTCGCAGTAGACCGCCTCGCCGACCTCCCCAAAGGAGATGATCGTGTTCTCGATCAGCGGCTCGGAGCCATTTGTGAGGTAGATGCCGCTTGCTTTGCTTGCCCCCGTGTTTCCGTAGAGCGTGCAACCGATGATGTGCGGAGAGCTGGCCAGCAGTGAGATTGCCCCACCTGCTGAGGCAGAGTCGCGGTCGAATATGCAGCTGCGTATCGTGGCCTGGGCGAAGTCCAGAAAGAGCCCCCCGCCGCTGCTGTCGGCCGCGTTGCGCTCGAATGTGACTTCGATGAAGTTGCCCGAGGCACCAAAGAGGAAGACTCCCCCACCGAGCCCCGGGCAAACCGAGTCACCTACAGCGTGATTGCCCAGCATTATCGATGTTTGCAGGTCAAGGGAGCTCGAGTCGGCGGCGAATGCAGCCCCTCCCAGTCTTGCCAGATTGCTCTCTAGGGTGCAGTTGCTGGCCGCGATCCGGCTTCCCTCCAGAAGCAGGAGTGCACCTCCGATGCTGTCGGCCGTATTGGCGAGGAAGCTAGTGCCATGGAGCCAGATTTCCGAGCTGTCCGCCAGTGCCAGGGCGCCGCCGGCATGAGCTTCATTGGCAGAGAGGGTGCATGAAGAGAGCGTCGCCGACGAGCTGTCCGCGAAGACGCCGGCACCCGTTGCTGCGTAGCAACTCTCGATGACGCAGTTGCTGAAGGCCGGCGAGGATCCTAGCAGGAGGACGCCGCCTCCAAAGGAAGACTTCGCCGGCGCGTAGCCGTGGCGGATAGTAATGCCCTGTACAAGCGATGTCCCCGACTCTCCGTGGTGGAAGACGAATCCCCTGTGCGGGCCTTCAGGTGTACCCTCGCAGTCTATGATACACGTGCCGGGGTCGCCGCTCGCGGATCTCAGTATGATCGCCTTGCCGAGGAAGTCGAGGTCGCGGTTCCCCTCGCCCGTGAATACTCCGTCAGTGAGCTCGACCACCCTGCCGTCCTCGGCAGCGTCGATTGCCGCCTGAATCGTTGGATACTCGCCTGAGCCGTCGGGCGAGACTACCAGGGGCGGATAGTCGATGGGGACGGTCGAGTCGTAGCGGAAGTGATTTACCTTGGTGACGACGATCCTCAGTTCCCCGGGCTCCCCCTGCGGGGTGATGGGTATGGCCTCCGGGAAGCCAGTCGCCACGGCGGTGCCGATGATCTCTCCCCCGACGGTCAGAGCTACGAAGGCTCCCGAATCGGCGGCCACAACAAAGGAATCGGCTCCAATCGCACACAGATCGTCATGCACGACGTCGAGGCTCTCCGGCACCTCGGAATAGATTGTCATGAAGGCGTCGCCATGATGGTGGTACAGGTGGTAGGTGTAGGGCTTCTTCTCCGGATTCCAGGCCCAGTCGTGTGCTTCTAGGTAATACTTGCCCGAGATGTGGGCGAAGGCGGTCCTCAGGTCCGGTTCGACCGCAGTAGTGTCACCATAGCCTGGATCGAACCAAGGCCACATTGCATCCATTATGCCCCAGAGGAACTCGTCGTTGACGAACGAGAAAGAGACCGCCGTTGCAGCAATCAGCCCCAGGGCCCCATCGCTGCGTCGGTGAAACGCCTCCGTTAGACACGGCCCGTCGGTGTAGTCGTAGCGCCCAGTCTTGCAGTTTATGCTGAAGACGAAAGGAAGAAGATCGTTGTGTAGGAGATCGACGTCCGAAACAGTGAACTCAGGGGTGCACCATTCGTCCTCTTCGCCATGGTCCCGATGGAGTACGAAGAACGTGCCGCTGTTGATCGCATCAGCTATGCCCTCGGCGCTGCCGCTCCAGTCGGTCAGGTATTGGGGCGTTTCAGGAACATAGCCGAGGCCATCGGGCCCGAAGTAGTCGAGGATCATGTACGTGTTGGGGTTGGTCGACCAGGTCGTATCCGGGTTTCCCCAGGAGATGCCGTACTCCCTGTGCGGGTTCTTGCCGAGGACGCTCTTCTGGAAGCCCTCGACGATCTCAACGGCCAGGATGAACCACCGATCATCCTGCCACCCTCCAGCCAGCAAGGGGGAATCGTAGAAGCTGACTTCCGTGGGCGGGTGCCTCTCGTAGGAGAGCATCTTGCCGATCGTCTCTTCGAGCTCGGCCGCGTTTCGTGCGGTGATGCGCCCGTGGGCCATATCGGGCAGGTCGTCGCCATCGACGTCCGCGTAGATATTGTCGCTGAGGCAGTAGCCGTTCCAAATCGGTGCTTCGATGCCGACGTCTTCGGGTCCCTGTGGCTGGTCACCCAGAATCAGGAATGCAGCCGGGGGGATGGCCCAGTTCACATAGGCGCTATCGAGCCAACCCTCTATCGTGGCAGCATCGGATCCACCAATCTCGGTAGTCGTGAATACCTCGGTCGATATGCCTTGGGCAGTCCTCCAGGCCTTGAGCGTATCAGCCCAGGCCAAGAACTCCGGAGCATCGGGGCAGATGATGACATACTCGAAGCCCGTGGCGCTGCTGTCTGGCAGGCCCAAAGCAGGCCCGGGCCCGAGCGCATCGTAGTTGAGCAGGTGTGAGCGCAGAAGGGGTTCCCAGTGGCGGCTCCTGAGCCGCGGGTCACCAAATGCTCCGGTTCCCCCTTCGAATGAGATCTCCGCCCGCACGAGTTCGTGGACCACCAGGGTCCTGGTGACGGGGTTGTACTGGAAGGGGTTGATCCTCACGGTGACGACGTCGATACCGCGGATGCGCCACTTCCGAGACACAGCGACCGGCTGGGGCGGGAAGTACGCGTTGGCTGAATAGACCCCAGGGTCTTCCACGTACGTGAGACCCTCGCCATCAGTAGGCGCCTGGGGAACAGGTGCGATATCCACATCGGAGTAGATGTGCGTTCCCGACGTCTCTACCCCCACTCTGACTATCGCCCCGCAAGGAACCGCGAGTATGCGGGCCAGTCCCGGCAAGGATGGGAGGCCCTCCGCCGCTGGGCCCAGGAGGCCGGGCGCGGAAACTGCAAGGCGCTTTCTCCCGCCGACTTCGACCTCATGGACGGTGAAGCGCTCAAGGCGGAACTCAAGCCTTATGCCCGCTGGACCCGAAAACGGGACGCTCAGTCCCGCTTGCTCTGCATTCGCTTGCAGTGTGACGACTTCGCTGGCATGCAAAGCCATGCCGCTTGCCGAGGCTCCGGCAAGAAACAAGCTGCTTGCAAGGGCTATGGCTGCAGCGCGCAGAAGTTGCTCTCGTGACATCAGGCCCTCCGCTCGTCCGGCCGAAGATGCACTGGTGCCCGCTCCCGTCCCCTGTCGGGCCTTGGATACTCACACCCTATTATAGCGCTCAAGCGCTCGTTGGGGCCACCTCGGGCGCTTTCCAATCGCACCAGCGGGGGCGGATTGCCGCCATCGATGGTGTGTTTTCTCGGTCTGCCCTTCTGCCACGCTGTTGCGGTTCCCGGGCCACCGCGCGTGTGCTATTATCCGTCGGTCCAATTCAAGAGGACCCCTGTTCCCGGCCCAGCTGTACACCGCAGTGAGGCCACGGGCAGACCCATTCATGGATCGAGGGAGGTCAGTTCTGATGCGTGCAATACTGGGCTTTGCTTTGTCGCTCTTGGTTTTGTTTGCCGTCATGGCTCCGGTGGCTGCGGCCGGGGAGGCCGAGTCGAAGGAGACGGCAGGTGTGGACCCCGCCCTGCTAAACCCAAAGAGCCCCGAGATGAGCGCCAAGGCGCCGGAAGTGTTCAAGGTCAAGTTCGAGACTACCAAGGGCGACTTCGTGGTGGAGGTTCACAGAGATTGGGCCCCTCACGGCGCGGACCGGTTCTACAATCTCGTGCGCCACGGCTATTATGACGGGTGCAGGTTCTTCCGTGTGCTGAGCGGCTTCGTGGCCCAGTTCGGGATCCACGGTGACCCGAAGGTTTCAGCCGTCTGGAGGGAGGCGAAGATTCCCGACGATCGTGTCGTCAAGAGCAACAAGCGCGGTTTCATCACATACGCCACGGCCGGCCCCAACACACGCACGACACAACTGTTCATCAACTATAGAGACAACTCGATGCTTGATCGCCAGGGGTTTGCTCCCTTCGGGCAGGTCATCGAGGGCATGGAGGTGGTCGACAGCTTGTACGCTGGTTACGGTGAAGGCGCCCCAAGGGGCTCCGGTCCCAGCCAGAGCCGTATCCAGCAGGAAGGAAATGCATACCTGGAGAAGAACTTCCCCAAGCTGGACTACATCAAGAAAGCCTACTTGCTGAAGGCGGACGAAAGGGGGAAGTAGCCAAGGGTTCCTCATATGGAGACCTTCGAGGTGCGTACCTCCGCCCACCGCCAGATGATCGATATCACGCGCAAGGTGACGGAGGCCGTTGAGCGCTCAGGCATCCGCAACGGAATCGCGCTGGTTTTCGTTCCACACACGACGGCGGGGGTGACCATCAACGAAAACGCCGACCCCGACGTGGTGCACGACATCGAGGCCGATCTGGAGCGGCTCCTGCCGCAATCGCAGCGGTACTACCTGCATGCCGAGGGTAACAGCTCGAGCCACGTGCGCTCGAGCATCATAGGATGCGATCAGGCTGTGATCGTACAGGACGGGCGCCTTGTGCTCGGAACGTGGCAGGGGATCTACTTCTGTGAGTTCGATGGTCCCCGCACCCGCAGGGTCCACGTTCAGGTCGTGGGCGATTGAGTCGACGAGAAACGACTCTGTGCTTCACGGGCCTACATCTGAGCGGTAGGTCGCATGGGATCGGCAGTACTCGATTTGATTGCTCGGCGGGTGCTCGTGCTAGACGGTGCCATGGGCACCGAGCTGGCCCGCATGCCCGAGAGCCGTGCATTCCTCGATACCCGCGGTGGGGTACCCGAACTGCTCAATGTTGAAAGGCCAGACCTTGTAGAGGCGGTCCATCGCTCCTACATACGGGCTGGTGCAGATGCAATCGAGACGAATACGTTTGGTGGCACTCGGCTGAAACTGCGCCGGCATGGACTGGAGGAACATGCTGAGCAGCTCAATCGGGCTGCAGGACGACTGGCCGTGCGACTTCGTCGTGAGGCGGTGGCAGCAGGCCGAGCCTTGCTCGTCTTTGGTTCTCTCGGTCCCACAGGCGGCCTTCCCAGTCAGGATGAGACGCCCAGATTCGGGGAGATCGAGCGTGCCTACGAGGAGCAAGCCTCGTGGCTGCTCGATGAGGGCGTAGATGCCCTCCTGCTAGAAACCTTCCAAGACCTGCTCGAGCTTCGGGCAGCACTTCTCGGTTGCAGGCGGGCGATCGAGGGGCGCGGGTCCGGGGCAGTACTCATTGCGCAGGTGACGCTCGAGCGCAACGGGCTCACGCTCCTGGGTGCCGATGTTGAGACGGCCTTGACGGTGGCAGTTGCGGGCAGGGCGGACGTCTTTGGCCTGAACTGCGGGGTGGGCCCAGAGGATCTCGAGGGCCCGGTGGGCTGGCTCTCCGAGAACTCGCCTCTTCCAGTAAGCGTGGTTCCCAACGCTGGGCTTCCCTTCGAGCGCGACGGCGAGATCGTCTATCCCATGGAACCGGAGCCCTATGTCAGGGCGATGATAAGGCTTGCCGGCAGAGGGGGTGTTGCGATCGCGGGAGGCTGCTGCGGCACCCGGCCGGAACACATCAGGCTCTTGAAGGAGGCTCTTGGAAACGTGAGTCCGGCGCCGCGGCCCAAGGGGGGATGGGGCGTTGTAGCTGGAAGTAGGCACTCGGTCAAGCTTAGCGCTGAGGCACCGCCGCTTGTGGTGGGCGAGCGGTGCAATGCCCAGGGGAGCCGGCGCTTCAAGAAGGCTCTACTCGATCGCGATTGGGAGGCCGCGGTTGCAATCGGCGAGGAGCAGGTGGCAGCGGGAGCCCACGTGCTCGACCTCAATTGCTCCCTGGGTGAGAGGGAGACTGAAGTGGAGGATGCCGCGCGCATGGTGGGGCTCCTTTCGGCATCGCTTGGTGTCCCCATCATGGTGGATACGACAGAGCCCGAGGTGGCGGAGGCGGCGTTCCGTGCGCTTCCCGGCCGCGGGATCCTCAACTCGATCAATCTGGAAAGCGAGGCCAAGGCTCTGGCGATGCTGGACGTGGTTCGAAGGCATGGGGCCGCTGCCGTAGCCCTTACCGTGGATGAGCGGGGCCTGGCGGTCACGAAGCATCGGAAGATGGAAGTGGCTTCTAGGCTCTGGAAGATGCTGGTCGAGGAGGGCGGCATGCCACCTGAGGTGGTCCTTTTCGACGCGCTAACGCTGAGCCTTGGAAGTGGAGAAGAGGCATATCGACAGTCGGCGCGCGCGACCATAGAGGCGGTCTCGGAGCTGAGGTCCATGTATCCCGAGACCGGAGCCATTCTGGGGATCAGTAATGTGTCATATGGCCTCCCTGCATCTACGCGAAGAGTCCTCAATGCCGTTTTCCTTTATCACGCCGTCCGTGCGGGATTGACGGCTGCCATCGTCAATGCCAGGGACCTCATCCCTTATGAGGAGATCGAGGCTGAGGTCCGCGCTGCGGCGGAAGACCTGATCTTTTCCAGGCGCGAAGATGCGCTCGAGAGGCTCTTGCGGCTGACGGGCACCCGGGAGGTGGAGGGGTCTGGGCCTAGACGGCGCCGCCTCCGGGAGCCTGCCCATCAGCGACTGTATCGGGCGATCGTGGGAAGGGCTCGCCAGGGTGTGGAAGCGCTGGTCGATGAAGCCTTGGAGGAACTGGCTGCCGAGGAGGTCCTGCAAGGAGTTCTCCTGCCGGCTATGGAGGAGATCGGTGAGCAGATGGCGGATGGGAAGATCATCCTTCCTTTCGTCTTACGCTCAGCCGAGGTCATGCGGGCAGCGGTGGAGCGACTGGAGCCCCACTTGGAAAAGGGGGCTGGACTTAGGAAGCACAAGGGTGTCCTGGCCACCGTCTACGGCGATGTCCACGACATCGGGAAGAACTTGGTGCGCACCGTGCTCTCCCAGAACGGGTTCGAGATCGTTGATTTGGGCAAGCAGGTTCCCGTCGATGCCGTTGTCAGAGCCGTCCTAGAGGAGAAACCCGACTTCGTCGGCCTCTCTGCGCTGCTGGTCTCAACGGCCAAACAGATGGAGGCCTGCGTGCGGGCCTTTGATGAGCGGGGCATCACAGTCCCTCTGCTCGTGGGTGGAGCTGCGGTAAGCCCGGCCTTGGCCGGGAGGGTTGGGGACCTGGAGGGCCGGGGATACCCTGGTGGGGTCTTCTATTGCAAGGATGCCTTTGCGGGCCTCCGGGTGGCGAAGGGATTGGTCGAAGGTACGCTCTCTCCTAGGCCACTGCAGGTGCCTGGAAAGGCGTCCGCCAATGTTCCTGGGCCGGCCGTGACAGGCGGGGGCAAGATCGAAGCCGCTGTGGTACCCGAGCCCCCGTTTCTGGGTGCGAGGGTCATCCATGAGATCCCAGTGCGGGAGGTGGCCGCCCTTCTGGACAGGTCTGCCGTGGTCTTGGGACGCTGGGGGCTTGGAGCGGTTCCTGGCGGGGAAGACCGCGCATCTGAGTTCGAGGAGACTCTCCGGGAGATCGAAGGGGAGGTGCTCTCTTCGGGGCTACTGGAGATAGCGGGTGCCTACGGGTTCTTCCGGGCAACGCGACCTACGGAGGGGACCCTCGTGGTCGGCTCCGGAAAGGGCGAGCCCTGCAGGTTTACCTTCCCTCCGCGCAGGAGGGCCGGGGGACTTTCGTTGGCTGAGGTTGTCTGTGAAGGACCGGGACCCGGCTATGTTGCCTTACAGGCCGTGACGGTTGGCCGGCCGGTTTCGGACTTTGTTGCGGAGCTGGATTCGAAGGGCCAGGTCGAGAAGGCCTTTCTGGTCCACGGCTTCGCAATGGAGATGGCCGAGGCCGCAGCAGAGTGGATTTCGAGGAGGATTCGTTCTGAATGGGGCCTGCCCGAGGATTCGGGTGTCCGCGTCTCCCCTGGGTATCCCGCTTGGCCAGATTTGGCAGCGCAAAGCAGGATCCTCAATCTGCTACAGGCAGAGAGGATCGGTCTGTCGCTCACCGCGGGATTCCAGCTCCACCCGGAGGGCTCAACAACTGCGATACTGCTTCACCATCCTCAGGCTAGGAAGCTGCTCTAGCACGAACGGCCTGCCACCACGTTGGCCTACGTGCCGCCTAGACAGTCGGTGGCGGCCTGCGGCTACGGGTGCTCGGTCCCTGGCTTTCGTTGGCATACGCTAGTAAAGGGAGATTGCGTCCAACTGTCCTCGGCTTGTTCGCCAACCTTCAAGCCCGCTTCCGGTCGTGTCGATCCATGACTGGGGAATGGCATCGATCGGCGAGCGGCTGGGAGCGCCTGCTCCATATCCGCCGCCGGTGTGGCACTGGGGTTCGTCCAACAAGTGGAGGCAGTTCTATGAGGCGTGTTCTTCTCGTCGGTCTTGCACTCCTTGTCTGTGTATCCGTGGTTAGTGTGGCCTACGGTGGGGAGACCGTGAGACTGGGGGTGCTGGCCAAGCGCGGCGTAAAGCGCGCGATGGAGCAGTGGGGTCCAACGGCTGAATACCTGAGCCAGAAGATTGGCAAGCCTGTCGAACTTGTTCCCCTCAACTTCGAGGCCATAGAGAGCGCTGTGAGCAAAGGCGAGATCGATCTGCTCCTGGCCAATTCTGCGTACTACGTCACGCTCTCTGATCGGTACGGGATCAAGGCCATTGCAACACTCATAAACTCAAGACAGGGCCAAGGGCTAAAAGAGTTCGGAGGGGTCATCTTCACGCGGGCCGATTCGGACATCAAGAACCTTTCCGACCTGAAGGGCAAGACTTTCATGTGTGTCAACTACAAGTCCTTCGGTGGGGCGAAGATGGCCTTCCGTGAGCTGATCGAGGCGGGGATCGACCCCAGGAACGACTTTGCGGCCCTCCTCGAAGGCCACAAGCACGACAATGTGGTCAAGGCGGTGCTTGCCGGGACCGTGGACGCCGGCACCGTGAGAACCGACACGATCGAAAGGATGGCCGCTGAGGGCAAGATTGATCCTTCGCAAATCCGAGTTCTCCATGCAACGTCCTCGGGATTTCCCTTCAAGTGCAGCACGAGGCTGTACCCGGAATGGCCAATGGCAGCGACCAAGGCGGCGGATCCTGACGTGGTCAAGGCGGTGCATGGCGCACTGCTGGCTATGAAGCCCGATGATCCTGCAGCCAAAGCCGCCCTCATCGTTGGATGGGTTGAGCCCCTCGACTACTCCGAGGTGCTCGCATGCGTGAAGGAGGTCGCTGCGCACGGACTGTAAGTAGACGCGTTTGCAGGTGATGCTCGGATGCCGGGTTCCGTGACCCGGAGCGAGAGGAGGTCGTTGTGAGACTCCATACGAAACTCCTGGTTGCCTTCCTCGGTGTGGGCCTGATGGCCCCCGCCGTCGGCGTCATCGGCTATGTGGGAGTCTCCCGGCTGGCCGGGAATGCCCGCGACATGGTCGAGGAAGACTTCCCGGCCCTTGTGGCGGCCGAGGAGGCGACCATACGACTGATGCAGCTAGGTGAGGTGGCCAACGCGGTCGCGGCCACTCAGGACCCAGCCGAGCTGGATGAGCTCGTCGGCAGGCAAGGCCAGGCCATCTCGGAAGCCAACTCGGCGCTTGAGCAACTGGCTTCCATGGAGTGGTCCGATAAGGAAAGGCAGATTGCCGGGGATCTCTCGGAGGCCAGCGGTGTTCTTTTCACCACGGCTTCCAACCTTGCGGCCGCGCATAGAGAACGACTGAGGTACCTGGCCCGACAGGAAGACGGCAGTCCAATCCAGCTGGCCCTCTACATCCAGGCCTTCCGGGTCGGGCTCGGCGACTGGATGACGGAACTGAGCCTTGCTGTGCGCGACATGAGGGAGTTCCGCGGCGAGCACGAGGCGGCGAAGACTCCCTTCGGGAAGTGGGTGAGGAAATACCAGCCGCAGGATCAGAAGATCGCCGAGCTCCTGGAGGCCGCCAGGGGGTTCCACGAGCAGCTTCACAAAGTCGTGTCCATGATAGAGAGCGAGATCGCAAGTGGTGATCGGGAGGCGGCTGAGGACGCTTTGCGAATCATGGCCGAGCCCGCTATGGCCCGCCTGACAGCAACCCTGAAGGAGCTAAGTAGCTATGCCGGTGAGCAGCATGGGCGGCTCTTTGCCCAGGAAGAAGCCCTACTGCAGCAGATGCGTGACGGAATCGCTGAGGTCCATTCAAACTGCAACAGCCTGATTGCTCGCGTCGAGGAGCGGGTCGAGAAGGTGGGAGGCAACGTGGAGAGACTGGCTGCCACCGTCACGCAGCTGATCCTTGGGCTGGCCCTTGCGTGTCTCGTCCTGGCCGTGGTCGTCAGCTTCTTGGTTGCGCGCTCGGTCACCACGCGTCTCAGAGTGGTGGTCGGAAACCTGACCGAGGCCTCCCAGCAGGTTGCTGCGGCGTCCAGACAGATTGCCGAGTCGAGTCAGCACCTGGCCGAGGGTGCTTCGGAGCAGGCCTCGAGCCTCCAGGAGGTTTCAGCCTCCCTGGAGGAGATCTCGGCCATGACGCGCCAGACAGAGAACCATGCCAAGAAGGCGAGCTCCATGGCCGAGGAGAGCGCCAAGCACGCCTCCGGCGCCGACGCGGCCTCCAACGAAGTGCGTGAGGCGGCCCAGAGGAGCATGGAGGCGATGGAGCGCATGGCAGAGGCCATATCGAGCATCAAGGCGTCCTCCGATGAGACGGAGAAGATAGTGCGGACAATCGATGAGATTGCGTTCCAGACGAACCTGCTTGCTTTGAATGCGGCGGTCGAGGCAGCACGAGCTGGAGAGGCAGGCAAGGGGTTCGCTGTTGTGGCAGAAGAGGTGCGTAACCTCGCACAGCGGAGCGCTGAAGCAGCGCGCACGACTTCGGACCTCATTGAGGAATCGCAGCGGAAGGCGGAAAACGGTGTGGCCGTCACAGAGGAGGTAGCGAAGCTGCTAGGGCAGATTGTCGAGAGCACAAGCAAGATGACGGAGATGATCGGTGCTGTGACCGCAGCCAGTGCCCAGCAGGTGCAGATGATGGCCGAGCTCGCCACGGCGGCTTCGGAGCAGGCTCGGGGAGTGGACCAGATCAACACTGCCGTGGGGCAACTTGACAAAGTCACGCAGTCGGGGGCTGCGAACTCCGAGGAGTCGGCCGCTGCTGGCGAGCGGCTGGCTTCACAGGCCGAGACGCTCGCTTCCATAGTCCAAATGCTGAATGAGATGGTCTCAGGCCGCGGCGCAGCGGCTGCAGAAGGCTCCGGTGGGGGAGAGGCAGGGTCTGCAGAAATGACCTCTTGGGATAAGCCGCAGCCGGCCCCGAGTAAGACATCGGGTTCACGTGGCGATCCTGCGGCGAAGGCTGAGCCGCAGCCGTCGGTCGGGACCATGGAGAAAGCGCCGCCTACTGCCTCGGAGGCCGAGAAGATCATCCCCTTGGAGAATGGCGAGATCGAGGGCTTCTAGATTCCTTCAGCGTGGCTGGGAAGGCCTCCGGCGGCATCGGGCTGCCGGAGGCCTTTGTTTCTTCTGGCAGCTTGCGATACGCGGGGCTGCGTCCGTTCCTTATTGGGAGAGACTTCTGGTTCGATCCACAACGGTGATCGCCCGGGGTTCTCCCGTGGATTGCCCCTTGCCGATTGGCACCTGTGCGTGCAGACTCTCGGGCACATTGGAAAGAAGGCAGGGCACTCACCGGCCGGAGTGATCGATGGCGACACTGAAGCAGATACGCAGGCGGATCCGTTCCGTTCAGAACACGCGACAGATAACCAAGGCCATGGAGATGGTGGCTGCAGCGAAGCTCCGCAAGGCCCAGGCCCGTGCAGAGGCGGCCCGCCCGTATGCGCGAGCTATGGAAAGCGTGCTCGAGCATCTTTCCGCAGCCGCGCGGTCGCTTTCGCATCCTCTCTTCGAGGAGCGCGCGCTGCGGCGGCTGCTGCTCTTCGTAGTGGGGGCAGACAAAGGCCTCTGTGGTAGCTTCAATGCCAACGTCATTCGTTTCGCTGAGGCCTCGATCTCTGAGGTCGGCAGGGGATCGGTAATCCTTGTTCCGGTGGGCAAGCGCATCTATGAGTACTTCGCGCATCGGAAGTGGGACCTTCCGTATGGGCTCGTACCCATGGGGGATCAGGTGACCCTGGAGCTTACTGAGAGGATCGCGCGGATTGCTCGAGAGGTGTTCCTACGGGGCGATGTCGATAGGGTCGACTTCGTCTATACGAGGTTCGTGACGACCGCCAAGCGGCTAGTTGAGCGGGTCACTGTAGTGCCTGTGGCTAGAGGCGCGGCTGGTGAGGATGAGATCCCAGCTGACTATATCTATGAGCCTGATCCGGAGGTCATCTTCCAGACCTTGCTACCGCGCTATGTGGGCACGAGGGTCATGAGCATCCTGGCAGATTCTTTTGCTTCAGAACATTCTGCTCGGATGCTGGCCATGGGCAATGCCACGCAGAATGCCGAGCAGATGATCGCCAGCCTGACGCTGACAGCCAACAAGCTCAGGCAGGCTGCCATAACCAAAGAGCTGCTGGAGATTGTGGGCGGTGCCGCCGCCACCGCCTGATGCCGGCACGCGCACTTGATTGCGAGTGAGGTGCGTATGGTTGAGAAGAACTACGGACACGTCATCCGGGTCATTGGCCCCACGGTGGACGTGGAGTTCCCGACGGAGGATCTCCCTGAAATCTACAACGCTCTTGTCGTTGAGGATTCGGAGAGGGGCATCAACCTAACGATTGAGGCAGCCCTTCACCTGGGCGACCGTGTCGTCAGGTGCATTGCCATGGGTTCCACTGACGGCCTCGTGCGCGGAATGAAGGTCCGCGACACGGGGGGACCGATCACTGTACCGGTCGGCGAGCAGTGCCTCGGGAGGGTAATGAACCTTCTGGGTGAGCCAATAGATCCGGGCGGTCCGATGAAGGAGCCGGAGAAGCGCATGCCCATTCACAGGGAGCCTCCCTCGCTCGTGGATCAGGACACCGAGACGAGCATCCTCGAGACCGGTATCAAGGTGGTCGATCTGCTCGCTCCGTATCCGAAGGGGGGCAAGATCGGGCTCTTCGGCGGCGCGGGCGTGGGCAAGACCGTCATCATCATGGAGCTCATCCGCAACATTGCCTTCGAGCACGGCGGCTATTCCGTCTTCGCCGGTGTAGGCGAGCGGACGAGAGAGGGCAACGACCTGTGGCTAGAGATGAAAGAATCTGGGGTGATCGAGAAGGCAGCGCTCATCTACGGTCAGATGAACGAGCCCCCCGGCGCGAGGCTCCGCGTCGGCCTCTCAGGTGTGACCGTGGCCGAGTACTTCCGAGATGAGATGGGTCAGGACGTACTGCTGTTCATCGACAACATCTTCCGCTTCGTGCAGGCCGGTTCTGAGGTCTCGGCGCTCCTGGGCCGGATGCCCTCGGCCGTGGGCTACCAGCCGACGCTGAGCACGGAGATGGCGCAGCTGCAGGAGCGGATCACCTCGACCCGCAAGGGTTCTATCACATCGGTCCAGGCGATCTACGTGCCCGCCGATGACCTGACAGACCCTGCCCCCGCGACGACGTTCTCGCACCTGGATGCGACGACCGTGCTCTCCAGGCAGATTGCCGAGCTGGGCATCTACCCCGCAGTGGATCCGCTGGACTCGACCTCCAGGATCCTCGATCCGCGGATCGTCGGCGAGGAGCACTACAGGGTTGCGCGCGAGGTCCAGTCGATTCTCCAGCGCTACAAGGACCTCCAGGACATCATCGCCATCCTCGGTATGGAAGAGCTTTCCGAGGAAGACAAAGTGATCGTCCAAAGAGCAAGGAAGATACAGCGGTTCCTGTCGCAGCCGTTCTTCGTGGCAGAGGCGTTCACCGGGCGAGAAGGACGCTACGTGAAGCTGGAGGATACGATCAGGAGCTTCAAGGAGATCTGCGAGGGGCGGTACGACCATCTGCCGGAACAGGCGTTCTACATGGTCGGTACGATTGAGGAGGTCGTGGAGAACGCCGAGCGGATGAAGGGGGAATCTGAAGCAGCCTCTGAGAAGAAGAAGCCTGCAAAGGCCACTGCCGGAAGTGCTGCGGCCTAGTGATCCGTCCTGGAGGGTGCGATGGCCGGGGATAAACCCTTCCGTCTCGTTGTGATGACCCCCGAGAGGAAGGTGCTCGACATCGAGGTGACCTCTCTCATTGCCCCTGGGACCGAAGGTTTCCTGGGCGTGCTGGCGAATCACGCTCCGCTGATAACTGCACTCGACCCGGGGCCCCTGGAGTACAGGCGCCCCGACGGCACGGAGGAGGCTGTCGCGGTTGCCGGCGGCTTTCTCGAGGTCTCGGGCAACGTGGCTACGATCCTGGCCGACGCAGTGGAAAGGCCCGAGGAGATAGACGTGGATCGGGCGCGCGCCGCTGCGGAGCGTGCGCGCAAGAGACTGGCTCGCAGGAACGATCCAGCAATCGATGTGGCCAGGGCGGAAGCCGCGCTCAAAAGGGCGCTGAACAGGCTTAGGATGGCCGAGAAGGCACGCATCTAAGCGAAGCCTTTTCAGTGCCGAATCTTGTGCGGGTCTCCAGTGCGGGTGCCTTCATGCCCGATCCTTCGTTTGACAAATGGGTCTTCCTGGCCCGCGTTGTTCGGCGTCGCAAGGCGGTGCTCATTTCCACGGCTGCGATCGCGCTTGTCTCGGTGGTGGTCAGCTTGCTTCTTCCCAACTGGTATGCGGCCACAACCAGTCTCTTGCCCCCGGAGAAGGCGGCTTCGCCTCAGCTGGGCGCGGTCCTGGGGGGCGCCTTCGGCTCGGCGGCTGGGTCAGGCGCCGGGGAGTCGAGGGGGGGCGACCTGGCAGCGCAGCTGGCTTCTCTGCTGAGGACGCGTTCCGATCTGATCGCAGGCATCCTTCGGAGCCGCAGGCTGCGGGAGGAGGTCATAGAGCGCACGGGACTGATCGATGTCTACAAGGCGCGCAATCTGGACGATGCTTTGGAGACCTTCGCGGACAGGATCCGGATTCGCGTTGGCCCGGAAGGCATCGTGCGCCTCAGGATCCTGGACAAAGATCCGCAGCGAGCAGCCCGGGTGGCCCAGTCTTGTCTCGAGGTCCTCGATGAAATCCTGAGTGAGAGTGAGCGTACCACGGCCAGGGAGGTGCTTGCTTTCATCGATGAGCGAATGAAAGCGGTGCAGGCAACGCTCTCGGCAGCAGAGGAGAGTCTGCTCGCCTTCCAGAAGCGGTTCGGGTTCGTAGCTCCCAAGGCACAAGCCGACGCCGTAGTCGGTGCACTGGCTGAACTCGAGGCCCGGCGGGTGGCGCTTGAGATGGAACTTGGCTCTGCCCGCAAGAGGTTGGGCCCGGAGCACCCCGAGGTAGCGCGCCTAGAAGGGATGCTTGCCTCACTGAGGGAAGCCCGGCGGACTCTGGAGGGCTCCTGGCCGTCTGAGGATGGAAGGGGAGAGGCGGGTGGCTTTGCTCTGCCGGATCTCAGGATGTTGGCTGGCTTGAACCTAGAGTATCTGCGCCTCTATCGGGAGCTGCGGGTCCAGGAGACCGTGTTTGAACTGCTCAAGCAGATGCGCGAGTACTATGCCATCCTCGAAGTGCGTGATACCCCCGCGCTGCAGATCCTCGATCCTCCGCGCCCACCCCAAGAGAAAGACAGGCCCCACCGTGGACTGATCTGTGCTACGGCTACAGTTTTGGGATTCCTCCTCACTCTTCTGGTTGCAGGTTGGCTCGAGCGCTTGGAGATGCTGGCCGAGGAGAATCCGGAGCGGCTGATGGCCATCTGCGAGGCGTTGCGGGGCCTGGGGTTGGGCTTCCTCGTGCGTGGCCAGTGCCCCCGGGGGCGCAACGGGAGATGACCGCGTGCCCACTTTCGCTAGAGCACACCTGTCACGCGCACATTTCAGACACGACTATTTCAGTAGCACTGTGAGCGAAACGATGAGGGCAACGGCTGTGCTGAGGGGTGTCAGAAACTCCGATATCGTCCTCGTCCGCCGCTGCGGAACCCAGATCCGTGAGCCCGGGGGCACGGGGTCTGCGGGGTCGAGGTCGCTGCGGGCCCCATCGGGGCTTAGGATGTTCCAACCGTCGTGGCGACCTGCAAGGCTCGGGCCCCCAGCAGCGAAGACGTAGGCCGCAGCAGTTTGACCCGGGACGTAAGGGTATAAGCCTGGCCGGACCACGGCGCCGCTTACAGCAATCCAACTCTCTTCAACCGGGACCTCCACCCTGTCACCGGGCTCCAGAAGCACGCGATCCATTGAGTCAGCGGGTACCCACTGTCGAGTGGATCCGCGCAGGAGCCACGCCCCCTCTTCGGCCGAGGCCGAGCCGGGGCCCCCAGCAGCAGCGATCGCGAAGGAAACCGTATCACCTGGTCGGTGGGGAATGACCCGCAGCTGGGAGGCAGATCCACTCGGGGGCACTGCGATAGAGGCAGCTGCTCCCGCTACCTGATAGGTTGCCCGCATGCGAGGAACGAAGACGCGGGCGCCGGATTGGAGCACAGGATTCCCCGCCTCCTCACCTATCACCCGCCAGCGTAGCAAGTCGACCTCTGCACGCTTCCTGCCGGCTCCCGAAATGACGATCCGACGTACATCAGATGCTTCAGTCAGTCCCTCGGCGGCGACGATGGCGTCGGAAAGCCTGCTTCCCGAGCCAAGTTCGTATATGCCCGGCCGCATCACGGCTCCTGTCACCCAGACCTTGATGTGCGCTGCGCGGACAAGGCGGAGCGCTACGCGGCTGGACGGGAATGCCACTCTAGCGATGGAGGCCACAAGCGACTCGGCCTCCGCCACGTTGCGGCCAGCCACCTCGATGCAACCCAGCGACGGCACCAGTAGGGCACCGTCAGCGGCTACCTCGAGGAGGTATGATGCCTCGACAGGTCCCCAGAACAGGAGAGATAGCAGGTCACCCGGGGCGAGCTTGTGCTTCGAGCGCTCCACTGGGTGTTCGACGGGCTCGACCAGCCCTGGTGTCCACGGGCCAGGTCTGGTTCCTTCGCTGGCCTCGTAGGTTCCCGGGGCCTCCTTCGCCTCTACTGGCAGGGAAACGGAGGCAAGCGTGACGCGAGAAGGCAGGAGAATGGCAGTCGCTGCCAGCAGCAAGATTACTGGCGCCTTCATTCGCCTACCCCGCTGTCCTTTCCAGAGCGTCTGCCCGTCTGTCGGGGCTACGCAGAGCCACGGCGGACGGGCGTCGGGCTTGCTCAGCGGACCACCAGAACGCGGGTTCCGCTACCTCGATCGAACCTGACGAAGTAAGGACCCGAGCGCACTGGGCGCCCGTCTACTCCACGGAGGTCCCACGAAAGGACCCCATCGTGGCTGAAGAGCCTACGGATGAGTCTGCCTTCCTCATCGAGGATCTCCGCTTGCGCCGGGGCATTTCCCGGGGCCTGCAGCGTTACTACAGACCCAGATCGTACGGGGTTCGGCCAGATGCGGGGTGCCGCCACGTTCGGCAGATCCGCAAAAGCCGCGCCGACCTCGGCACCGAAGGAATAGCTCGTCGTGCCATAGCTGGATATGCCTGCGACCGTGAGGATCACTTCGTCCTCAGGACTGTCGAGCCCCGCCACTCCCTGGCTTCCAGCCTGAAGGTCGTCCAGCTCGAAACGCACGACACTGGTTCCCGCCTGAGCGTCCAGGTCCAGGGCCCATACGGCGAAGCGGTTGTTGTCGGATCCGTCGAACCAGATCTCCAATGTAGAGGCGTCCTCCAGATCCTCGAACCTGTAGTAGTCGGCCGCCCAGTGGTTGACGGTCCTGTTCTGCTGCCCGACTGGATAGCTGGAGTACGTGCCCGAGACGTTGAACGGAGGGAGTTCCTCGCCATAGTAGCCGAATCGCCCGTCGTAGATTTCAGTGTCATCTAGGAAGTTGGCGACCGTCCAGTCCGCGAAGACGTCGGCAAAGTCTTCTTCATACCCCATAGAGTCCAGGACGGCTTCGTAGCCCGCTATGGAGTTGGCCGGTTCGTGCACTACGGCGTAGACGGCGTCTCTGCCACCGTAGTGCTCGAAGAAGTACAGCGTCCAAAGGTATGTCTTTATGTAATCGGACCAGTTGCCATTCCAGGTCGTCAGTGAGTTGTCGGGGTATGCATTGAAAGCGGAGATCTGATCGGGGTGCCCGTAGAGCCACATGGCCAACTCGGAGAGGCCCTCGTTCACCCATGAGTCCTCGTTGTCGTCGTACTTCCAGTGGATCATGTGCTGAAACTCGTGAGCAACCACGGCGAGCATATAGTCGCCGCTGGGA
>CAYMBA010000011.1:0-31313 GCA_964388535.1 uncultured bacterium | reverse complement strand
GCTTGCTGTTCATCGCCCACTGGAAGCCGGGTGATTCGGCATAGGCCCTTCTGACAATCCTGATTCTGTGAGGATGTGCATTCTTGGTGGGGAGTCCCGAGCGGGCCTTCTCGGTCCGAATAGTGTAGTAGCACTCGTACACATCCTTCAGCTCATCGCCCGCGATGTACACCCGGGCTTCATTCTGGTACTTCCGTTCTCCATTAGACATGGCCAATCTCCTGATTGCGTCCCAGATCCTTTTCAACAGCCCTAGAAACCGCATCCCCCGTCCCACCAAGTTGCGCCCCGTCGCAAGGGGTGCGACCCCAGGGCCTACTCTCCAGTGTCCTCGCCGAGCTTGACGGGCAGCTCGAAGAGGATCTTCTCTACCGGCATGTTGAACTCGAGCTCAACCTTGACACGTACAACCCCAGCCTCGCCGGAGGAAGTATCCTCCCACGTCTGGAGCTTGCCCCAGCTCTTCAGCGGCTTGCCCGGGCCCGTGAGGGCATTCAAGAACGTCCGGATCCCGTGCTCGAGCCGGTTCTGTGTCGCACCATCCCAGTTCCTGAACTCCACGCCCTTTGCAAAGTCGCTAAGGACGTTGCAGATCATGTCATACACACGCGAGACCGCGAAGAACTTGAATTCCTCGCCCGTGCAAAGCGACCTGGCGCCCATGAAGCGCAACGTCTCGCGCGGGAATGCCAAAGGAATCAGATTGAGCTCGCGGCTCATAGTGCCGTGATCCTTGGCGTTGAGAATCACCTTCGGGCGCGAAGCGCCTCTTACGTCCCCCTTCACCTCACCGGCCGGTGTAACGTGCGGGCCCTCCTCGTTGTCCGTACGGTAGATGAGACCTGCAAGGGCCGCTGATGCGGGCAGGGTTACGTGTTCCTTCTCATAGCTCTCTTTCTCCCTGCCCACGAGCTCATTGACGGTAACAATCATGTGGCGCTTCTCATGACTCGCATCCGGGATGCTCCTGAACTGATCGAGCTGGAGGCGCTCGATGTAGTCCTCAGCCTCGTTGAAGCCTTTCTCTCCGGCAAAGGCATCTGTGATGAGCATACAGCGATTGTTCTTCAAGAGCGTCCCCAGGGCATTCAGATGGTCCTTACGGTAGTGATGCCCGGGAATCACAAGCAGACCGTAGGCGCGGTCCTTGTAGTCAGCGTACTCGCCGTAGTGCTGGATCTCGCGCGCAAGCGTCTTCATTGCATCGCTATCGGGCTCGAAGAGCTCGTCCTGATTCGCGTTCAGCACAGTCACATTCACCTTCTCGTTGGGATCCATCTGCGCGTTCTGGATGAAGAGAGCAAAGGACCGATAGCGGGTCTCCATCTTGCGGATTCTGCGGCTTATTTCTGCAAGGTTCTTCTCCAGCAGATCCCTCGCCTTTTTCGCGAGCTCCTCCGCCTTCATCTTCGCATCCTCAAGCGAAGTGGCGGCCTCGAGCAGCTGCTTTAGCAGTCTAAGCCGCAGGGTGAGCGTGTAGCGCTCACTGGCAAAGTCCGGGTCCTGAAGAAACCGCTTGGTCTCCGGAATGTCGTCCTCAAGATACCACCTCAGTGCCGGGATGCTGCGGCCATCGTAGAGCTTCGCCCCGCTGAGCATGGACTTGAAGTCGCTCCACTTGAACTCTTTGGCCTCAACCTTGGTCCCGGCTTCTTTCTCTTTCAGCTTCTCCTCCGGAGCCTGGTTCTTGTCCATCTCCTCGGCCATGACCAACTCCTTCTACTTTCCATGCGGCCCCCGGCCGCTGGTCATTCCCCAGCCTAGGCCGTCTCGAGAAGATTGAGGACAGCCTCCAACCTCTGCATGAAGCCCGCCTTCAGCGCGGGATCCTCGAAGACCTTCTGCCACTTCCCTCCCTTGCCGAACAGCTTGAGGAAGTGCTCCAGAAGGTCGGCGGTCTCTGCCTGTTCCCTCAAGGCTTCGACCATGAGGATGATCTTGTTCCTCTCGAAGTCGGAGATCCCTTTGAAATGAAGCTCAACATCCTCCATGTCCCCGTTGAGCTTCTCCACCTCCACCTGCGCCTTCGCAGGTATGGCTTCGAAGAGCTCCGATGTGGTTCCAACCTGTACAAGCTTGTTCTCGAACTCGGGATCCTCACTGAACTGATCCACGTACATGGTCCGGTTCATCTGAAGGGCCTGAGCCACCGTGGTCAGCTGGGGATCCTCGAACTCAGCGAACTTCCATTTCGTCTTGCCAGCCATCTTGCCTCCCGTAGAGACGGCCAGGAGCCGCCCTCGCTGGCTCCGCCGGCGAGCCCAGAGAAACGATGCAGGGCTACGGCCTGACGACGGAGACCTTCATCTCATCCCCCTCGGCGTCCACTACAAACGTGGAACCCGGAGGTGGGCTCTCCCTGATCACTATGTCTGCCACCTGATCTATGACCAGCCGCTTTATCTCACTGCGAAGCGGCCTTATGCCAAACTCCTCGCTGTGGCCGAGTTCGTAGAGAAGATCCTTCGCCGCCGGACGCATCTCCAGCTTCAGATCCTTCTCCGCCATCCGCTTAGAGAACTGCCGTAGCTCGAGGTCGATGATTGAGAGGATCTCCTCCTTGGAATATGGATAGAAAGGCACGAGCTCGTCGATCCTGTTCATCTGCTCCGGTGTGAACACACGCAGCGCTATCTGGCGCTTCTCCTCAGCGGTCAGCCGGCGCCCCTCTCTGTGTGCGGCCAGGATCTCCTGCGCGCCGGCATTGCTCGTAAGGATGATCACCGTATTTGTAAAGTCGGCCACACGGTTCTGCCCGTCCTCCAGCCGCCCCTCATCGAGTACCTGGAGCAGTAGGTCATAGATGCCGGGGTGGGCCTTCTCGATCTCATCGAACAGGACCACGGAATACGGTTTCTTCCTCACCGGCTCGGTGAGGCGCCCGCCTTCCTCGTAGCCGACCAGCCCCGGCGCCGCACCTATCAGTCTGGCCACGTCGTGCTGGCTTTTCAGCTCCGACATGTCCACCCGAACCATATTCTTCTCGTCATCGAACAGGAACCGCGCCAGCATCTTCGCTATGTAGGTCTTGCCCACCCCCGTCGGGCCAAAGAAGAAGAAGCTTCCTATGGGGCGCTTCGGGTCACTGAATCCGGCCCGCGAGCGTCTGACCGCCTTCGCCAGGAGTTGCACGGCTTCCTTCTGGCCGATCACGTACTCGCCGAGCAGATCCTCCATCCTCACCAGCTTCTGCGCTTCGTCCTCGGCCACCCGCGAGACGGGGACACCAGTACGCCTGGAGACATACGCCGAGGCTGCATCCTCGGTGACGATCGGCGTCCACTTCTCGAGATCATCCGCAAGGCGCACCCGGTCTTCCTTCGAAGGCTTCTCCGGCAGCCGCTCAAGCATCGCCTGAAGTGCCCCATCCTCCCCGAAGCGCGACCTCAGGCCCTCGATCAGCGGCCCCACCTCCACATCGTCCTTCCGCAGCTGTTCTATGACCGAGACGACGAAAACGCGCGTATCAGCCGCCGCGTTGTCGACCACATCAAACGCACTGTCGGGCAAGCGCCGCTGCCGCAAGTAGCGCACAGCCAGCCGAACGGCCTCATCCAGGGCCTTCGGAGAGTACTTCACTCCGTGGTGTTTCTCGTAGCGCTCTATGACCCGCTCCAGGATCTCACGGGTCTGCTGCGGCGCAGGCTCATCGACCGTAACCACCGCGAACCTGCGCTCGAAGGCGGCGTCCTTTTCTATGTACTTCGCATACTCATCGCGCGTCGTGGCGCCTATTACCTGGATCTCCCCCCTGGCGAGCGGCGGTTTCAGCAGGTTCGCAGCGTCGGCGCCGCCACGCTGGCCGCCTGCGCCCATGAGCACGTGGATCTCATCGATGAAGAGAATGATCTTGCCTTGCGAGTCCGTGACGGCCTGGATGACATTCTTGAGCCTTTCCTCGAACTCGCCGCGATAGCTGGCTCCAGCGATCAGGGAACCCACATCCAGCGAGAAGATCTTTTTCTCTCGCAGGAAGAGCGGCACCTCTCCTGCAACGATCCTCTGGGCAAGCCCCTCCACGAGTGCCGTCTTGCCGACCCCCGGCTCGCCGATTATGAGCGGGTTACTCTTCTTCATGCACGACAGCGTCCGGATGACAGCGTCTATCTCCTTCTCGCGGCCGATGACGGGCTGGAACTTGCCCTCTTCCGCTTGCTTGGTGAGGTCAATGCAAAACTTCATGAGCGCCTGCATGCCAGCGCTCTTCGCCGCCCCTGCCGCACCACCTACACCCTCGGCCGAGGCCTGGGGGACAAGCCGGACTACGTCACCGAGCGCCTTGACCTCCGCAATGGCCTTGCGCACTATCCTACTGTTCAACCCGATCTCCGCGAGCACGTCCTTCCCGATCGGGCTTTCGTCGTCGACAAGTGCAAGAAGAAGGTGCTCTGCCCCGGCCTCGGCGTTCTCGTCCTCAGACAGTTCCTGGGCCCAGTACTGCGCAGCTTCTACGACCTTACGGGCCTTGGGCGTCAGATCTAAGGTCTCCTGAGGCACGGAAGTGGGCAGGACGTACTTGAGCTCTTCCTCCAGGAGGGCCTTTATCTTGTTTGGGCTGACCTTCAGATGATCGAAGATTGCCGGAACCATCCCCTCGTCCAGATTGGCGACGGTGAAGAAGATGTGTTCGGGGAGGACGTAGTCGGCTCGCTGATGGCGAGCCATCGCCTCGGCCCTGCGGAGCACCTCCTGGATCTCCGGCGAAAGGTTTGTCCTGTCCATGATCCTTCCTTACCCGATCGCTCCAAGGCGCCTGGCCGGCGCACCACATGCCCGCCGGGCAGCGAGGCCGGGTGGGTTTTCCCCATCATCTTGTAGGCTCGGGCGGCTTTCCAGGGAGCTTTACCCCCAACCGCATCCTGCAGTCAACAAGACTCCCGTGGCAGGCCCGCCGCAGCGAGGCATTACCCCGGCGTTGCGCCCTCATCAGCATCAGCGTACGACACTGAGCCTCGCCACCCTCTTCTGCCCCCCGCTTGCGAGTCTAACGAAGTAGATCCCCGGGGGCACCCATCTCCCACGCGGGCCATCTGTCAAGCTCCAAAGTACCGTTTCCATTGCCCCCTCCGCCGGGGCTTGCCCGCTTCGCTCGAACAGCAAGCGCCCCTGAACGTCGAACACACCCAGACTCCAGGGGCCAGCTGGCAGTGAAAGCATGAAAGCCGCTTCGCCAAACGCTGGGTTAGGGACGACCACGACCTCCGCGGGGGCCTCCGCGCAGCCGCACTGGCCCGTCACTCGACCGACGGCCCCACCCGCAAGAGCGACCCCAAGCGTTGCCCCGCAGAAGGCCCCCGCATCGACCGGCACGTCCAACATCCCCAGGCGCCCGGAGACTCCGGAGCCGAGCTTTCCCGGAACCAAGAGCACCCTGAGCCTGCCAGCGCTTACGACCTCCCAATGCCGCAAGCCCTCCGTAGCCACGAACGTAGGCGGTGCCTCCTGGCGCACAAGCGCCATCGGAAGTTCCAATGCCAGCAGCTCTACCGCAGCGTCATCTGGCTCTAGCAGGAGGGACGCCCAGCCCGAAGGCCCCCCTTGCAGGCGCAGTGTCGCGACATTCGACAGCCCTAACCCTGCCTGAAGGAATCCACTCTCGAGCAGAGCCTCCGCCAAAGCCACAAGATCTGCAATGTCCACAGCGTGGTCACCATTCAGGTCCCCAAGCCCGAGGTCCTCCTCGGCGGGCAAAAGGGAATCAGCCTCCTCCAAGATTCGAAGAAGACGCTGGAAGTCGTACACGTCGAGCTTGCCATTGGCCTCCCCGTCGGGGCCGCTGAGATCTCCCGCGTGTAGGGCCTCCGCCGAGACGCCGATGGCGCCACACGGGCAACCCTGGCCGAAGAGAATGCGCGCGCTGTAGCTCCCGGCCCCAAGCGGCCTGAAGAGTACCGCGAAGCGAAAACTCTCCCCCGGCTGCCTTAACACAAACCGGGGCCACGAGGGCATGCCTTGGCCTGGGCCCTCTAGCCTGAACGCACCGGTTTCGTCCTCCAAGGAAACCTCACCTTCCAGGACGTCCGGACCGCCGTTGCGAACAGTGACGTACTTGAACATCTCCGGCTGTTCAGGGGCCTTGGGTCTGTAATAGATGTTTCCTGAGAACTCAACGGCACCAGGGCTTACCTCGCACTGCTCTGAAGCCTTGCAGGTGCCCAAAAGGACGGAGGCGGCCAAGTTCCCGCATCCCCCTCCCCAGTCCAGAACCACCAGGTGCCTTCCAAGAGAGCCCGGAGTGTAAACTACAACGAGGTAGTGCTGGCCGCCATGTTCGATGGAATACGTCGCCGACTCGAGCGAGAACCACGCTGTGTCCGCCTCCTGGCCTTCCAGCGGCAAGATCCTCGCTTCTCCCTCAATCGTCGGCCAGCCGAGGTTCGTAAGGCATATTTCCTTGCGTTCCTCTCCGCCGACCAGCACCGCGCCCAGGTCAAGGGTATCAGGCGATGTCGAAACACTATCACAGAAGGCGCACGGTCCCTGCTGGGGGTGTGCCACGACGGCCTTGCACAAGACATCCTCACATCCGGTCCTGAGCGTTGCCGTATATGTTCCCTCACTGTCAGAGACGAAGGAGACGAAAGCCACAAGTGTATCCCCGCATTCCAGATCGAAAGGTCCCCCACCACCGACTAGACCGAACCCAGACGTAGAGGAGAGGGAGATGTTGCCAGCCACATGCAGACACGGGGAGAGGCCCGCATTGTACAGGCCGACTGCAAGTGTATCTGGTTGCCCCACAAGGAGCGTATCGAAGTTCAATTCCTGGGTCCCGGGGTGGTACGGGCCTGGATGATTGGCGTTCACGACGCAGACGCCCGGGTTCACGGAGTGCCCTGTACAGTACACCTCCTGGCCGCCACAGTCGCCGTGCACGGGAAGCCATCCGGCAACGTCTTGCCCACCTTCGATCTCCTCCGGCTCAAAGGAGAAAACAACATCACAGGTCCCGTGCCCGTCTACTTCTATCTTCAAACTGTCTCCTTCCTGACGGACGCACTCGGAGGTGCCTGCGTACTCCAGGTTGAGTTCCTCCAGGCGCTCTAAGGCTATAGATGCCGATATCGGAAGATCGCCCGAGTTGCTCACGAACAGCGTACAAGTAGACGCCGCACCAGCTACCACCTCGCCGAAGTCGAGCGTGTCGGGGGACATCGAACATGCGCCAGGTGATATGCCTGAGCCACGCACGACGAGCGAACCTAAGCCCTCACAGGCACTACCCCATAGCACCCTGCAGCAATGGTCCCCCGTCACCTGCGGAGAATAGGTTATCGTGAGCTCACGCTCTTCTCCGTGTCCGAGAGAGTACGTCCTCGGAGAGATGCTGAACTGAAGCGTGTCCGTCTCGCTGCCCTGAAGGCTAACTGCCCCAGAGAGGGTTCCACCTCCCGTGTTGGTAATACAGAAGGTCGCGCTCTGATGGTCCCCCAGGACCAGTGTCCCCATATCCAGCGTATCCGGTACGCTCCCCTGACTCTCGCAGAACGCACACGCGGGCCCGCCATAGGTGCCCTCTCCGCGCAGCGGGATACTGACCTGCTCGCCCGTGCCGAGGTCCTGGACCATCATCTCTGCCGAGTACCATAGATCTTCGTAGGGGCGGAAGCCCACCGTCATAGAGCACGCCTGGCCAGGATCGATCACAATGGTGTCTGTTCCACTACACGCATGCGAAAGCCAGAAGACCGGCGGCAGGCCCGCCTGTGGCGGGTCAGGCACTCCAGAAAGCCATATTTGCCCCCCCCACGGGCCACAGCTTTCATCGGTGACGTTGTGTAGTGTGAATGTCTGAACGTACGAGGAGTCCCCTTCTGGGTCTGCAAGCACTGCCTTCTCACCGAAGTCCAGCTCAACGGGCAGTCCGGATAGCTCGCCGTAGTCTGTCACAGTTACCCTGGCCTGCACACTGCTACATCCGCAGGAGGGGCCAGCGTCGATGATGGCTGCGAAGTCACCGCACGCCTGGCTCCCCGTGCCATCGTAGGAGAGAGCGACCTCGATGCTCGCGCTCTCCTCAGGTGCCAACGAATATGGAATGGTGTCACCGCCGACGACGGAGAACAGGGAAGACCCACCACTGAGCGTGACCGTACCATCCATTCGTCCGGGGGAAGCGTTCAGGATCGCAAATGAGAGCGTATCCGCTCTCGGTTCACCAACGATGACCGAATCGAAGTCGAGCGTAGCAGGCGAAACCTCGCATGCCGGTTCGTAAGCAAAGCCTTCGACAGTTGCCTCACAGCCATAGGTCAGATGCAGCTGGGCCATGTGCGGGCCTGTGACATCGGGTGCAAAGTGGACCTTGATCTGGACGGAGTCTCTGGGAGCAACTTCGTTCGGGACGGGGCCAGGCAAAGAGAACGCAGAAGATGACCCCGACATCCACTGCACGCGCAGAGGCATTGTCTCATCGCCCGGGTTCCGGACCGTCAAGTCCATGTCATCTTCTGTACAAGTTGTAAGAGGGTCGAACTCCAAAGGTCCACTGTTTGAGCACTCCGGATAAGGCGAGATGAGTTTCTGCACGTACACCTTCGAGCCGCTGTTCCACGTAGCGTAGGCTACGCCGGCCCCCGCGTCACACACATCCACCCAGCGGGAACTGGCCCAGGCGTCCCCTTGTAGCTGGATTGGCTGTCCGTCCGGGAGACCAGTGTCTCCGCGCACCCTCAAGGCGTGTACCGTGTACTCCAGTTCCCCTCTGTCCCCGAACGCCTCTGACCACACCAGCACGCAACCTTCCATGCCGTCAGATGCCGCTCGCAGGAAGGAAGCCTCCATGTCGAAGTGGGTGACATTTATCTGGTGCCACGAAACCGAACCATCACCAAGCGAAAGCCGAATCACCGCGAGGCTGTCTCCCCATCCGTCCTCGCGGTGCACAGGGTAGGGGTGCACAAGGCTCGGTTCATAGGGCTCTTTGTCGAAAAGCACTGGTGGCGAAATATCCGAGTTGGCGTCGGCATCCCGCTTGGCGCTAACAGGCCCCCATCCACTGAGCGGCTCAAGCGCGGCCAGTTTCTTTACATGCAGTGCCGTACATGAACACGCGGTGTCGTACTGGAACCATGAGACGACGGCGCCTCCATCGAACGTAGCCGCAAGCCGTGGCTTCTGGGCTCCTCCCTCGGCATCGGCCCCTGCGACGTAGACACCACCAGCCGACCAGACAGGATTCCCCTGCGCGTCAAGGCGCTGGACATACAGCCTGTCTCGATAGTCCACGGCGCGCAACCAAGCAGCCACCACTCCGCCGTTACCATCCGAAACAACGCGCGGATACCAGAACGCCCCGCCAGGCTCGGCGTACAGCACGGCAAACCCGCCGGGCCCCCACGGCTCGCTAGGCGTTGCACCGTTTCCTGTCAGTTTCGACGCTATGATGTGGTTGAAATCGAGGCCCTCGAGCTCGAAGACCACGACCAGATCCCCAGAGGAGTCCGCGCATGCATCGAAGAGACGCACCGCGCCCTCGGCAGCACTAGCTACGGGATAGCCCTGGGGATATGCCTCCCAAACCAACTCCCCTGTCGAAACCTTCCCTTTCACCACGAGAACCCGATCCGCGTCGTACTCCGGGGGCACACAGCCCAGCCAGCAAACATAGAAATACTCGCCGGCGACCACGAGGTCGATTTCCGGAACCCCCGCATAGGGAGTGACAGCGGCAGCGCTGGGGCCCCAAACAACCGTCCCGCTGGGGCTGACACGCATCCAGTAGACCAGGTCGGCGTCCCACGTGTCGTGCCAAGCCACGATCGCACCGCCGGCGCCGTCCGCCCGGATCTCCATGTCTTGCACAAGCAGTGCCCCGCTGGACACCGTAACCGGATTCTCCCAGGCCGGCACCAGCGTCGCAGTGGCGACACCCCAGAACGGTGGAAGCGACACGGCCAAAGCCACCGAAACCCTGAAAAGAACCCGTCGCAGAGGGAAAGCAACCGAGCTCATCTCGAGCCTCCAGACCCCGGGAACCGGGAGCAACGAGGAACCTCTGGGCCACGGTACAGCATCCCCTTACTCGGGCTATCCTCAGCGCCCAGGACAGCCGCCCCCGCGGCCTCGACTATGCTGGATGAGCCGCACTGGCTCGTCAACACATTGCGCCCCCGCCGGCTCTGGACAGTACCTGAAGCCTGTGCCAAACTGCTGCGGCGAAAGCACGGACAGGGGTCCGGGCGGTAACAAGAAGGCCATCCCATGCCAGGGCTTCTACCGCGGGGGGTTGGGCGTGAAACGGCTGGACCTTGCCTCAGTCAACTGGCGCGACGGAATGCTCGTCGGCAGCAAGCATTTCCTGCAGCAGGAACAGTACCACGACGAGGCACTTTCCTGGATCCTCCGGCACGGCATGCCGCTCTATGGAATCGTTCCCTCCAGGGCTGGTACCTCGCCTCCGCTGCGGATCGAAGCCGCCCTGGAGTCCCCGACCCGGCTCCGCGTGGCCCTGCTCGCGTGCAAGGCTGTCTGCCCCGATGGCTCCATTGTGGACATCGACCCGGACTCGGAAACCAGAGGCGAGCACCCTGTGGTTGGCCTGGCCGAGATCGAGGAGCGCGCAGAGAAGGTGATACCCGTCTATGTGCGGGCACAAGGCGCTAAGGTCGAGGCCGGCGTGCCAGAGGAGTCTGGGGCAAAGCCGTGGAGAGTCCGCCAGTACGAGCTGCTCTTGGATGAGTCGCGCGTGACGCACGACGGATCCGCCCTGAAGGTTGCCGAGCTGGTAGTTGCCGAAGGGAAGATAGCAGAGTCCGAAGACTTCCTGCCGCCAGCTCTTTCGATGGGTGCCACGGATGGCTTGCGGCGGCGTTCCGAGGAAATCGCAAGGCTTGCCCTCAGGGGTATGGAGACTATCGTCGGCACGCTAGAGGCGGTACCCCCAGCGGCTGACGCCCACCCCTGGGTACTGGCTGCAAGAACGTTCCTCCAGCATCTGGCCTCTGGCTGGAGCGTGGCCTTGGAGAACCTCGTGGGATGGGAGAAGGTGCCCCCGCCGTTCTTCGTGGGTTCACTGAGGTCCATGCTGAGGGTCTTCGGCAATACGCTGCGGAGCCTCTCGCCCGTCCGACAGACACTGGACCAGGAGTTCCTGCAGGCCGGAGGACTCCCGGAACGCGCCGGCGGAATCGGGCTTCACGACTCTATCGCCCACTACTCGACCACGCCCTACCAGCATGGAGAAATGGGGCGGTTGATCACCAAAGGTGCAGAGTTGCTAGAGTACGCCGTACAGTCGGTCGAGTTCATAGCAGGGAAGGTAGCATCCGGCGCCGAGGCACCGGCGGAAGCGCCCCGGCCCAAGGTCACCTACCGCCAGCAGGACTACTACTTGCTGGGGGTCGGCAAGATCGAAAGCAGTTTCAGTGAAGACAGCCAGGTGCTCTACTTCAGAGACTTGGAGACCAAGACGATTCGCAGTGTGCTTTTCGTGCTGCGCAACAACGCGGCCGAGGGCACCAGTGAGCGGGACATACGCCTGAAAGGAGGGGTTAACGACGACCGGCCCCTGTACTGTCCCGACCTGCAGCCCGACTTCAAGGAACGGCCAGGGCGCATATTCCTGCTCATGGAGGTGGAGCGAGGAAAGAGAGACAGGGTGGACTACATCACCCTTCGCTCCTCCGGGGTGATCGACCTCCGGGAACTGCTCCAGAACAAGGAGACCGACATAAAGCTTTACTATCTGTAATTGCGGGCCGGTGCACCGGTCGCCTCCGGGCCGGCGGGCCCGGCCTGCTGGGCCAGGGACCGGAGAGCGCTACAGATGGCTGACGGAAGCACGGATAGGACGGCCGGGCGCACCCGCGTGGGCATTGCCCAGCTGGAAGAAGTCTTCCGCGAGGCGGCCGAGTTCGACAAGGACCCGAGCGCCTTCGACCTGGAAGATCTGCAAAGGAACCTTGTCGGCGTCCTCGATGACTTCAAGAACCTCCGAGGCAACGAAACCCTGCTCGCCGAGATGGACGCGAAGCTACTCGAGCTCGTCGAGCGGGTGGACTTCCAAAGGCCGGGCCTGAGCCCCATCGTTGCCCACTTCCTCACTACCCTTTTCGAGAACTACGCGAACGAGGGCCGCGGCCACAGGAAGGCATACGACTACTGCCTCTCCAAGCGACAGACATCGCAGTTGGACGGAGTCTTCATCTACGAGGAGCTGACACCCGCGATATTCGACGAAGCCGCTCTCCATGAAGCTGACGCTCTGAGGTACTACCTAGTCGGAGAGGTAGCCCGGTTCCTCGAAGAGAAGGACCCTGGCGGGCACTGGAAGGACGACATTCCGCTCGAGAAGGTCAAGGAAGCCTCCCTGCCGGAACTTCTTCTCGAACTGGAGCGCCGCCGCGCTCGCTACTCCAGCGTCCCCAACCTCGCCCTCAAGGCTCACACCCTGGAGCAGCGCCTCGCGGAAGCAGGCTTCTTCGCCGAGGCGGCGGGCGTGCGCAGGGTGCTGGCCTACTTCTTCGAGCGCAACGGATACATCGAGAAGGAGTCGTTCTGGAAAAGGCTCTGGAAGGCGCTACTCAAACTGCGCCGCGGAAGGGCGACCTTCGGGCGCCTGAGCCGCTGGCGCATGGCGTTCAGGCTCCAGATCTTGTACATGCTGATCGCCGTGGGCTTGCTCGTTGGCACGATCGCCTACTGGCACCACAGGCAGGCATGGCAGCTCGAGCAGCTCAACGAGTACTGCGAGACCATCTGCAGGATCTCGCATTGACGGTTCGGTCCAAGGGAGGCCGGGCCGCAGGCGTAAGCAGGTAGGGAAGATGGGATTCATCTCTCTGTTCAAACGGGGCACGGCAAAGGCAAAGCGTATAAGTGCCGAGACCAAGGAGATAAAGGGGCGCCGCAAGAAGGGCGGGAAGCGCGAGCGGAAGATAGGCATCTTCGGCCACACCCGTTCGGGCAAGACCGTCTTCTTCACGATGCTCTGGCACAAGACCCACGGCCGCCGCGACTTCTCCCTCGAGACCGACGACTACCAGACCCGCCAGGACATGAGCGGTTACTACGACCTGCTAGCCTCGGGCAAGTGGCCACCGCCGACAGCCACCGAGCGCAAGTACCGCTTCACCGCCGTTATCGATTCGACCATCAGATACCCGTTCGAGTCCCAGGACTACCGCGGAGAGAGTGTCTCGATCGACCGCGAGGTCGAGGCCGGCAAGGAGTTCCTGGAGTACTTCGAAAGCTGCGATTGCGTCTTCATCCTGGTGGACGCCGAAGACCTTGTCTTCAAGGGCGAGGACGCCGCCCTGCGAAGGCGCAAGAAGATCGACTCCTTCGAACTGATGCTCGCGCAGCTCGTCGAGGGCACCCGCAACCGCCTGAAGATCCCCGTGGCGATCGTGATAACCAAGTCGGACCTGCTCGACGGCTTCCGCGGTGAAGGCCAGGTGGTCCTGGTCGGCGACGACATCCGCTACTCGCGCTACAAAGGCTACGAAAGTTTTGTCTCCGCCGTGCTGCAACAGGAGCACGTCTCCAAACACCTGCCGTGGCGCGACCAGGTGGAAGAAGTGCTGCTGCTTCTGAAACCGCTTGTGGACTACTGCCTGACGAAGTCGCCGGATCTGCAGATCTTCTTCATCTCATCGACAGGTGGCGTAGAGCACGCCACTGACGAAGACGGCAACCCGATAACGCTGCCGCCCCGCGAGCTCAGGCCGATCGGGCTAGAGAAGCCGTTCGTCTGGTCCGTGCGCCTCTTGATGGAGAAGCGCAAAGCGCTGATTGCACGAAAGGTCAAGTGGTGGGTGGCCGGTATCTCCGCGTTTGCGATACTTATGCTGTCGCTCGTCAATCTCTGGCAGGACGCAAAGATCCAGGACATCCTGAAGCGATCAAAGCCTGGAGGGGGAACCGCTGCAGAGCGGGTCGAGGCCCTCGAGGGCTACAGGAATAGCCTGCTTGCTGGATTCTTCTCTGGCGAGTTCAGAGAAACTGCAGACCGCATCCTCAATTGCGAACGAGTTGCTCTGTACACGAAGAAGATGTCCGAGCTCATTGACCGCTGCAACCGGGAGGACTTTTCATCTTACGTCAACCGGTACATGACGCTCCTCGAGTACTTCCCACCGAACTCCGCCGAATACCAGAGCCTCCTGTCGAGGCTCTCGGATCTGAAGCGCAGGTGGGACGCAGAGTGTGCGGGTCCGCGGCTGGAGGCGATGCTCAAGAACAGCAGCACCACGCCCGAGGCCTTCCGGAGCGCTGTCTCTTCCATGATCTTCCTCGATGAGGACAAGGACGCCTGGACGCGGCGCTTTGCCGAGCGCAGACAGAAGACATACGAGGAACGTCGTGCCGAAGACGTTGCTGCCATAGACAACGCCATGCCCGATCCCTCCGCTCCTTCCGCGTCCGTGCTCTCCCACGTAGCGGAGCTGTTCGCATCCTATGCCTCGTCCTACGGGGACGACGCCTTTGCCGATGAGCCTTGGCGGTCCATCTACAAGCGAGTTCGAGAGATCTCCCAGCTTCTTCGGGCAGCAACCAACGCGGTGGACAACGGCACCGAGCTGGTCGGCCTTGCCTCGCAGCTCGACGCCATACCTCCCTGCGACGGGCACGACTGGGGCAAGCGTCTCGCCTCGTATCTGCGAAGCATGGCCCGCGAGGCAATGGAGGGTTCTGCCGAAGAAGCCCTTGCCAGCCTGAGAGCGGACATCGAAGCTCATGGCCTAGCATTCCGCTTCAGCCGCACGCTCAAGCACCGCCTCCAGCGCTTCCTCGAGAAGTACCGCGGTACCGCCCAGGCCTCAATGGTCCGGGACTTCCTGAAGAGGCTAGAGGCGATAGAGGAAACAGGGCTTCTGGTGCGCGTTGAAGTCTCGGAGTGCCCTCCGGGCTACCACCTCCGGTTCTGGGACCACACGACCGGCTCGTGGAATCCGATGGAGGTTGAACCCGGAATATCCGGCACAATCCGCTGGAAACCCGGGCAGAGCTTCAAGGCGGGCATTGAGAAAACGGATCCGAACAACGTGGGCGACGACATAATAGATGTATGGGAAGTGGATGACGAGCTGGCGCTGATAAAGGTCCACGAGGCCGGAGGACAGCATGTCTTCGGTGCCAATTTCGCCGTGACGATCACCTTCCCCGATCTCGAACAGAAACTACCGAAGCTGTGAAATGCCCATACCCCATGCAGGTACCAAGCAGGCATGATCCGGGCTGAACAAATCGTATATGGGACCTTTCCCTTCACGCAGGGCTTCACACTGGTGGGGCGTTCTCCCGGGACCGATCCGGAAACCGCACAGAAGGCGGTCGATGCATGCCGCGACTGGGGAGAGGTCTTGGATCCCGAGTTCCGCTCTGCCCTCTTTCATGTGACGACAGATGACGACCCGCCACTGCACCTGGTAGGCAAGGTCATTCGTCAAGGTAGGGATGCGGGTGGACGCATAGCCTGGTACCAGCAGGTTCTCATCTTGGGCAACGACGATTACCTGGCCGCAGGGGCTGACTTCTTCGCCTTCGACTCGGCTGGTATCTTCAAGGACAGGTGGTTCCAATCGGACTCCTGCGAGTCGATGCAGATACCGGAGTCAGCCGTCCCCCCATGGGACTACACGTCGCTGAGGCCGGACCAGCTGGAGATGGCACTGCAGGTGGCTAAATCTGCATGCCGGGGCGCTGAGGTGCGCTTTACCGCGAAGAAGCACTCGAGGGACATCTCAAGGATCATACGGGCGGCACTCCGCCTAGCCCCGAGGCAAACGAGAGCGAGACTCGAGGTTGCCACCTTTGCGTTCCGCCCCGTAAGGCACTATCACATCTGGGCAGCCTATGACACCGGAGCCGATTCAAATGCGGGTCCTGTGGTAGCTGAAGGAGCTGGGCTGAAACCGCCTGAGGAGGAGGCGGCAGAGATTGTCGGCGAAGCGGGAAGGTTGATCCGCAAGGGGGAAATAGAGAAGGCGATGCATTTGCTTGGCGATGGGGGCCGCCTGTAGGGCTGGCGGCCGCCAAGCTGCAGGCAGGAGGTTCGGTAATGCTCAATCGCTGCGCAAGGATCATGGTCGCAACCCTGTGTGCGATCTCACTGGTTACCGTTTCAACACTGGCGCAGACCACGGTCACAATACGCCAGGGCCGGATGATAGAAGCAGAGATGATCGACGACGCCCGTAGCAACGCAGTGGAGCCGGAGGGGACGGTAAAGTTCAAGATCGTCGAGGATGTCGAGGTGCACGGTATCGTGGCTATCAAGAAGGGTTCTGAGGGTGTCCTCACGATCAAAGAGGCGGAAAAGAATGGCATGATAGGCAAGCCGGGCCGCGTCGTCTTCGGCGAAGGCTATGTGAAGGCCGGCCCTTATGAGGTCCCTGTCGTCATGAAGGGGCGCTCCGAATTCAAGGGCAAGTCTATGAAGATCGTTGCCATCCCTCTTTGCCTCGTGCTTGTGGGCTTCTTGATCAAGGGCAAGCAGGGAGGGCTGAAGCCAGGAGAGCACTTCTTCATAGAGGTCTCATCGACGATGCAAATCCCCGTGGCGGGATAGCATCAATGTCGGCTTGAAGACAGAAACCATCCGATGGCCAATCCCGATCAAAACACCGGCGGAGCTCAGGCCCCCCATGCCGTCGCACGACCAGGAAGGTTGACGCGCTTCACGACAGCAACGGTCCTGGTGTACTTCCAGAAGTATCCCGGCGCGTTCAAGGATGCGATCATCGACTCGGTCAAGGGCACCGTCGTCGATGAGTCGGGCAAGCGCACCGAAATCGAACCTGTCAATGGGCTGTACGCCGTCCGGGTTCCAAAGGGAGGCATTGTCCGCCTGGAAGTGTTCGACTCGTGCTTCTTCGTCCGGACGGCCGATGACGAAATGCGGGAGGGCGATGCGGAGTCGAAAGAGAAAAACATCCCGATCCCGAAACACAGTATCTTCAGCAGAGCGCCGGAGAACTTCAATCTGATCTCCTGGGGGGATCTCGAGCCTCGCGAGAACTACTCGAGTGAAGCCACGCCGCATGCAGTCAAGCGTAGACTCGATCTCCTCGGCTACCTGCGCGAGGTGGTGGACGGGACGACGGAGGTGGACCTGGAACGGTCCGTTCTCGAGTTCCAAGCCGACTATGGGGCGAAATACAATCTCCTGGTCGACGGCCAGTGCGGCCCCAAGACCTCCCAGGCCCTGAACGAAGTGCTCGAGAAGGAGAATGCGTCAGAGCCCGGCAAGTACTTCGTGCGGCAGACACTGGTCAGTTTCGAGCGGTGGCGGCCGGAGCAGAAACACGAGAAATCCCCGATGAAGACGCTCATGCGGGGCGACCTGTTGTTGCCGCACGTGGACGCCAGGGGATACAGACCGGATGCGACGGATGCCTCCACCGGAGGCCCCCTGCGGGGACCGGTCGTGCACGTCATGCCGGGCCAGCGCTTCCTGGTGCGCCTGCGCAGGCACTCCATATCAGCGCGGGCGCCGCTCATTGTGCGCTCGACAGACGAGGACACCGTGGCCATCCTGGGAGATTCCGCTCTGCCCGAAGGGCCTGTGAACGACGTGGCCTTGATCTCGAAGAAGGCGGGAACGGCCGCGATCGAGGTACGTTACACGGGCCCCGGGGCCGCTGGAGACGGAGTCGTCATCGCAGAGCTCAACGTACTGGTAGCCAAGGACGTCATCCGTCTGCCGATCCGTCCCAACCTGGTCAGCATAAACGGTGTCAAGACACAGCGGCGGGAGCGTGAGATAAAGAAGGAACTGATCCCTGCTCTCAATGCGTTCTACGCCCCCATGGGTGTTCAGTTCGAGCTCAGGCCCGTATATATGGTCGACACGAAAACGGAGACCCTCAAAGGGGTTCCTCCAGCACCGGGAACGGTACGGCGCGTCGACTTCTACGCAGACGCCGAAACAGTTCACCGTGCTCCTCGCAAGAAGGGACGCTTCTCGAGGTTTCGCAAAGAGATCAAGGCCGACCTTGACGCGATCAACGTGTACTTTGTCAGGAACATGGAGGGAGCATTTGGCCTCGCGCAGCCACCGGGCACCTACCCTTCCGGGCACTGCTTCGTGATAGTGCGCGATGGTACCGACGTCTTCACCCTGGCACACGAGATTGGCCACTATCTGAGGCTCGCCAACAGTATGATCCAGCCCGTGCGCTGGCACTCAGACAACGACCCAGGACCGCACGATTCGAAGAAAGACTTCTGGTCCAGAATGAGCCTGATGAGAAGCGTCCCAGGCTGGGCGGTCCGACCGAGCGATTTCTGGGTACGCGACTACGATATGCACTCCGGCACCGGTCTCGGCGGCTTTGTGTCCGTGCGCAATCTGGAGCATGTGGTCACCGATGGCGAAGTCGCCAGGCTGCGCGCAGCGGCCTCAAGCCCCAAGGTGCACGGCTGAGGAGGCCCCAATGGCAGAAGACCTCAACCCGCAGACGTTCGAGGAGCTCGTGCTGGCCTGCGACGACGATGCCCCAGCTGCGGCCGAGGCGCTCGGCACGGCAGCGCTCGAGCCTTTGGAACGGCTGATCCACCACAGAAATCCTGAGATCAGGCGCTCCGCGGTTCGCTGCCTTGGAGCATTGGTGAAGGAAGGAGCAGCTCCCTCGCTTCTCAGAGCCACAGAGGACCCCGATCCCAACGTGCGCCGCGACGCACTGCTGTGGCTTAGGTCGGCTCCCACAGCCGCCCCGGCGCCCGAGCTGCTCGCGGTTCTTCGCCGGCATCCCGACGCCGCCGTCCGCCGCGAGCTCGCACTGCTGGCGGGTCACCTGGGCGCCGAGAGGGTGGCACAGGAGCTGGAGTCGATCCTCGAGCAGGAATCCGATGCGGAGGTGCGTCGTAGTCTGGATCTGGCCCTGGCCAGACTGGGCGATAGATCACGACGAGAGGCCTTGCTCGCGGGCCTTTCATCCACCAGCACCGAGGAGCGCCTTCAGGCCCTCGAAGCCTTCGAATATATCTCCGCCCCGCAGGAATCTGGCCGACTGTCAGCCTGGCTGGACGACGAGACTACAGCCGAGGTGATCGCCCTTGGGCCGCAATACGTCGAGCTGCGGTTCTGCGACCTGGCCGCGCGCGCCATAGTGAATGTAGCCGGTCTGAACGCACCCTTCGATGCCGCAAGACCGGTACCGTTGAGTGCGGAACAGGTGGCCTGGGTCAAAGAGAACATGCCGGGTACGGATTCAGGATCGGGCGCACAATAGATGGCCCCCGGCCCGCGTGCGCGGTTCGAATCGGCACCTCAGAGCGGGTTTTCGCGGACGACCTCGGCCTCTACAGACTCCTCGCCCCCCCGCACTGAGAAGCGGGCCCATTCCATGATCAGCCTGTGCTCCGGACCAGCTGCGAAGTCCATTCCGTGAGGCCACAAGTAGAGAAGGATGTCGCTGCCGCGCTCGATCTCGAGGTTCGCAGCCTCCGCACCGCCGCGCTTCGCAGGCTCCTTGGGATACACAAGAAGCTTGAAAGCGGCTGAATCAGAATCGGCGAAGGCCACCTCCCAGCTGAACGGACTCGCGGAACGACCACCGAACAGCCGGCTCCCAGCATCGACGTATATGTCGAACTCTGTCACAGTGGTGTCGGGCCACGTGCTGTCGGGCACCTCTGGACTGGCCATCACAAGCCTGAACCTGGCCTCTATGCCATCGATTGGGGATTCGTTGGTGACCGAGACAGGCACCAGTACCCCCCGGGCGGGCTCCCCCGAGAAAGCAGTGGCTGGCGGAGCCCCAAGACCAAGATCCAGATGGGGATAGACGCCGAGCGAGTACCCCAAGGCCGTCGTGTCACAAAGCGCGACATACACGTTGGCATTCCCCGAGAAACCCCACCCGAGCTCGAAGGTCGTCTCCCCTGCCAGCGCTCCCTCCCGGACGAAGACCCTGTACCAGGTTGTGACGCTCGGTGTGTCGAACTCGAGGTCCAGTGCTGGTCCGAGCTGATAGGCTACAGCGTAGGCCAGCGGATCACCCGTGCCCGGAGCGGTGGTGTCCTGCCTGGCCTCCTCTTCGCTAAACCCAACCGAATACACCCAGCACTCAAGGCTATCCGCCTCCACCAGCGAACCCCGTGGTGGAAGGAGCAATAGCCCCAGCCCCCGAGGCATCTCAGCCGGTCGAAGCCCACTCTCGGTGCTACAACCCGCCACCACGAGGGCGAAAAGAAGTGCGGACGTCAAACGGCTTCTCACACCTATCCCCCCGAGGGAAGCCCGGTCCCCAACGCCGGAATCCGTCAAGCTCCACCCAGACAAGGAACCGAGTGCCCCGCCACCCGGGGGCCTCCACTAGAGGAAGCGCCTGGTGGCGGAAACCCTTATACAGCTGCCCGAAATCCGGACACTGTGCCACGTGCTCGTATCAAACGGATCACCCCATGCGGTCGAGCCAAATCCGAAGCGCAATCCAGCTTCCACGCTCGTGTACCGATCGATCTCTCTCGACCAGCCGATCAGGATCCAAGTAATCGAGTTCCCGCTCCCGCTCTCCTTGGCTCCGTTGAAGATCATCTCCTCCAGGCCCATCTTGAAGTCCCCGTAGAAGGGGCGTGTATAAGCGAAGCCAATCCCCACTCCGCGCTTTACGCTGATGCCAAGGATCTCAGTCGGAGCCAGACCCGGCCGGCCGTGGACACTGCTCTCGTCTCTCAGCAGACCCCTTATCCAGAAGTCGAGCCACCTGCCCTCTTTCAGCCACCTGTAGTAGGAAGCATGCAGTGACACCTCCGGGCCGGGGTCGATCTCAAACGAGGGAACTTCGTCGGGTTCGATCGAAACCCTTCCCGTGTACAGAAAGCCGATCCCCGCGCGGAAACGCCAGAGGGGATCCTCCTGATGCTCGCGCGAGACAAGAGTCAGGCCCAATAGCACCTCCTCGGATGGAGAGATGCGGACAGAGCCCTCGTCTTCCGCTTCGTAGGCCACATAGCTGCCCTTGGACCTGAGCATTAGGGCTGCCCCGACCACAGTGTTGCGGGCAACCGTCCGGGCCGCAGACCCTCCCACCACGATATCGAAGCCCTCACCCACGCGCTTCAACTCGAGATCCAGGAGCCTGCTCGGGAGGGCTCGCGTGGCCACCTTGTACTGCTCAAGACTGAGGTGCGTGCGTCCGGTGGGCAGATCGAAACCCACGACAGCCGAGAAGCGCCGACTACGCGCACGCCAGACGGCGCGCACACCCGTGTCGCCCGGCCCGGTGATGGTGGCATCTTGGTACTTGCTCCACGCCAGTGGAAGGTAGGCCTTGACCCGGACGCACGGTCTGGCAGAGAGATCCCGCTCGAACGAAACTCCGGCGTAAACCTGCTTGACCGGGATGTCCCCACCAGGCTGGTGGATCCCCCAGGTCTGGATATCGACCGCGGTGGAAACGAGCGTCTCGCACGAGGGTGCGGGCCATAGCCCAGGCGACACCAATACCAAGGAAAGCACGACACAAACGACCGCAGCGGCCCCCATACCTCCACTGTCGCCGCAGAGTTTCACGCGGCCCCACACGCCTTGGATCTGCTTGTGGGGGCCGCCTTCCGCAGCATGCTCCGAGCCGCCTCTGGTTCGTCCTAGCCTCATAGGTCCACTTCCCCGCCCGTAGCCCGGGCTGGCCCTGCCCCGGCCGGTCCCCGGTCTGCCAGAGCAACCAGCGTCCTACGGCTCGACCGGATGCACAATCACGTGCACCCTGGTCTGCCGCTCCAGCGGGACATCCGCTCCCGGTGCAGGCAGATGCCCCGGCAGATCGTCGACCGCTTCGATCGTCTCTTCTCCGATCTTCCCCTGGGTCGACTCGCCAGAAGGCGGCGTCGCATCGGGTGCGATTGGCTCACCCTTCTCACCCGCTCCGGCGACCCTTTCACTGCCGTCCTCAGCCCAACTGAAGCCCGGATCAAGCAGCGCCGCCTCCCGGTAGCTAGCAAGCGCCTTCCCATATTGGCCTTGCTGCTCCCATAGCAGTCCCTCCGAAGCGGCAAGGAAGGCGGCGAAACTGCGCGTCGGGGGCTTCTGCAGCTTCTCTTTGGTGGCGGGATCCAGCTTCAAACCGAGACGATCCTCGCACACCTGCACGACGGCCTTACCAAGATCCTCCAAGAGGTACTTGACCGTTGGAGTCACCTCGATGAGGTCGGTGCCACGGTAACCATCCTCGCCTGGGCCGGCTATGAAATCCTCAATCTTGTACGCCACGCGGACCTGGCTGCCCTCCCTGCCCACATGTCCCCCGAGGGCCAGACCGGCACCAACAACCTTTCGCGTAAGCCGAGTTCGCTCCGAGGCAGTCCACCTCCGGCTCCGACGTATCTCGTCGCTCAATAACGAGCTGCGAGAATAGTCAACCACTGTGAGGCCGCCCACCTGTGCAAAGGCGTTAGTCAGGAAGTATGTCACCCCCGTTGCGATGACAGAATCCTGGTGGCCCCCCAGGCCCCGGAACGGTTCGACGAGCATTGTCCAGGGATCGATCGGGGCTGCTGCTCCGGCGGCCGCCGCCTCGAGATCCTTCCTCAGCCGCTCCCTCAAGAGCCTGCGTGCGAGGATTGCCTGCCGGCTTGCCATGGTCCTTTCCAGGCGCCGGGAGAGCCCAACCAGCTGCCCCCTGACGGCATAGAGAGACTCCGCCTGGGCATAGCGTCCCTTGCTCTCGAGCAGGAGCGCCCGAGCGAAGACGGCATTCGCTTCCAGGGGCTCCATCGAGAGCGCCTCGGAAGCACGCGCCGCAGCAGAGTCCGACTCACCTGCAAAGTAGAAAGCGACCGCGAGTCGGCCTATCAGCCCGGCGTCCTCAGGCCTCGCAGCCACAGCAAGCTGCAGCTCTTCCACAGCCCTTCTTGCCTGCTTTGGATCGGTCAGGTCATAGGGCTGTCGGAAGAGCGACCTTACGGTGGAGCAACCCATTCCCCCAACCGCAAGGATGGCGGTGGCAAGGATAGCAGCCACCCACAGCGGGCTGCCGCCTCGGCGATGGCGGTCGTTTCCGGCGTTGTTCTTCACCGTCCTACCACATACCGAGCTCGAACCTCAGAGCCCGAATCCTTGCAAGCGGTGTCGGCTCGTCGGGCAAGATATCATGCGCAAGACCCCAAGCCCTCACCGCATCCTCATAGCGCCCATCCATCTCTGCTCTTCGCGCCTTAGCCACAGCGGCGGCGTACTTCAGATAAGCATCCTTTCCTGACGCCAACCTCATCCTGTGCTCAAAGGCCTGCCGCAGAGGCTCATCTGCTCCCTTAACCCCCAGGGCCTTCGCCATCTTCGGAATGAAGCCCTCAACGACAACTTCGCGCTCCAGTGCCAGCAGGTCGGATCCCTTCCTGATCCGCTTGCTCGCATGTTCAGCGAGAAGGACAACGCCGCTTTCCGTTTGTACCCAGCGCAACTCGAGTACGACCTCGTCGCCTGGTAGCACCTGAACCTCGCCATAGACAAAGCCGCCGGCGGAGAGCACCTCGCGGAGCTTCAACCGGTTCGCTTCGGAAAGCAAGTCTGCCTGCGTGGCAAGTGCAAGCTCGCTCTCCACGGCGTCGATATGCTCCCTGGAAAGCACCGTCAGTCCGGGAACATAGCTGAGGTCGGTCGCCACGATCACGGCCAGCGCTTCAGCAAACTGTGCCCAGTCGAACCGATCGCTGCCGCCCATGTCGACCACATAGAAAGGAGCAACGGCGATTCGTGTTGGATCCGATGCCTCCAGCGTCCTCGCGTGCTCCCGGCGCACGATGCTGAAGATGCTATGGACAACTGGCGGGTACAGCCATCCAGGAGAGAAGTCAGCCCCGGGGTCGATCTCGAGCATCGCCTCCATGGCCGCTCGAGCCGATGCCACGGCCCCGGCGGAGTCGCCCTTCGTGCTCGAGAGATAACCCAGTGCCGCGGCTCGAAGCAGGTCCAGCTTCTCCGAGTCGGAGATGGTGGGCCTCCTAAGCCTCGCATCAAGAGAATCCAAGAGCCCCTCGAGCCCGCCCTCCAGCACAAGGCGAACAGGCGGTGGGACAGCAATATCGCTCGTTGTATGGGAACCCTGCGCTGAGGCGCCCACAGGAGGCTGAGCCAAGAGCATGGCCCCACAAAGCATGACACTGCCCCAGCCCACCAACAGTGCATGCCTCGCTGGCTGGGGGCCCCCGGAAGGACCTGCTGGCCTAATGCACGGCTCCTCCCGGGCCCACTGGCCGCGCTGTCTTCCAGCCTTCGGGGTCACCCTTCCAGCTCCGCCTTCAGGGCCCATATCCGCGCCTTCGCAACCTTGTTTTCTGGATCCAACTCGAGGACCTTCTTCCACTTGCGGATAGCGCCCTTCAGGTCACCCTTGTCTTCCAGCGCAAGAGCCTCGCCTTGGACAAGCCACGACTCGACGTACTTCTTGTTGGCGCGCCTTGTCTTCTCAAGACGATCGAAGTACACGGGGTCTGGCTCGATCTTACCAAGATCGCGCACCTCAGACCTGAATTCATTCAGGGCATCCACAACACTGGCCAGGACACCCCGCTCCAGCTTCAACAGATCCATTGGGTCACCACTGAACGGACCCTCATAGTGCCTGGCAAGGACCCTTGTCGTCGCCGTATGAACGACTTGAACGTCCACCCTAACCTTGTCCCTGTCCACAATCACAATCTGCCCATCCACGAAAGCGTGGGCGTTCAACAGCTGGCCCAGTCGTATCGCATTCTCCTTGTTCAGCAAGTCGCGGTTGGAAGTGAGCTCGAGCTCTGCCAGGACATCCTTCATGTTCGTCCTATCAACCACGGTGAGGTTCGTACTCTCTACCAGGTCAGTGGTCACAATCATCTGCAGGGCCTTCCCGAGCGCTTCATAGTCGTAGTCCCCGTATTTGTACTTCGCGGGATTGAGAACCGTGAAGTCCAGCACCGCAATCGTCCCTATGTCCATCGTCCCTGACTTGGCGACCGAGTCGCGCACAGCCCGGAAGAGGCGATTCATTGCCGGGGGAAACATCCTCCCGTCATAGGGTGCATTGGGATTCTCTTCGAGAAGCCGCGCGAGCGCCTCGATGGCCCGAGCCCTCTCGCCCATCCGCAGATAGGCGCAGCTCTGGGTCTCCACGCAGTAGGCCTTGCACTCCTCCGACGCACCGGGGAGCCCAAAGGCCCGCTCCACGTAGTGCAGCGCCTGCCTATATTGGTCGCTGAGCAGCGACTCCATGGCTTGCCGCACCATCACCTCACACTGCTCCCCCTCTTGCTGAGCCAGGGCATGGACCCAAAGGGGAGAGAGAAGGATCATCACAAACAGAAATGCCACTGCGGAAGCACTGGCCCCGGTTCGCTCCATGACGGAACCTCCTTGACTGAATGGGACCTGGACCAGAATGAACGCAGAAGAACCGGCCTGTCCCCCGGCCCCCGTCCACTCGACCCGCAGTGAGAATCGAAGAGGGAGCAGGCAGAGTCAAGCGACTCTGCTGCTTCATGGAAGACCTATATCCCCCTACCGCACCCCACCGCACGATGTGCCTTCAGTCGACACAGCTTCCCCCCCATGCCCGCCCAGCCCCGAGCCCGCCGAAAGTACACCGCCGTGCCTGTGTCATTGACAGAAGCGACCAGCAGGCTCAGCATCGAGAGGGAGAAAAGGCCACCGGCGGAGAGAATGCGCATGGGCAAGCCAGCCGCAAGAATGGGAGACGTAACCGCCCACGGCGGGACTGTCGTGCTTGGGGCCCCCAATGTGCTCATTGGTGGTGCTCCCGCAGCGCGACAGGGCGATATGCACGTCTGTCCCATGCTCAACCCCGGGGTCCCCCCGCCGCCGCACGTCGGCGGGCCCATCGCACTTGGGAGCATGGGAGTCTTGATCGCTGGCGCTCCGGCTGCACGCGTTGGAGACATGGCGACCTGTTCAGGGCCACCGGATACGATCGCGATGGGCTGTCCCACGGTCCTTATCGGGGAGACGGGCGCTGCTGGTGGTGGCGGAGGGGCAGGCCTAGGGCAGGACGGGAGCGCCAGTGCCAATGCGGCAAGCGGGAAGGGAGCCTCAGCGTCCAGTGCGGGCGCCGTGCTCACCGGCGATGCCCGAGAGACGGATGAGAAAGATGCCGAGAAGGACCGCTATTGGGTGGAGTTTGATTTCGTGGATGCGGCCGGCAAGCCAGCAGGCCGCGCACGCTTCCGACTGCAGTTGCCAGATGGAAGTGTGGAAGAAGGAACTGTACCGACGAACGGCATCGTACTCCGAAAAGGGCTGAAGGGGGAGGGTACATGCCGGATCCGAGTTTTCGCCGTCTTTGACGCTCGCTGGTCCGCACGAAAGGTGCGTCTGGGTGAGAAGGTCAAACTGACTGCACAGGTCTGGGGAATCGATGACGGAACACCAGCACAACTGGTCGTCTACGAGCGTTCCCCCAATGCCGCCGCCCGCACGCTAGCGGTGATAAAGACAGCCGTAGAAGGTGGGAAGATCGAGGGCGAGTGGACATACGAGTTGGCAGACGAGGACCTCCTGGCAGGTCCCGGGACTCCAGAGGGATATGTCACGGGTGAATGCGTCTTCGTAGCGGAGGCCGACGGCGCCCGTGCTGTCAGCTCGCCACTGCTCGTGAGGGAACGCATAGAGATCCAGCTGAGCGACGAAAACGGCAAGCCGATCAGCGGTAAGAAGTACGTACTTTACCTGGCCGACGGCTCTGTGCGCACCGGAACCCTGGACAAGGACGGAAAGGCAACCGAAGAAGATGTTCCTCCGCGGGCCTGCAAGGTCGTCTTCCCGGAGATCGGAGAAGTAAGGCGGCTGCCCTACGAGGGCTGACCCAGCAAGTACCACCACGCCAGCGTGGCGCCACCACATGGTAGAGTTCGAAGGACAGACAGGATCAAAACACAAGATCGAGCTGCCCTCATCCATCTCAGCAGTGCGGGTGAAGCCAGCAGCGGCCTCCGTCGGCGAACGGATCGAGGTCACGGTGGTTACACACTTCGTCGGTGATGGTGCCAAAGTGAAGATCGAGGCAGTGGATGCCGACGGGCGGAAGGCAGGACAAGTTGAGGGCCAGATCGTGGTAGATGCCTTTACGGGGACTTTCGAGGTACCCGAGTCCGCCGAAGGAATGACCCTGACCATGGAGGTCTCGCTGCCGGACTACGGCCTTTCTGCGACTTCAGGGGAGGTGCGAATCAAGGCCCGCCGGAAGCTAACCGAGGCGCGGTGGGCCAACACGAAGGCAACACTGGGTGAGATCGTCGAGATGAGCGCCAGGGCGGAAGGATTTCCGGACGGGACCAGCGGCACCTTCACGGTTTTCGAGCATGACCCCGAGGGCGTCCACCGAAGGATTGCCCGGGTCGACTGCTTGATCTTTGGCGGAGAGATGAAGTCGCTTTGGGTGGTCGAGTATCCAGAGCCTCTGGATGAAATCCCAACCTCCGAGGAGAGCGATCGTGGCTATATCAACCCCGAGTTCTTCTTCGCAGCTGAGGCCGAGGGCGTAGAGGCCACCTCGAACCGGCTAGAGCTGCGTAGTACGATAGTGGCCTATCTCAAGGACAGATCCGGCAATCCCCTACCCGAGCGGGAGTACGTACTCACCTTGCCGGATGGAAGCACCCGCACCGGCAAGAGTGATGAGGCAGGCAAAGTAGTCGTGGAGGATGCGCCACCAGGTCCATGGAAGCTAGCACCGCAATAGGGGCAGAACTACTCGCCCGTGGCATGAGGCTTTTCGTGGGCGATCGGTTCGCACTCGAGGTCCCAGGAGACTGGAAGGACCTCTCCGCCTACTCTCTCTCCGGCCCGAACGTGCGAGGCGGAAGCCCCGCGGCAACGGTGGTTGTACAGGACGATGCACCATTTGGCACCCCCGCGGATCAGATAGAGAATCACATAGTGGCAGCGGCAGGATCGGGTGTGGGCTGGCAGATCGGCAGGCGATGGACACTCACATCCGGGGATGGGCTGGCTCTAGAGGCCGCCGAGCTCTACTGGCAACCTGCGGGAGCAACGCAGCGTTCGTTTCAGCGCGTTTTCGCCACACGCTCTGGTACGCGCGCGTACACGATCGTCTTCGGTTTCACCGAGGCTGCGCGAAGGCGCCTGAGTCGAACAATAGACTCGATAGCAGGCAGCCTATCGCCCCGCTCCCCGGGAGAGCTCCCCGAGCCGGATGCCGAGACCGGTGGCCAAGGCGACCATCTCTTGTACGCCGACACGTTCTCCCTGCGCCTTCCGTCAGGCTGGACGAATACCTCCCGCTATATGCTCTCTGCCCCCACCGGCTCCAGCCCCCGGGGAAGTCTGGTCGTGGAATTGGAAGAGCTTGCCGCGCCAGTGGAGCTGGAAACCCGTGCAAGGAACGAGATCGCCTATCTCCAAGCGACCGTACAAGACAGTACTTGTACGGAGCTCGAACAACTCTCCACAGATGGCGGCGAGACTGTCTGGTGGAGCAGGGTGAGGCGGCCTTCGCCGTCCGGAAACCCCATCCTGCAGGGGCTCTGCTTTGCCTCGTCACAGGATCGCTTGCTCGTTCTCTGCGTTAGCCTCTCAGAGGCCAGCGAAGACCTGCTGGCAGGTTTCGTGGAGATGCTGATGGGGTCTCTCAAGTTCTGGTGAGCCCGTGTTACCAGCCACGCGGTTCCTGACACATAGAAGCAGCGACGCACTTGCTCGAATGCCGGAAGACGCAACAGTCGTCTCCCAAGTCCCATCCGCCACAATCCCTTCGCTCCGCAATCAGCCCCCACCCAGCGCAGACCAGAATCCTCCACCCCCGCGGCCAGCGGAACGGCCTCGAAAGCGCAAATGCGGTAGTAGCCAGGCAAGGAAGGCCTGCGTAGAGCGTGTCTGGAGGTACAGATCACCCGTGCCATGGAACTCGCAGACGAGCCCCTCCCCGGAGAGAAGCGTGCTCTTCAGTCCACCAACCGGCCTAACATCGAAAGCCAGGCTGTCCGTAAAAGCCACTATGTGGCCAGTATCACAAACGTAGGAGCCCCCATCGAGATGTACCTTGTGGATGGCTCCATAGCTGGCTGCAATAACGGTGCCTGCACCGTGGATCTTCAGCAGGAACAGACCCTCGCTGGCAAAGAAGGTTCGGGCACCACCCCATTTGGTGTCGATCTCCAACGTAGGGCTACCCCCCAGGAAGGACCCCGATTGAAAGTACATAGTGCCTGAGATCTCAGCTGTCATGATGTCGCCAGGAAGAGCCGGAGCCAGCAGCACCTCGCCAGGACCACCCTCGGCCGTGAAGGTGTTTATGAAGAAAGACTCTCCACCCAGCAGCCGGCGCTTCAGCGAACCAAACAGCCCACCTCTCATTTTGGTATCTATCCTGATGCTGCTACTCATGCTCACCATCGCTCCCGACTCGGCGAGAAGCGCCTCACCCCTCTCCAGCGACACAACCGCAACCGAGTACGACGGCTTGTACTCCACATCCACCTTCATGTCGCCTCCCCCCTCTGATCTGCGTCGTCCGGCCTAGTGGCAGGGCGGTCGGTCCGTGCGCAGACCCAACTACGACTCATCGGCCAAACAGCGTCTGCTGATATGCATCTTCCACACGCGCCGCAGACCGCACCGCGCTCCTCAACTCTCTGTGATTTGCAGGGCCCGGCTCGTATATCCCTTCGCTTCTGGCCCACTCGAGGATCCTTCGGTATAGCCACTGGAAATGAATACCGTGATCGAAGAACCGAAGATGTGCAAGCTCGTGACACACCGTGTCTATGAGACTCGAGTACCTGAGCGGCCTCCCCGTTCTCGCGTGGCGAAGCCGGACGCGGACAGTCCCGTCGCGAGTGCAGCTGCCATATCGCGCCACTACCCCTGAGGGTTCTGCAAGGACCTTCTTCAATGGCAACCCGAATCGCCTCGCGATTCTGAAAGCGTCTCTCCTGAGACGCATCATGAGTGCCCGCCCCTCCGTGGCGCGGGGGGCCAAAACGTCGAAAGCCTCAGCCCAAAGGCTGAGCTGCTCACCACCACACCTGGTGCCCCTCCTCGTACGTGAAGATCCTCTCTTCGCCATACGAGTTCTCCTCGGTCAGCCAGTACAGTGCCCCCCTAGGAACGCCGTCGAAGTCAAGCGGCCCCCCCTCGGCAACTTGGCTCCCCACTTCCTTCCAGTCGCCGTCCCAGTAGTACAGGGTATACTTCTTGCCATCCTCAAAGAAGGCCTTCTCCACGCCGTCGGTGTCTACCAATTGCTTCCGCCGCGTGGTTGAAACTAGATGTAGGCGAATCGGCTCCCCCTGTCCCGGCAGTGGACGAACGCTCCCGTCATTCTCCAGGATGAACGGTGGACTAGCTGGTTTCACTTCACCTTTCACATAGTATGCGGGCAAATACGCTATGCCGACACCCATGCCTTTGAAAGTAACCTCCGTGCCCCTCAACCGCCCCCAATGAATCGGCCTCCAACCGCCAGCATTGAACACGCACAGATAGGCGAAGTTCACACTCTCTGGCACAGCCTCCTCCAGAGTGAGATGGACATCTGCTACTTTGGTGTACTCCGACGTGACGTCGACATAGCTTTTGCCTCGTAGCCACCCAGGCACTTCCTCCCACTCCGGCTTTATGAAAACTAGGTTCGTATCCTGTCGCGAAAAGGTCTTCCTATATACCTTGGCCACCCGGTTCCAGGGCTTGTACCGTTTCGGCTCCCGACGGCTTCCTTCTGGTAGAAGCGCATGTCCATTCGCATCAATAACAGCCGTCCAGGCGTGGTTGTTCGATGCATCAGCCCAGTACGGTGTATAGTCGCTTGTTATCGGGATTGCGTTCGCCCTCAGCGCATAGATCGTGAGATTCGCTATGTCTTCACACCTGCCAAGTCGATTCTTCAGCATGTCGCAGAGCCCTTGATCAGTGGGATGCAGGTAGAATCGGGGATCGAACTTGAACCAGGTGCCCAGATCCTTGTTGATGAGCGCTGCTGCCTCTATAGGGTCAGTGGGATCCTCCATCTTCTCGGGCAGGTCCGAATACAGTCGCATGAAGTAGGGACGCCAGCTCTCCAGGGGTTCATTACTTCCCCGGTAGGGAAGCACGAACTCCCGGAATCGCTCGAAATCCAAGTCCTGCGCCCACGGCAGCTCCCTCCATGCCTTGAACGCGTAATCAATGTGCTCGATGAGCAGCCGCGAACTCATGTGCTCAAGATCCTCCAGTACCTGGGAGGCGTGGTAGTCCAGGCTGCCAACCCGACGTTCAATCCGATTCACAGAGTCGCGCAACGTCTCGTAATCGGGGAACTCCATGACATCGAAGTCGTATTCAGCGCCTGTGGAGTCGTAGTAGACAAGCCTGGCGAACGAGTGTCCTTCCATATTGGAGATCAGGAAGTAGGCCGCCTCCAGCTTCAGCGAGTCCCCCT
>CAYMBA010000010.1:0-31391 GCA_964388535.1 uncultured bacterium | reverse complement strand
TGGACCATCTCCGGTGACACGTTCTCCATCGTTGCCATCCTGGCCACGATGTCCGTCTGGTGCTCCGGGCTTATCTGTGTGAGGATTCGCGCCGCCTGCTTCGGCTTCAGATGTGCAAGAATGAGCGCTACTGTTTGCGGATGCTCCTTCTGGATGAAACCCAGCAGCTGCTCTTCGTCTATCTCGCTCAACACCTCGAAGCCTGAGGGGTTAAGGGAAGCCTGAACACGCTCGATTATCTGCTCCGCTTTCTCCGGTCCGACTGCCTTCGCTAGTACTTCAAAGGCAAACTCTCTACCCCGCTGGAGGAACTCACCCATGGCAATGAAGAGGGTCTCGAACTCCTTCAGCACCCCGTCTAGGACCCTCTTGGGCGTCTCGTCCATCTTCGCAATCTCGGCGGTCAGCTCTTCAACTTCTTGAACTTCCAGATTGGCCATGACTTTCGCAGCTACATCGGTGCCCAGAGACATCATGATGATCGCTGCCTTCTGCGGACCGGTCAGGTCAGCTATGTCCATAGAGTCCGTGACCTTCTTGGCCATGGCCCGCTACTTCTCCCTCAACCACGCCCGGATCACTCTGGCGATTTGCTCCGGCGGCTGCTTGGAGATCTCCTCGAGCTTTCTCTCTATCCTCAGGGTTCGAATGTCCTTGCTCTTTAGGAAAGTCTCAGGAATCTCCACCTCGTCCACCTCTTCCCCCGCCGCCTGTGCTTCCGCCGCAACCGTCTCTATCTTCAGCTTCTGCACAATTCGCCACAGGACCAAGAGAGCCCCCACAGCAAGCAAGACGTAGCCGGCTACCCCGCCCACGTGCTCTATCATGAGTAGCCGTTGCTGCTCCTCCATCTCCTTCAGGGTCTTCTGCTTCTGCGTGTCGTCGAACGCTATGTTCTCGACAGTCAGCTCATCCCCACGCTGCGGGTCGAAACCGATGGCATTTGCAATCAGATTCCGCAGCTTCTGCATCTCTTCCTGAGACCGCGGCACGTACTCGCGCTCACCCTTGTCGTTGAGCGTATAAGTCCCGTCAACAAACACCGATGCCGTCAGTCTCTTTATTGCCCCAGGTGCAGCAACAATCCTCTCGACCGTGCTTGACACTTCGTAGTTGGTTGTTGAAGACTCCTTCGTGCCGCCATCGGCCTGGGATTCCTCCTGTCTCTGCTCGCTCCTAACCACGGGGTTCTCGCTGTCGAAAATTTCCCTGGTGCGCTCAACCCGTTCGAAGTCCAGCTCGACAGCTACACGAACGACAGCTTTCTGCGGGCCCAGAACGGCCTCCAGCGCCGACTGGGCCTTCTCCATGAGATGTTCCTCGACAGTCCGGACAAGTTCGATTTGCTCGGAGGTGGACCCGAGAAGCCCCCCGTCGCCTGGTTTGGAGAGTAGCCGGCCGCTGGTATCGAGGATTGTCACGTTTTCCGCCGAAAGCCCCTCGACGGCGGCAGCTACGAGGTGGGTGATCCCCTGGATCTTGCCCTCGGTCAGGTGGGCTCCGGCTCGCAGCCTCACGACTACAGATGCAGTGGTGGGCTTCTCAGATTCCTTAAAGAGACTCGGTTCCGGTATGACGATGTGCACACGCGCCTGCTTTATCTCATCGAGCGTCTGGATCGTCCTAGCGATTTCCCCCTCCAGCGCCCGTCGGAATTGCACCTTCTGGACGAAATCCGTCCAACCCATCTTGTTCGCATCAAGCAGCTCGTAGCCATAGCCCGAAGCCTCCGGCAGCCCGGCGCTGGCAAGACTGAGGCGCGTTTCGTAGACACGGTTTCTGGGAACAAGGACCGTGGAACCATCTGCCTCTAGCCTGTAGGGAACCTTGCGCGAGCGGAGTTCTTCGACGATCGCGGCAGCATCCTCGGTGTTCAGGTTGGCATAAAGGACGCCATATTCCTCGCGGCTAGCCCAGACACCGACCAAGATAATGATCGCCATCAAGGCGACCCCGACAGATGCAATGAAGATCCTCTGCGGGCCCGGCAGCCTACTCCAGATTGCCCTTATCTGTTCAAGTACAGCCACGGCCTACTGCTCCCTAGATCTGGGTTCTCATCAGTTCTTGGTAGGCGGCGATCAGCTTGTCGCGAATCTCCTGTATGAGCCTGAACGCCAGATCAGCTTCCTGCTGGGCAATCATGACCTCATGGATGTCCACGCTCCGGCCGGCAGCCAAGTCTTCAATTAGCTTGTCTGACCGCACCTGCAGTTCGTTTACCTCGGCGAGGACCTTAGACAGTGTCTGAGAAAAATCGGGTTTCTTCCCCTCGCCCAGAGTCAGCCTCCGCTGACTGGGCGGCATCTCTACGGCCCGTTGGGTTCCGGGTATCCACCGACCTGCGCCAACTCTGAAAGTGTCTCCAGCCATCTCTCACCTACTTGCCGATACCAAGGGCTGACTCTTGCATTCGCCTCTGCGCCTTGAGCGCGGCAATGTTGGCCTCATAGGCCCTGGCGGCCATGATGAGGTTCACCATCTCGACGACAGGGTTGACGTTGGGATACTTGACCATGCCGCTCGCGTCGGCATCCGGGTGCCCAGGGTCGTAGACCTCTACGAAGGGCGTCTGCTGGTCTTCCCGGACTATGGCCCGGACGGTGCTTCGGGCGTCCGTCGTAGCAGGACCAGGGGAGCCTGGTTGAATGTGTCTTGGGTGTGTCGCAGCCGGCGGCAGGCCCGTGGGCGCCTCCTCTGCGCGTTTGAGCACCTTCTTCTCGACCGACTGGAAGACAACCTCCTTGCGCCTGTAGGGGCCACCCGATGGCGTGCGTGTCGTCTGGGCGTTCGCCAGATTCTCAGCGATTGTGTCCATCCAGCGCCGATACGCCGAGAGCGCCTCTGCGCTGATGTTGATGCCCCCCTGGTAGTCGAGTCTCACGGCCTACCCCCCTATCGCCCACCAATAGCCGATCGAATTGCCTGGTACTTGCGAGCCAGCAACTCACTGAGGGCACGAAAATGGATTTCGTTCTGGCCCAGGCGAACCAGTTCTTGCTCTATGTCCACGTTGTTGACCGAGCCAGGTGGAACGGGATCCCGACTGGCTACCACCTTGGGCGATGGTGCCTGGTTTGGAATATCCCTGGCCCCAGCATGGAGAGGGTGAGTCGCCCGAGGCCCCCTTGAGGCGTTCGCTTCGTCTAGGAGCTCCTCGAAGACCACACGCCTGGCCTGGTAGCCTGGGGTCTGGACATTGGCCAGGTTGGACGCAATGATCCTGCCCCGCAGCGCGCTTGCATTGAGTCCCCCTTTGAGGAACTCAAACGCCTTCGAACCGAAGAGGATCCTCCTGATCATCTTCCCCCCCTAGGCCGCGTCCTTCCTGTGACAGCAGCCGCGCCCGGACTTGCTGCAAATCTGGTTCCCCGGGATCCCCACGAGGAGCACGCCGGTAATCCCCTGCCGTACCGACACTTCCTCCCTCCCTACGGAGGACCTTGTTGAGATAGCGGGAAAAAACTTCCCGCCCCCTGGACAACTATCCCCCCACTATGCCCGCCACAGTGCCGCTGCCTTTGACGCGGGGGGTTAGGCCGCATGCGCCGATGGGGCCACCCGCCGCTTCCGCTAGGGGTCTTGGTATCGCATCGCTTGGAGGAATAGAGGCTCTACGCGAGGCAAGCGGTCCTGAGGATTTCAAAGGCGCCGCCAATGGGTTCCTGGAAACCAACAAGCACCTGCAATTGGGATACTCAGCCCGAGGTCGCCCCAGGGGCGGCTTCCAATTCCGCAAGCCTCATCTCCGCGAACGGTGCCCAAAAGCTCTGTGGAGCCACCCGCCTGAGCCGCGTGAAGACTTCCCTTGCCTTCTCGGTCTGACCCAACTTCAGCAGACAGTTGCCGATTTGATAGAGCGCCCAGTCACTTTCCACAGCTGTGGGGCCTTCTTCGATCAAGGCCCGATAGATCTGAAGTGCCATGTAGTACTGTCTCAGAGAGTAGTTGACGTCGGCCCTAGCAGCCTTCGCCCGCTGTGCAAGCCGACCAGGGGGCGCGAGTTCTTCGGCCCTGGCCAGGATCTTCTCGGCCCTCTGCATACGGCCCTGCGCCTGCAGGGAAAGGCCCAGCAGGAGGAGCACCTCAGGCCTCGCAGCAAGATCCGTATTCGCGGCCATCGCCTCGTCCAGCCAATAGGTGCTCTTTGTGTTGTCCCCGGCATCGAAGTACGCCTCTGCCAGCCTCACCGCCCACTTGGCCCAGTCCACCTCTTCCGGATACGCCTCCTGCCAGACGCGGACCAGATGCTCGGCCGCCTCGAGGTACCCACCCTCAAGCGCCCGGCGCGCGAGAAAAGCCAGGGCGTCAGGATAGAGAAGCGGCCATGGGCCCCTTGTGGGCGCAGCAGGAGGTGCTATCGAGTCCGGATCCGCTCCGTAGGCCTCTAGCAGGCAGTGGCGCAGCAAGGTCGCCTGCCGGCCAGGTGGGGTATCAGCGTAGAAACGCTCGCACTTGCGCAAAGATGCAAGCGCCAGTGAGGTGTCGCTCGCCAGAAGGGCGTTCTGCGCGGCTTCCAAGAGCCGCTCGGCAGCCTCTAGCCACGCCCGCTTCTCGCGCTGGGGCGGCGTAGTCACAAAGAGCGTCGTATCCGCGAAGATTCGCTCGAGCACGGAATCCGGTACGATCCTCTCCTCAACAACTATCGGTGGGGACTCGGCCGTGGGGCCACCTGCGTCTCCGGGACGATCGGCGGCGCGAGCCGCCGCCAAAGCAGCAGGGCCAGCGCCAGCAGCCTCTGTGTCCTTCTGGACCCCAGACTCCCTCGATCCTTCCTCCCTTCCGCTAGCGACCTGCGCAGGTGGGGCAGCTCCGGAGGCCGTCGGCGTGGAGGCGATACCGACTGCGTGCCTCTGTTCTTTCGAGATGACTCCGACAATTCTGACCCACTCTGGACCCCAGGGTACACCTTGGGCCCTCTCGATCCGGAGCAGCTTTGCTCCACCCACATCCTCCGTCGAGTAGGCAACAGGCCTTCTCAGCACCAAGGTTATCCGTACCCGGCGGTCTCCCAGCTCGTCACGAAACTGACTCGTGCGCAAGATCTTCACCGGCCCGTCGGGCAGTTCCATTGTGTATAGGCCGGGGGCGGCAGGAAGTCTGGATCGCGCGTTGAGGAGGTCGATCACGATGCGGGGCGGTGACCCCATGGACCAGTGGCTCCAAGGTCCACTGAAAAGAAACTGGAGCGTCCACTCCTGGGAGGTTTGTCTAAGCAAGAGCCCCTCGACCGGAAGCGGCGGTCCGGGTGGCGGGTCGGTATTCGCGGCACAAGCAGGATCAGAAGTTGCGAGAAGCACCCCGCAAACCAGCAAAAGCAAGACTCCAACCCCTGCCACGGCCTTCCACGAGACTTTCGTGCGCATTCGGCTGAGGCTTGCTCTGGAGGATTCTCTCATGGCACCACCCGTCTTCCCAGAGGCCTTAGGCTGCCCTGGCCTCTCCGGAGTCATCCTGACGCTCTCCGCGCTGAGCACCGGTGCCTTCCCTCTCTACGGACCTCAACCGTGACTGAACCGCTCGGAGCGCGAGTGCCAGCTCACGGCTCACCGTCTCCCTGTCCGCCCGGACAGCTGCAGCGAGCTCGTCGATACCAAAGCCCTCGTAGTACCGGAGAGCGAGCAAAATCCTGGAGCGTTCGGGAAGTTCAGAAAGCACCTGGCGCACGATCTTCTCGCGCCTGGTGCGGGAGAGATTTGCCCCAGGCCTCCCCGAAAAGAGTGCCGTGATCCTGCCGGCTCCGCGCCAGCCCTCCCTCTCTGGAGCCATACATCAAGCCTCCGCAGACCAAACTGGCGTGCAAGCATTCCTTCTGCTCCGAGCCCAACGCGTGCAAGCAACGTTCCAGATGAGTCAGCCCCCTCCAGCCGAACACGCCCTGGGCCTTTGGCCCAGGCAGGGAGAAGGACCTCAGCACCAGAGTCGTTGAAGGATCGGCAGATCCACCAAAGGGAAACGAACTGTCTCAGAACCCGCGTGTGCGTCTGACCACGCTCCCAGAGTGGGACAGGCGGTTGAGAACTTTGCGCCTACGGACAGGCTCTTGCCGCGCCCTGGGGCAGCTCGTGGAACGCTGCCAGGTTGCCTCGGACCCGTCCCTCTCGCAGATCCATGAAGCCGTGGGTGCCAGAACGCTCGAGGACCGATCGGTTCAGCCGCTGCAGATAGGTGCTGGAAGGACAGAGTGCCAGTTTGGAATCAGTGGGCTACTGAATCTTCCTCTGCGCTCTTCTGAGCGATCCCGTACTGCCTAAGCTTGGCCCTCAATGTCTGCCTGGAGATCCCGAGAAGACTGGCTGCCCGGGTCTTGTTGCCGCCGACCTCCGCAAGGGCGTGCTCTATGGCCACCCGCTCCACCTCTTCTAGGGTGGGCACCCGACCCGGCTGGAAGAGATCGGGACCTTCCACCCTCCTGCGTGGGCCGCCCAGGTTGAGCCGGATGTGTTCCGGCAAATCTCCAACATCGATCGTCTCGCTGCTAACCATGAGAACGAGTCGTTCCATCAGGTTCCGGAGCTCCCGCACATTCCCCGGCCAGTCGTAGGCAACTAGCATCTTCATCGCATCGTCGGTGATGGCGATACTGTGACGCCCTATTTCACGCCTGAACTGCTCCAGAAACGTTTGAACTAGAGCAGGGATGTCCTCTCTTCGCTCCCGCAACGGGGGGACATGGATCGGGATAACCGTCAGCCTGTAGTACAGATCCTCCCTGAAGCGGCCCTCTTCCACTTCCTTGAAGAGATCCCTGTTCGTAGCCGCAATGATTCTCACTTTGACTTCGATGTCCGAAGTGCCACCAAGGCGTCTGAACTTCTTCGTCTCCAGCACGCGCAGAAGCTTGGCTTGAAGTTTCGGCGACATCTCGGCGATCTCGTCGAGAAAGAGGGTTCCACCATCGGCCAACTCGAAGAGCCCTTCCTTGGAGGTGCGTGCATCGGTGAAGGCTCCCTTCTCGTGTCCGAAGAGCTCGCTCTCGAGAAGGTTCTCTGGAACAGCACTGCAGTTGACATCCACGAAGGGGCCGGTTCCGACTTCGCTGTAGAAGTGGATCTGACGGGCAACGAGCTCCTTACCAACGCCCGTCTCACCGCGAATCAGCACCGTGGCCGTCCTGCTCCGGGCTACCTTTTTTATGTTCTCGAACAGCTGCCTGACCTTCGGGCTTGTGCCAAAGACGACGTCGGTTTCGAACTGGCGCCTCTGCTGTGCCCTGAGGCGCCTAACCTCACGGGCCAGAGCCATGTTGCTCAGGGCATTCCGGATCAGCAGCTTCAACTGCTGTATGTCGAGCGGCTTTGCAATGTATTGAAAACAACCCAGCCTCGTGGCCTCCACCGCCGACTCGAATCTCCCATAGGCCGTCATCATGATGACCACGACCTCCGGATACTCTTCTTTGATGCGGCGAAGCACATCGAGACCGTCTTCACCGGTGGCACTCAGGCGCTGGTCGAGAAGAACTACGTCTACATCCTTGCGGCCTAGTATGCTCATGCATTCGTTCCCGCCTACGGCCACCTCGACCCTCGTGTACTCGTCCTTGAGGGCCTCGGAAAGACTGATCCTGATCGACTCCTCGTCGTCGACGACCAGGATCCTCACCGATTCATCACGCTTGCCTGCGCCTTTCACCGCGCCTCCGCTCAACCGGAAGGTCCACCTCGAAAGTGGTGCCCTCCCCCTGGATGCTGTGCACGGAGATCACACCCCCGTGCTCTTCGACGATCGACTGAGAAACCGATAGGCCTAGGCCTGTGCCCCCAGACTTGGTCGTAAAGAAAGGATCGAAGATTCTACGCGCCACTGCCTCCGGCATTCCCTTGCCCGTATCTCTTACACGGATCCTCACAAACTGGGCCAAAGGACCTTTGCTGGGAAGGAGAACCTTGTCAGTCGATCTCCTCCCCATCCGCCGCCTCTCATAGAGGTGTCTCTCGACTACGAAGATCCTGATCTCTATCGATCCCCCTTCTGGCATGGCCTCCCTTGCATTCCGGAGGAGGTTCGCTACCACCTGCTGTATCTGATCCGGGTCGACGTAGATCCGGGGCACGCCCTCATCAGCTTCCAAGCGGCAGCGAATTCCCTGGCGCTCGAAGTGGACGGCCTCGAGATCCATAGCCCTGGCAACAACCTCGGCGAGGTCCGTCTGTTTCATACTCGGAGGCCCTGGCCGAGCGAAACTGAGGAGGCTCCCAACGATCCTGTTGAGTCGGCTGGTCTCTCGAAGAATCAGATTGATCATGCGGGCGTGCTCGGGTTCGGAGGAAAGCCGCATCTGCAGGACCTGGGCAGCGTTACTGATGCCCGTAAGTGGATTCCGGATCTCGTGAGCAACCCCCGCGGCCAGCTCTCCAATTGCAGCCAGCCGCTCGCGCCTGCGGGCTTGCTGCTCTTGCAAGCGCTCCTCGGTCAGATCGCGAAGCAGGCAGACGAAGCCGGAAACTGTGCCTCGGGCTGGAACGCGCCGCATGCTAAGAGCAACGGGCACTTCTCCCCTTGGGCATTTGAGGTAGAGATCTATGCGAGTGAGTCTTCCGGCAAGCGCGTCTCCAACCAGGTCCAGCCCAGAGACTGCGGGTCTGAGCACAAGACGCGCATCTACACCGGGTTTGAAATCTCCCAGAAGCCGCCGTGCCTCCGCGTTCATTGCAAGCAGCCGTCCCTGTGCGTCTGCCGCAACGAAGCCCTCCCCCGTCGCCTCTATCACCGCACCCATGCAGTCCGGCAAGAGCCTTCCGAGGTCTGTCCCCTCGGTCTTTACCCTGTCTCCGGAGGTCCGGGGCGGCGAGACCCCAACCTTCGAGTCGGCCAAAGACCGCTGGGGGGCATCCATGTCCCTGGTGCCTCCTTCTTCATCCACTCCTGCGAGCAGTGGACTTCCTGCGCCTTCCCATCATCCGCTCACGGAAGAGCTTGTGAAGATGCCTGATGATCCTGGTCTCGAGGGCAGGATCGAGCCCTACGAAGCGACAGCCCCACAAGTCCGTACCACCGCGGCTTCGCTCGTCGTGGCGTACGACCTCAGCCGAGGCCCGAATGGGTTCCTCCCCGTCGTCGAGCTCCAGTACAACCCCGAACCTGAGGCCCTTTGCCAGGTCTCCGCTTACGTCTTGGATCAGAAACCCCCCGGCGCTGACGTCAAATACCCGGGTCTCTACAACCTTGGCCGTGCCATCCCTTCGTGTGCCGACTTGCACTTCCGCCTTCCAGGAGCCTGGCATTCTGAAGAAACTGCGGCGCTGGATCCTGGTGGCGGCGCCACGGCGCACTTCCAGCTCCACTGAAGCGGTACCGGCCTTCCCGGCCGAGGGAGCGTCGACGACCTCAGCGGCTTTCACATTGCCAAGGATTCGGTACACACCGTCGGGCCTGTAAGCGACCACGTAGGCGCCATCCCCGCGACGGGGCAGGCCCCGGCCCTCCATGATAGAAATCGAAACAGTGCAGCTGGGACCCGACCAAGACTCCATTATGCCGCGATAGCAGATGCCCGTCTCACTCGCAGGGGAGATGAGGTCAATCAATGCTCCCGCCGCGAAGATGCGCCGAGCCACGGATTCCTCGATGCCCTCGAACATTGCGTCCGCATGGTAATGAGGCTGCCAAAGCGCTGCAAGGCCACTGTGGGCGCGCCTTCGGAAGACGGCTCAGGACGGATCGCCTGCGGCACCACCCAGCTCCTCGATCACCCGCTCCCATCCCCCCTCAGGATCGAGTTTCTGGAGAGACCGGGCCAGCCTCACAGCCTCGTTTACCCTTCCCCTTCGCCTTGCAGCCTCAAGTTGGGAACGCAGCAGCACAACGCGCTTGCGTCTCTGCTCCTCACGTGCCTCGGTCTCTATCAATGTTCGCAAGCGCTCCGTTGCCTCTCCAGGCTGCCGAGCCCCAAGCTGGGCCACCAAATCCAATGCTCGATCGAACTGCTTCCTCCTCCTGAGTCGCCCAATCTGCCGCCTCAAGGCAGCCAGCTCGCGGGCACGCTGACGCAGCCTCCCCAATAGCTCCATGGCCTCAGCCCCGGAGCCCATCGACTCAAGTGCCTGCGTCAAGGCACCCTTTGCTTCCCGCAGTCGCCAACCCTCAAGGTACGATTCCGCCGCCTCCAGGCTTTGGCGGTACTGCTGTGCCCTCTCCAGATTTGCACCGCAGAGCGTGCAGAAAGAAGCGTCCACCGGTATCTCCCTGCGGCACCAGGGACACTCTCGGGTTAGGGGTGTTCCGCAGGCCTTGCAGAACCTGGCGCCGCCGGGGTTCATCGTGCCACAGCCGGGGCACACGATCCCAGGTTCAGCTCTTGCAACCTCTACACCCCTTGCTTCGGAGTCCAGCAATGCGCCCTTCAGATCCTCCCAGAAGGCATCCACGCTCGCGTAGCGCTCATCCGGCTTCAAACGTGTCGCTCTGCCTATGACGTGGGCTACCTCCGGCGGCAAGAGGGACGCCTCGATCGGGTCTGGCACTTCGCCCGTCAAAGCGAAGTAGAGCGTCTTTGCCAAAGAGAAAACATCGGCCCTTTGATCAACATGTTTGGCATCGACATACTGCTCGGGTGCTGCGTAGGCTGGGGTGCCCAGCATATCGCCAGTGCGCGAGATCGAGCGGGCCGCAGGCACATGCGCCAAGCCAAAGTCGCCGACCTTTGCACGGCCGTCGGAAGAAACAAGGATGTTAGCGGGCTTCAGATCCCTGTGCACTATGCCCTTCCTGTGCACGTGGGAAAGCGCATCACATATCTGGGAGAAGAGATTGAGGATCTCCGCCCGATCGGGTGAACCATGCTGCTTTCTCCATTCGCCCAAATCGGGTCCGTCGACCCACTCCATCACGATGAAATCCCTTCCCGCATGGCGCCCAGTATCGAAGATCTTGACAATGCTCGGATGATCAAGCGCCGCAATAACCTTTGCCTCCCGCTTGAACATTGAGACAGCCTTGCGGCTGGCGTGGGGATCCGCGAGCAACACCTTGAGCGCTACGGTCCGCTGCAGCTCCACGTCTCTTGCGCGGAAAACCACTCCCATCCCGCCGTATCCCTTCGCGGACTCGATCTGGTAGCGCCCGGCAACGCGCTGCCCCGGTGTGAAACCGTGGATGGAAACGGGCGAACGACGTGGCGAAGCCTCAGGTGGCCCCGAGGCCATGGGAACATTGGTCAGTGTGGAGTCAGTGTCAGCCCGGAGCGTCTCCGGCTCAGACGCCCAGATCGTATCCCCGGTTACGTCATCGCCGGGGCCGGGGGCCTTGCCGCTCTCCTCCGAGCGCGCCCGGCTCTCGGCATCGCTGGGGGAAACGTCTTCCTTGCGAGAACTCATAGGGACTACCCGCACAGGGAGAGCCGGCGGGCACTTTCACCGGCACTAGCTCCGCCCATACGAACGAGGATGATACACCCTCCCTTGCCGGGTTTCGAGTGCGCGGAAGGTCACTCTGCGAGCACATCCACCAAGCGGCAAGCGATAGCGGAGAGAACCTCTGGCCTCTCGTAGAAGCCTTCGGCCATCCTCCGTCGCGCCTCGCGAATCTTCTCCCACCGCAACGCCGTCTCCGACCGGAGGTCGACGCGGTCGGTCGCCTTGACGTCACTCCGGCAGGCCGGATTGCTGCGTCCCTCCAACGGAGGCACCCGCCCGGAAGCTCGCCGCAAGGCTTGCTGGGATGGAGAAAGGTGGAGATGCGATTCCCTAGCCCCGCTCTCGATTCCTTCGAGTGCCACGGCCGGACCTCCTTTCCGCGCCAATCGGCGCCGGATTCATCCTGTTCGATCCAGCCAGGTTCCCTCCCGGCCGGCCCCGCCGCCGTAGGTCCTCCTACTCCGCAGGGCAGCGCTTATGCGTCGGAGCTCCGCCTCTCCTTGGCGCAACGCTTCTTCTATGACACCTTGCATTCTCCGGAGTTTCCCGATCAGCTCCTCGAGCTGTTCGGGCATCTTGTCCCCCTGGATGGTATCCGCCATCTGCTCTAGGTGAGCCAGCATGAGGTCCACGGACCTGCATCGGGCCCACGCACCCGCCAGATCCCCGCGACCGAGACAGGCTTCCAGGGAGTCGTAGAGAGCGCCAATCTTCCTCAGCAACTCGGGCGCGCTCCGAGAGCTCCCTGATCGAACGGGCTCTTCGCTCGGCTTCCTGTGGCCGCCATCGACTTCGTCGGTCAGGCCATTCCATGTCGGTCTGCTAGCCATACAGATCGCTGAGGATCGAGGAGAGGTACTGCTGCTGGCTTGCGAGCCCCGCCATCATCGCCTGCAGGCTCCCTAGCCTGTCTGTGAGCTGTTCCTGGCGCCTAGCGAGGTAGACTTCCATCCTGGAGATACGCTGGTCCAGATTCCTGATGCGCGTGCGCAAGAGGTCAGATTCCTGGGAGACGATTCCTCCCACGCCAGCATACCGGTCGATCAAATCGACCATCCGAACCGCAATTCCGTCACTCTCGTCGGCAAACAAGCTTTCGACCTGCGACGCCTTCGTTCTGAGCGCCTCCTCCAGAGCGTCCGCATCGCTGACCGAGAGGTGCCCCTGCCTGTCAGCCGTTATGCCTATCTCGGCTAGCTGGTTGAGAGCTCCCTCCTGGGCCACCGAGCCGACTGGGCTTGTAGTCACATTTCTCAGTTCGCGCTTCAGCCCTGAGAAAGCAACGTTGCCCGTGAAATCACCCCTCCCCTCTCCCGTGGCGTCTGCCGGTCGTGTCATATAGGCTATCTTGTCGATCAAAGCGTTGTACGCCGAAATGAACTCATCGATCGCTTTCCGGATCGCCTCGACATCCCGTTCAACGGTCACAGTGACGTCGCCATCGGTTACGGCAAGGAGCCTCAATGTCACACCAGAGATGGCATCCCGAACCTCGTTACCGGAGGAAACAAACTCCAGGCCGTCGACCGCAAAGCGAGCGTCAGCAGCTTCCTGAACCGTGTTCGCAGAATAGGCCTTTCCGCTCGACTTGCCCGCGATGCCGAGCACAGAGGCAAGATCACCTTCGATGTCTTCGATGGCAGATATCAGATAGCGCGTCCCAGTCTGTTTGCTTGTAAGAAGCAAGCGCTTCTCGCCGGAGGTGGCGTCGGTCGTTGCGACTGAGGCACTGATGCTCGCTCCACTGGCCTCGATAGCATCGGCAACCTCAGCGAGGACTTCCTCCCAGGTAGCCCCCTCCTCTATGCAAACGGACAATTCGTATTTCTCCCCATCCTGCTCGATGGCGAACCGGTGCGTACCGGAAAGACCAGCTGTCTCATCTCCCGCAAATGCCGCTGAGGCTATGCTGTGGGCGCGCGCCAGCTCGAGCACGGAGACCGTGTGCAAGCCCTCCGAAGCCGAACCGCCGGCTGTAACCAGCAGGGAAGACTCATCAGCCGAAGAAGCCGTGAACTGGTTAATCGGGGTGAGCGAACCCGGCCATCTGAAGTCGTCTATGGCTTCCTTGAGCTGCCGCAATTGTGTGTTCAGATCCGTGCAAGAAGCTACGAGTCTGTTCAACTCGGAGCGCTCGTTCTGCATCTTCTCGAGCGGCACACGCTCCAAGGACATGTACTGCTCAACAAGACCAGAGACGCTGGTCTGCATCGTAGTGCCTATGCCCCCAATGCCATAGAGAGCCACTACGAGATTCCTCCAAGCCTCCCAGAAACCTACGCCGACCTACGAGCCTGGTCACTGCGCCCCGGCGCGGCCCGCTCTTCCCCCTTACGCCTTCGCAGGGCCTCGGCCCATGTTCCGCGTAGCCCTTCCAGGATGCGTCGGGCCTCGTCAAAGTTTCCCTCTCTGACCTGCCTCAGTGCCCAGTCGTAGAGGGTGAGTAGCCGTCCAGCTATCTGCTCGTACTCGAAATCCAGGGCCGCAATCAGCTCCTCGAGGACCCTGATCGCACGCCGCCTGTCTTTCCTCTTACAGGCGAGCACACCCTGCTCATATGCAACAAGCACCAGCTCCTCGGGGGAAAGTCCCTCGATCTGCTGGCGCCTGTAGGCTTCCATGGAGCGCTGACGCATATCCCTGCTTCCTGCACGGGTGGCCGGCGCTCCCCTCCAGGAAACGCCGGCCGAGATCCTCATGGAGCGCCGCTTCAGGTTCTACCGGATGCAGCTTGCGCTTCGCCCCACTACTGGAACAGACCCAGTATCGACTGGGAATTCATGTTCGCCTGGGCCAGCATCGCGATAGAGGTCTGCTGCAGGATCTGATACTTGGTGGTCTCCAACTGCTCCAGCGCCATGTCGGCATTGTAGATCCTGCTAAAAGCGGCCTCCGTGTTCGTGCGGGCCACGGAGATCATGTCCTCTTTCGCCGTGAAACGGTTGGTCAATGACCCGATGACGGCGAGGCCCGTGTTGACCGCGTTGATCGCGTTCTCCACCTCGGAGTAGTAAGTCTGATAGTTGGTGCTGTCGATCGTGTCGGTCGGCTGGAGGGCCTTCAGATTCACCATCCCCAGGCTTTCGGCCGAGTAGTCCTGGGTCTCCCAGATCGTCGACTCAGTCGGTGCCGTCTGGAAATGGAAAGTCTGCGTGGTTCCGAGCAGACGCACACCGTTGAACTCCGTCTGGCTGGCGATGTCGTCGATCTCGCTCACCATCTGGACGAGCTGCTGGGAGATGGCCTGGCGTTCGGCCGTCCCAATGGAGTCGGTGGCCGCCATCATGATCTTCTCGTTCATCGTAACGAGAATCTCATTGATGTTTAGCAGACCACCCTCGGCAACGGAGAGCATGTTCTTCGCCTGGCCGACATTGTCGTAGAGGGCGTTCAGCACCCGGTAGCGGGCCCGCAGCTTCGTGGAGATGGCGAGCCCTGCCGGGTCGTCGCCGGCACTATTGATCCTCTTGCCGGTACCCAGCCTCAACTGATGGGTGGCCAGGTGATTGTTGACGTCGCGAAGGTTCGCGAGGATGTTCAGGCCCTGAATGTTGGCCCGAATGCGACTCAGATCAATGTTTGCCATCGCGTCAATCTCCCTGCCTGGGCCGCCTGGGACTCACCCACGGTGCTCCGGCGACCGGGTTTCCGTACCCATGACCTGCGTGCGGCGCCTATCCGCTGGATCACTCTATGCAAACCCAAACCCACGCCCTTCCACCGCATCCAGATTCCTGTTTCGGCATCTGCTTATGGCGCCTTTAGCCCTCATCGTGATCGCCCGCCTCACCCCTGATCGCCCTTCTTCCTACGCTTGGCCGCCTTCAACAGATCAGCTACTTCCCTCAACGTCCTAGGGGTGACCCCGCTCGCTCTCTTGTTCTCTTCCTTGATTTTCTCGTAGATCTCCTCACGGTGCACGGCTATGTGGGGAGGAGCATCGATGCCAAGCTTCACTTGCCCCCCTTTGACATCCAGGATGGTTATCTTTATCTTGTCGCCGATCCGGATGTTCTCGCCCAACTTCCTTGTCAGGATTAGCATCTGGCGAATGCCCCCCCTCGCCTGGAGCCGCCTATGGCCTCCCCGGGCCTTGAGCTATCGCAGCGTGAATGGGTACGACCCGCCTGCTCAGCATCGGCTGTCTGACGCTGAACGAAGAACCGTACACCACGACCTGCTTTGCCAGCCTGTTTCTAGTGTTCAACACCATCGGGCCCTTCAGATTGGCTGTAATCTGGCTGCCCCCGTCCGCGATCGTCACGATTACGAAGATCGCAATTGTGTCGCCTTCCTCGAGGTCGAGGGTGTTCTCGTCGGCTTCGGTCAGGTTGACGTCATACGGTCCAGCGTGGAAATAGTATGGATCCGCCACCGCGAAGCCGACCTCGGGGTCATCGACAGACAAGAACCACATGAAGGGCCTGAACTCTTCAACGTCAATGAACACGAAGCGATGCAGGTCCTCGAAGCCCAATAGTCCTTCCGGTAGATGAACAATCGCTTCGTCCGGAACTTCGATGGTCCCCCATTCCCTCGTCTCTACCTTCATCGCTCCCCCTATCCGAGGAACTTGACAAGGGTCAGATCCAGAAGCCTGGTCGTGGTAGCAAGTGCTGCCTCCAGCATCGCTTGCTCTTCGCTGTAGTCGACCAGGGCCCTTGCCACATCCAAGTCCTCCTCCCCAGAGCGCGTCGCCTCGAGCTCGATCTTCTGTGTCTCGAGCCAGTCGCGCATTCCCTCGATCCTCGTCATCAAAACCCCGATGAGCGAGTGCGCGGCTGCAATCCTTTCGGAGTCCTCGTCCAGATCCTCGAGCATCGACCTGACCGCTTCGTGGTCGCCGCTGTCCGCCGCATCGCGTACCGCGATCAGATGCTCAAAGAACTCCAGGCTCTCACCGAACAGATCGGACCCAGTCACGTTGATCGTGAGTACAACGTTCTCGTCCACCTGCCTGCGCATGGCCAGCTCGGTTCCGTCCCGGGCTACTTCCACGCGTACGATTCGGCCGTCCTCGTCCCTGACCGCGGCGAACGGATCGTCGTTTGTCGCCAGCCCCGCGAAAAGCCTCACGCCTCCAAGGTGCGCGTTGGCGCTGGCCAGAGCATCTTCCAAGAGCCCGTCGATCTCCTCTGCCAGGGCCTTCATCTCCTCGGACCCATAGCCCTCGTCGGCAGCCTTCGTGGCGAGCACGCGAAACTCGGCCATCAAGTCCGATATGTGAGCCACCGCAGTCTCGCTTGCGGTGACGAAGCGCCTGGCCTGCTCGAGGTTGCGAGCCCACTGCTCGGTGGCCCTCAGGTCGGAGCGGGCCCGTAGGGCCCTCTCTGCGCCCAAGGGGTTGTCGCTTGGCACGAGCAGCAAGCGACCGGAAGCTATCTGTGCCTGGAGCTTCAGCATCCTCCAGGACGTGTTTTGTAAGTCCTGGACGACAGAATGATGTAGCATGGTCGTGGCAACCCTCATGGTGTATCACCTCCTGGCGCTCACTAGATCTCGAACAGCACCTGGATCATGTCGTGGGCCATCGCGAAAAGGCGCGCAGCAGCCACAAAGGCATGCTGTGTGCGTACCATCTCAGCCATCTCCTCGTCGAGCGAGACCCCCATGGCCGACTGACGCCTGAACTCGAGCGCCTCTTTGAGACTCATAGCCGTCTCTTCTTGGAAACGTGCCTCCTGGTTGATGGTCCCCAGGCGTGCGATAAACCCGTTCCAGTACTCGGTCGGAGTGAGTGTGCCCCCGTCGATGATTCGTTCATCGCGCAAACCTGCGATGGCGAGCGCAATGTCGTTGTCTCCGCTGAGACCCGAGGTGGAAACATTGATGGCCATAGGATCGGCTTCTATCTTGGGTGAAACCGATATGTCCCACGCACTCTCGCCCTGGAAGAAGTCCACACCGGATGGCCCCTTGCGGTGGATCTGGTTTACGTGCTGCGCAAGGTCACGAGCTAGCACCGATATCTCCTGCTCGAGCTCTGGAATGGTCTGGTGCCTCAGGTCCAGGATGGCACCAATGGCTCCATCTTCTATGTTGGTGGTGAACCCATCTGGAAGCCGTACCGTCTTACGCCAGCTTCCACCTTCTGCACGCTCAGAGACGACCTCCAACTCGCGGACAACGTTGCGATCTAGGATCACAATGCCGCCGAGCCGAACCTTCAGGACTCCGTCCTCATCCTCGCTGTAGGTGATCCTTGCCAGCTGGCTCATCTTGTCCAGCAGCAGGTCCCGTTGGTCTCTAAGATCATTCGCGTTGTGCCCGCGCAGCTGTGCCTCGGGTATCTTGACGTTGAGTTCCGCCAGAACACGCAGGTAGCTGTTAAACTCACCCACGCGTACCTCCATGTCTGCGTCTGCGTCTTCGCCCAGTTCGCGGAGAGAAACAACGACACCCCGGAAGCGCTCGGTCAGGGTCCTTGCGCGCTCGCGCAGGGCGACCCTCAATGCCCGATCTTCTGGGTTGCTCGACAGCTCACTCCAGGCAGTCCAGAACGCATCCAGCGCAGCAGAAAGGCCGGTGTCTGAGGGCTCGTTGAATATTTCCTCGATGCGGTCTAAGACCTTCGTCTTTGTCTCCCAATGCCCCAGGTTGGAGATCTCGCCACGGATCTCCTTGTCCAAGAAGATGTCCCTCTTCCTCTCGATGGCATCCACTATGACGCCGTTTCCCCAGTTGTGCGTGCCCCAGAGCATCGGGCGATCCGGCTCGAGCCTGGCGGCCTGGCGCGTATAGCCAGGTGAGTTTGCGTTGGCGACATTGTGGCTTATGACACCAAGTACAGACTGGTGGGCTAGCATCGCCCTGCGGGCAATCTCGAGGGTATGTGTGAGTCCTGGCATGCCTTCCTCCCGCGCCTCCTTGCGCAGGGCAACTCACCCGCGCCCTACCCCTTGGTATCGAGTAGGCGCGGCGCGGACTTCTCCGCCCTGGCCCCCTTGTCGTAGCCTGCCGGCTCGGCCAGAGCGTCGAGGACCATTCTCATCTGCTTCTCGTTCCATTCCGAGACCTTCGCAATGAGCGTCGTGTTGTGCCTCATCTGTGCCGCGGTCCTTGCCGCGATCCGGCTCAGGCGCTCCAGGACGCTGCGCAGAGAATCTCTCTGGCCTAGCGCGGGACTTTCGAGCACGGCCTTCACCGAGAACCGCGCCTCCGGGGGGATCATTCCTTCAGCGCGGACTGCCTCAGCGCACTCAGAGTCTCTCTTGGCTATTTCGATGAGGAGCCGCTGCGCATCGCGGATGGCGTCGTTCAGTTCACGCGCCTGCCCCTGGATGACTGCCTTCCTCAACCTGAGCGTCACCGACTCGAGGTCCTCATAGAGCCGGCATTCGGCCTCGAAGAGTCCGATGAGATGGGGATACGAAGAGTCTTGTCTTTCCACTGCACCCTCCGTGTGCGAAGCGGATGCGACCACCCAATGGGATTCCTTCGTGAATGTTGATCGACACGCCGGTGGGCCATCTGAAGTGTGAGGAAAACGGAGGAGCAAGTCGTAAAGGCCGGCTCAGCGGATGAGAGAATCGAGTAAGCCTTTCAGGCTCAAGACACCCTCAACGTAGCGGCGGGTCTCGCCAAAGGGGGGAATCCCTCCGTAGCGCTCAACCGCCGATGGCCCTGCATTGTAGGCAGCGAGCGCCAGGCGCAGATCGCCGAAGCGGGAAAGGAGGGAAGCCAGATAGCGCGCACCGCCTGCAAGGTTCTGCTGGGGATCCAGGGGGTTGGAGACCCCAAGCGATGCCGCTGTGCTCGGCAGCAGCTGCATAAGGCCTAGAGCACCCTTGGGGGAGCGAGCGTCGGGCCGGGCGCCTGACTCCTGTATGACAACCGCCCTGAGCAGATTGGGCTCGAGCCCGTTGCTTCGGGCGGCATCGGCTAAGGCTGGCTCGAAGACCGAAAGCCTTGATAGTAGCCGGCGCAGCCCTGAAGGAAGTGGCCTGCTTCGATCTATCGCCAGGCGGTCCTTATCCTCGCCGGCGGAGGCGCTCAACGTCCCCCCGACTAGGGATGCAGGACCTGCTTCCGCCGTGGTCCCGCTCCCGGGCCCGTTCAGCGGAGCAGAAGGAGCCAGCGGGGATCTCCGTTGTGCTGCTCCCGCGCCTCGGTATGCCTCCTTCGCCCAGCCGGGGAGCAAGTCGAGCCATCGTGCAATTTGATCAGCAAGGTGCCGCTTCCAGAAGTAGGCATACGTCTCCCCTGCGGCACCGGAGGGAAAGAGACCCGACTCCCTGAGGCTATCCTCGAGCGGCTTGAGCAGATGCCCTATTAGGACCGACTCAAAGGCATCCGCAGCTTCCTTTGGCCCCATCTTCCTTGGCAGCCCCAGTCCTTCTGGGACCTCGAAGTAGGCCTGCACCCCGCCCCGCTCAATCGGGTCTCGGCTGCTACGGATCGGATCCATCTTCCTACTTCCGTCCTAGACCGAGCCGCAGGTCGGGGGATCCCGGCCACCCGGGATCCCCCGGGTACGAAAGCCCGCCGGTATCACTGGGGTCCTTCCCTGAACCCCGCCGCCGTACGCCCAGCCTTCCTCTGCCGGTGCGCCGGCGCAAGGTCATAGCACCACCAGTTCGGCCTGCAGGGCTCCCGCCTCCTTGATCGCCTGGAATATGGCGATCATATCCCTTGCGCTCACGCCCATGGCGTTGAGAGCGTTGGCTATTTCATTGAGCGTAGTGCCGGCCTCCATGACTGTGAACTTGCCGCCCTCGGAACTAACACTCAGCTCTGCCCGATTGTACAGAACCGTTTCTCCTCCTGAGAAGGGACCTGGCTGTGAAACCATCGGCGAACTGCTCACCTTGATGTTCAAGTTGCCGTGTGCAATCGCAACCGGGTGGATCACGACCTCCCCACCGGCCACGATCGTACCCGTGCGCTCGTTTATCACCACGCGTGCGCGGTCGGCAGGAACGACGGAGAGGTTCTCCACCGCGGCTAGGAACTGCAACGCGCCCTGGGAACTCGTATCGGGGCTGGTCACCCGAATCGTACCAGCATCCACGATCTCGGCCCCGGCGCTGGGCCAGGTGCGGCGGATCGCATCAGCCAGGCGGCTCGCGGTGGTGAAGTCAGGCTGGTTGAGTACAATCTGAAAGGAACCGTGTTCGATGAAATCGCAGGGCACCTCGCGCTCGACTATCGCTCCCCCGGGTATCCGGGCGACCGTCAGGTGGTTCGTGGTCGCTGCAGTTCCACCGGGGGCTTCGGCACCAAATCCACCCAGCACTAGTGGGCCCTGGGCCACGGCATATACTCGCCCGTCGGCACCTCGCAATGGAGTCTGCACCAGGATGCCCCCTTTGAGGCTTTTTGCATCACCCAAAGACGAGACAGTCACATCGATCCGAGACCCCTCCCTCGCGAAAGGTGGCAGTGTGGCTGTGACAAGGACGGCCGCTACGTTCTTCACGTTTATCTCACCGGGCTTTATCGTGATGCCCATGGCCTCAAGCATGCTGCTCATGGACTTCAGCGTGAACCCGGTGCCGCTCTTATCCCCCGTCCCAGTGAGCCCGACTACCAGCCCATAGCCCACAAGTTGGTTCTCACGAGCGCCTTTGACCCTGGCCAGGTCCTTGACGCGCGAGCCGACAACGGCGGATGCTGCTGCCAAAGCGCCGGCGAGCAACAGGGCCGGTATGAGAACCGCCAGCGCGCGTTGGGCACCACATCTCAGGACTGCTTTCACAATGCCCTCCGGCATATCCGTACCCCGACCATCCAAGAAGGTGGCCAAAGCCTTTAAGGACAGATCAGAACAGAAAGTTGAGTATCCTCGCGATTATTCCCTCCCGAGCCGCGTGCTTGCCCGGTCCGGACCCCGTGTAGCTGATCTGGGCCTCTGAGAGGTACGTGGAGAGGACCGTGTTGTCCGATGCAATGTCCTCTGGCCGCACGACGCCTCGAACGGCAATACGATCCTCATCGTCGTTGATCTTGACCGTGCGGCTGCCTTCAATCACGAGATTGCCGTTCGGCCGCACCTCGACAACCTGCGCAGCGACGCGGGCGGTCATCTTCCCACTCAGCGTCGTTTGCCCCTTGCCTTGGTGCTCCTTCTTCAGACCCAGTTTCGCACCGAAAAGGGGTATGAAGTCCAGGAAACCGGAGCCCTGTCCCGAGACATCTGACTTGGCATCCTTTGTCAGCTTCATCTGGGATTGGTTACTGGCCTTCGCGTCCTCCACTACGAGCACAGTGACGATGTCACCGACGCGTAGCGCCTTTCTGTCGGCAAACAGCCTGCCTGTGTCATCCCGCCAAAGCGAGACGGCCGAGGCTTGCTGCACTGATGCGCAGCAGAGAAAGACCAGCAAGGCAGCCTCAAACGGCAAGAAGTTCCTCATGGCACCAGCACCTCCACGTCTCCCGGACCTCGTACGATGCCCCTGCATGCCCTCCTCGAGTCCAGGGGTCGCACGCGTATCGTCTCCCCCACTCGGCCTTCCTCCAGTGCCTCTGCCCTTGTGGACACGAGCAGCGAGCCGGAGGCGTAGAAAAGCCTGACAATGGCTCCCCTCTCGATGACCGGCGGTGGCTCCAGCAAAGACAGGGCCAGGACTTGACCCTCACCCACACCTTGCTTGAGCCGCATCCCAACTGGCCCTTCCTGGAAGACGAAATCGGTTTCCCCGAAAGTGTGACGGGCGAAAGCGCGCAAGACGTCGGAGGGCTTCAACACGGTGCCCGCCGGCAGGGGACGGGCGGCCACCCAGACAGTGTCCTGCCAGAAGACATCGACCGGGAGCAGATAGGAAGCAGGGTGCTTCCCTTCCCGCTCCAACCTGAACCAGTTACGCCCACCACCAATGCTCGCAGGTGGCACGAGCCTGTAGAGTGCTCCATCGAATGGGTGCGCTCGGGCGACCTCGAAGTGCGTTTGCCTCCCTGGAAAGTGGGCCTCCAGGAGCGCCCGGAGCGCATCGTCCAAGTCGCCCCGACTGCATACCACAACGAACCTCTCGGCCCCTGTGCCGCTCCTCTGACTGGAGGCGTCGCTTGAAACGGCCACCTGAACGAACCACGGCACCAGGCACAAAAGCAGCGCCCCCACGGCCCTTTGACTCGCGGGCCACCTGCGCATGCGGCCTCTGTGCAACCTGGCTTCAGGCCCCTCGGACTTCATTGGCCCGTGCCTCCGGCTACCTCTTCAGGTTGTTGATAAGCGCCAGGAGATCCTCCGCCGTCCTGACCGCTTTCGAGGCGATCTCGAAGGATCGCTGTGCAACTATCATGTTGATCATCTCCTCAACGACATTCACATTCGACCGCTCCAGTGCCCCTTGTCTCAAGGTGCCTAAGCCCAGCTCGCCCGGAGCCCCCACTATCGGGTCCCCCGTAGCAGGGCTCACCCTGAGCAAGTTACCGCCCATTGACTCCAGTCCGCTTTCATTGACAAAGCGCGCAAGCATGATCTGGCCGAGCTCCGTCGGGGTCTCCGTTCCGGCCGTCCTGACCCACACCTTGCCGTCGGCGTTGACGTAGATCGCCTCTGTGTCCTCGGGAATCGTTATCTCGGGCTGAAGGACGAATCCCCTCGGTGTGACGATCCTCCCCTCGCCATCGATCTTGAAGCTCCCGTCTCGCGTATAAGCTGTGGTTCCATCAGGCATGAGCACTTGAAAGAGACCATCGCCTTGAATCTCAAGGTCCAGTGGGTTGCCCGTCGGTTCGGTGTCACCCTGAGAGAAGATCTTGGCAGCAGCCACGAGCTTCGTGCCGTGCCCGACCTGCAAACCAGCCGGAACCTGTGTTTCTCCCTCGCCCGGTCCTGCGGGCTTGAGCGTCTGATAAAGCAGATCAGCAAAGTCCGCCCGGGCCTTCTTGAAGCCCGTAGTGTTCACGTTAGCGAGGTTGTGCGCGATTATGTCTATGTGCAGCTGCTGGGCTGTCATACCCGAAGCCGCTGTTCGCAGTGCCCGAAGCATGGAAGATCCCTCCTTCCGCAGACCCCGGCCGCTCAGGCCTCGAGCCAGTTGATGAGCTTTCCAAGGGTCTCGTCCTGCACCTGGAGCGCCTTCTGGTTCATCTCGAAGTGGCGCATCAGCTGGATCATCTCAACGAGGGCCTGAACCGGCTGTATGTTCGCTTCCTCGAGAACGCCCTGGAGCACGCGCGCGCCCTCTGCAGCCACAGGCTCACTGCTGGAGGCAAGAAGGCCAGAGCCGGCGTGTAGGAGCCCCGAGCCAGCAGGGAACGAAACCACCCTCAACCTTCCGAAAGTCTTGCTACCGTCCCTTACGGTGCCGTCCGCATCGATTGTGGGAACGACCCCGCTCGGGACACTAATGGGCCCCCCATCTCCCATTAGGCGGTGCCCCTGGGGGGTTGCGACTGTCCCGTCGGAGGCTACGACGAAATGCCCGCTGCGGAGGTAGCGTTCCCCCTCCGGGGTCTCGACGACGAAATAGCCCTCGCCCGAGATTGCAAGATCAAGCGCCTCCCCCGTCGTCTGGTATGCGCCGGTTCGCGAGTCCAGGGCAACGACGAGATCCGGGCCCGTAGGCCCGCCCTGACGAGGCGCAAGGTGGAAGGCCAAGCGGTCAGCCCGGAAACCAATGGTTCCGACGTTGGCGAGATTATTCGCGATCACATCGTGCGCAGTCAGAACCGGCCTCATCGCCGAGGCGCTTCTGCGGATGCCCGCTATCATGCACCCCCCGCTCCTTTTCTCATCCAGATGGGTAGGCGGCCCGGGCCTCGAGAGAGCAGGCAATCGCGCCCTGCCGCCACGGACACCTCCTGTGTTCGCAGGGTTGCTGGTGCAAAGAGCGTTCCACACCCGAAGCACCGCGACCGCCCTGGCATAGGCTGGGCCAGTCGGGAAGCCACGCTGGCATCCGCTCCCATGGCAAGGGGTTAGAGAAAGCAAAGCAGCTGGGCCAGACCGACTGCACCCCCGCTCTCTCAAGTGCGGGACGCGGTCTCTGGCAAAGGGGTTTCCGCGACGGCAAGTTCTTGACCGGCTGAGACCACTGGCCTAGCGTCGGGATGGCAGGGAGTCTCTGGGCACCGGGGGTGAGGCCCGTGGCCGGATTCGGCACGAGAAGGCCCGAGCGCCTCGCGATGGGCCTGCTCGCCGTATTGACCCTTTCGGGTCAGATACTCGAAGCCGAGCGGGCACCACAGAAACCGCACCAGTCCTGGTGCATCCGCGATGGCATAGTGGTCTCCATAGACCCGGGCGGGGCCGCCGAGGCCGCCGGTCTGCAGCCGGGTGATAGGATCGTGGCTGTAGGCGGTATCAGTGTGAGCTCCTACGAAACGGCTTCCCGCCTGCTTTCTGCCCTCGAACCGGGAAAGCCAGTGGTCATCCTGGTGGACCGCCGCGGCCAAGCGAAGCCTATCATCCTGGTCCCCGAAGCCCCGGACCGCCTCGAGATCCTTTGGCGCGTCGCACTTGCCGCGGTGGGTATCCTGACCATTCTGATCGGGCTTGCTGTGTTCTCTCGCAAGCCGGGCACGCTCACCTTTATCTTCGCCGCATTGACCTATGCGATGGGCTACCTGGTCCACCCGCCTTACGTGCCATCCGACTCGTGGCTGGTGGCCCCCAGCACGGTGCTCATCGAGGCGTGCAGCCTTGCCATCCCCCCGCTTCTGGTGCATCTATTCCTTCTATTCCCAGTAAGACACCCACTTGCCCGGGCCTCGTGGTGGCCCCTGGCACTGCTGTATTTGCCTTCCCTTCTTCTCCTGGCAGCTTCCACCCTGCCGAGGCTCTTGCCCGGTGGCACGGAAACGCCTTGGGGCAGAACCCTCCGCTGGGCATCGTCCGCAGGCACCACCGGCCTTTGGGTGCTGGCTGTGCCTTTGGCCATGGCCCTTTTCGCCCGCTCGTATAGGCACGCTGCCACAGAAGCCTCCCGCCGGAAAGTGCGAGTGGTTTTCTGGGGAACGCTCCTTGGCATATTGCCCGTCCTTGCTGTGCTAATCCTGCGCATTCTGCACCCCGTCGCTACCCATCCCGTCGAAACGGCAATCGAAAGGCTGAGCGTACTGGCGATCCTCCTCGTCCCGCTGAGCTTCGGCTACGCGATCGTGCGCCATGGGGCTTTCGATGTGACGCTGATAGCACGACGGGGAGTGGCCATGAGCGCGTGGGTAGGACTTCTGCTCCTCGGCTACGTCGTAGCGCATCTTCTGGTCGAGGAGATCTTGCGGCCGCTTCCAAACGTCTCTCCCCTGTGGACCTCGTTCGTCAGCATGATGGTCGTGGCACTGCTTCTGTTCCCGGTAAGGGGAGAGGTGCGCCGCCTGATTGACAGGCTGCTCGGCGCTAGAAAGCGCGACGAAAGCAGCCTCCTCATCGACTTCCTTTCAACAGCAGAAAACGCTGTGGACCGCTCTCAGCTTGTCGAAGCGGCAGTGGAGTTCATAGGAGAGGCGATGGGCGCCGAGAGGCTCGGCCTCTTCGAGCCGACGCCAGAGGGAAGTTTGGAAGCGACCTACATCCACGGGCTCCCGGCCGCAGCCGCAAGGCGCTTCAAACTCAGTGGCCCGCTCAGCCGGCACTTGATGGGCTCCTTGGAACGGGCCGTCGACATCGGGGACCTCGAATCGGATCTTCCCTACGGCTACCTTGCTCAAACGGACCAGAAGGTGCTTGGCATCTTTGAAGCCGGCGCAGTGATACCGCTGCGCTCTGGCCGGAGGACCACGGGAATCATAGTAGCCGGCCAGCCTGCCCTAGGAGGAAGCTTCTCATCGGAAGATCTCAAGGTGGCTTCGGCCCTGGCGGCCGAGGCGGGAGTGGCTTTCGAGAAGGACGCTCTCGCAAGAGCTGCTGACACGCAAAGGGCTCTGGCCAGAGACATCGCAATAGCCCAGGATCTCCAGAGGTGTCTGCTTCCGAGTTCGCTTCCGCGCGTCGAGACACTGGAACTAGCCGCACTGTCTCGCGCCTGCAGGGGCGTGGGCGGTGATTACTACGACGCCTTTCTCAGCCGATCGGGCGAGCTGATCGTAGCTGTGGGCGATGCTTCCGGCAAAGGCGTCTCCGGCGCGATACTGATGGCGATCTTGAGAACCATCCTGAAGCGGGAAGCCGAGTCCCCCGGTGATCCGGCGCGCCTGATGGCCAGGGTGAATGAAGAACTCTGTAGACTCGGCAACCCGGAACGTTTCATCACACTTTGGGCCGGGATCGTTGACCCGCAGACGCGGGATCTGGCGTACTGCAACGCCGGGCACCCGCCGGCCCTACTGATGCGTTCCCACGGCTCCATCGACGAACTCGCCGCCGGGGGGATGGCGCTCGGCATCTTCCCACGGGTCTCCTACGAAGCCGGTAGCGTTCGCATGGAGCCTGGAGACACTCTCGTTATCTATAGCGACGGCGTAACCGAAAGGAAGCGAGGCGAAGACGAATTCGGCTTAGAAAGGCTCATGGCGCTGCTCGAGCAGAATGGAAAGCAGAGCGCTCAGGGAATACTTCGCAACATCATGGAAGCAGTAGAAGGATTCTCTCGTACGCCTCTCGACGACGATACAACCCTCCTTGTCCTACGCGCCCTCTAGGGCATGATGGAAAAGCCTCAACCACCCACGGCCAGCAAACAGCCACTGCATTACCCCACGGAAGCAGGGCACGCCGGACCAAGTCCCGAGTTCCACCGCGATGGCCATCCCAGCGCCACCAGTCAACGCCCGTAGCAAGACCTTTGTGGAATCCCAAGATCCGCCCAGCGCGGCCTGGCACCAACGTCCCTGCGGCATCCCTTGGAGACCGGAAGCCGCTACGTAGATTTGTGAATTCCCAAAAGCACTAAACCGTGGCATGCCTCATGCCGAAAAGCTAGGTGGAAGAGACAGCCTCGAGAGACCAACCTTGGGAAACGGAGGCCGGGCTGAGGGGTGAGGGCGGTCGGAATCTCGCAGGAGGTGGCAAGATGGCTGCACTGTTCAGGCTGATAATCATCGATATCTTCTGGTGGCTGAGGCGCTAGCCCGACGGATCGACTCGCCGCACGGCCCCGAGTGGCACGAAACCTCCGCCGACTCCTTCCCACCATTGGGAGCCGGAGACGGGGGATGATCACAGGTAGCAGCCGGGTGAGGCGGCTTGAAGGCCTCCCTCCGGATGCACCTCTACCCGGAACCACATCGACCGCCCTCCCCAATGCCCAACTTGATGGGCATCCCTCCGCATCTCGGGTTGAGCATCAGATAGGTCCAATTTCCCCTGCACATCCGTCACAGCGGGCAAAGGGCAACACATCAGTTGCCGTGGCCGACGGGAACGGCGGATGGAAGACCGGAAGATCCCCGTCTCGGGTGCCGAATCAGAGAGTGTGGCCCACCTGGCTACCTTTTCAGTACACCAACGCTGACCCTCGAGTCGGTATGCCGACTGAGGTGGACCGACGCAGGGGGGATAGAGGGCGGTACCGTGGAAAGAATCCTTCTAATAAGGAGCCACAGGCTCGGGGACATCGTTCAGATCACACCGCTGCTGGGTGCTCTCAGGCGCACCCATCCGGATGCAGAGATCCACGTCCTGTTGGCCGAAGAGTTTTCTCACGTGTTGAACAACCACCCCTGGGTCGACAGGACTCATGCGATACCGAAGGCATCTCTCATCCGCAAGCGTGGAAAAGGCCGCAAGGGGCTGCTCAAGCAAATCGAGGACCTTAGGCCTCTCATCGGAGATCTCACTTCCCTCCACTTCTCTTGGGTCATAAACAGACAGGCCACAGCCTTGGAGACGGTTCTCGCAGGCCTCATAGGCGCTGAGCGCACAAGCGGCCCCCACTACGACCGCAGGCAGGACGCCATAGTCCTCGATCCAGCAACCCGTGCTTTCAGGGAGCAACTGGTCCAAGACCGGAAGGGGATCAGGACAAACCTTGTCGACCTCAGCTTCGAGGTGGCAGGCATAGAAATCGCTGGGGACAGACTCCACCTCCCGGTAGATGAAAACCTCCGCGAGTCGATCGCAGCCCAAGCCCGGCCCAACGGTTCGGAAACCGTTCTGATCGGGCTGCAGGCCGGCGCCTCCCGTGCTCCTCGGGTGTGGCCAAGCGAGTACTATCTGGAGCTGGCCACCTTGCTCCTGGAAGACCCACGCGTGCGGATCGTGATCTTTGGTTCCTCGCTCGAGCGGCGCACCGGCGACATCCTACTGCGCGGCCTCTCCTCGCCTCATCGCGTCCTGCGCCTTGAAGGCAAGACCCCCTGGGAGCACCTGAAGGCTTGGCTGGCGGAGTGTGACGTACTCGTCACACCCGATACGGGTCCCATGCATGTCGCTGCGGCGGTCGGAACACCCGTGGTTGCGGCTTTCTGGGGATCTGCACACCCCTATGAAACCGGACCCTATGGTCCGAACCACATAGTGCTGCTCGCGGAGCTGCAATGTGCTCCTTGCACATCGGCCGATGCTTGTCCCCACCTCAGTTGCCGCAAGATGATAAGGCCAGAACACGTGGCAAGGGCTGTAGTGCTCTCGCTGCAGTCGCGGGGAATCGAGCTTGCCGTGCCGACAACACCCCTGGAGGCTGAGGAACCAGAGCACGGCAACCCGCACGTAGCATTCCTTACGACGGGAGGCGAGCCCTGGCGCGGGCCTTTCTCACTCCAGCCGTTGAGAGAGCCGCGCAAGGCCACTGCAGCCTAGAGGGTATCCCCGGGGCAAGCGGCGGGTGCTTTCCTCAGCCCAAGAGCAGACCCAGCAGGCCGACTAGAATGCAATAGGGACCGAACATCCACAGCCTCCCCCTCTCGATGACCCGTAGAAGCACTCCTATGGCAAGCAACCCGGAGCCAACCGCCGAGGCAAGGGCCAACCAGAAGGCCGAGGAAACCGACCCGGAGAAGGCATGTGCCAACGCAGGCGCCTCAAGGGCCACCGCACCGGCCACTGCTGGAATAGACATGAGGAATGAGAATCGCACGACATCCGCCGGGGGCGCGCCCGATGCCATGCCCGCCACTATTGTGGAGCCAGAGCGCGATACGCCCGGCAGCAGGCTCACAACCTGCGCAAGTCCCATCCATACGGCACTGCGCAGCCCGAAGGCCCTGCGCTTCCTCAACCAGGCGCTGGCGAGGAGAAAGCCCCCGGTTGCAAGCAGGCACACTGAAGCCGTGGCGGTGTTCTCGAAAACCCGCTCGATCGAAGATCGAAGCAACGCACCGGCCAGTGCCACGGGGACGGTTGCTAGCCCCACAAACACGACCTCTCTTGCGCGGGCGTCCGACTGCCAGGCCATGTGCGGCGATCGAAGAAGCGCAGCAATCCCTTCGATGAGCATCCAAACACGGCGCCTGAACCAGAGGAGAACGGCCAAGAGTGTGCCGGCATGGACAACGACTTCCAGAGTGATCCCTGGTTCCGGAACCCCAAGGATCGACTGGGCCAGGACGAGATGGCCCGAGCTCGAAACAGGCAGGAACTCCGTCAAGCCCTGGAGAATGCCGAGCAAAACAGCGACCTCAGGCGAGGGCCCGAACGCACCGTCACCCGGCTGCTCTGCACCCGATGTTCCTTCATGGGTTGGATCGGGTCCTGGGCTCTCAGGCGCACTGGGAGTCCCGTGGCAGACCCCAACGGAGAGAACGACCATCACGGAGAGGAACAAGGGAACGCACACGCGGAAGCGCCTCACTCCACCCGCGCGGGCGATCCGGCTTGCTCCGGGGAGCCACTTGACAATACGGCTCGGTGGTCTCACCCCCGTTCACCCCGCACACCGAGCCTATCCGCCCGCTGGTAGGCCTCCCTGGCTCTGTCGAAGTGGCCGAGCTTGTCGCAAGCAAGGCCCAACCTAAACCAACCGTCGCCGTTGTCTGGGTCGATGGAAACTAGCTCTTCCAGTACGCCTACTGCGTCCTCATCCCGATCCGCTTTGCTAAGGCTTATCCCCAGCTGTAGGAGTGCGTCTCGCCTTTCCGGCGCCAGCTCCACAACTTCCCGAAACAGCCTGGCAGCTGCCTCCCAGCGACCTTTCCGCTGCGCTATCAGGCCCAGCTGGAAGTAGGCCTCTACGTGACCTGGATCGAGCTCAAGCACCCTTCTGAAGTAGCCCACAGCGCGATCGGGATCCCTCTCAGCAGTAGCCAATCCAGCGTTGAAGGCAGCCTGCTCGGAGCGTGGATCCAGCGCTAGTGCCGCTTCGCAATGCTCGAGGGCCGCATCCATCTGGCCCATCTCCCCGTAGAGGGCACCGAGGTTCACGTGGGCATCAGTACAGCGAGGATCCACCTCGAGGGCCTTCTCGAAGGCCTCCAAAGCGGATCTCGTCCGGCCAGCAGCCTCTCTCAAGAGCCCGAGGTTGACGAGCGCAGGCACCATCCTCGGGCGCAGCGAGAGGGCCTTCTCAAGAGCCTCCTCCGCCTCTTGGTGCCGGGCTAGATGCATGAGCACCACACCCATCCTGTAATAGGCCTCGGCCATCTGCGGGGCTATGCGAGAGGCAAGCGAGTGTTCCTTGAGCGCTTCCTCCCAACGGCCCATTTCCTCCAGAAGGAATCCACGGAGCACCCAGAACTGAGCCCTGTCCCTGTAGAATGAGGACCAGCGGTTAAGCACCTCCACAGCCTTCTCCATCCGGCCCGCCTTCCGGAAGCACTCGACGCAGGCAAGGAAGGTGTCCCAGTCGGGGTCGTGGGATTCCAGGTAATGCTCCAGCACCTTAGCGGCCTCTGCCGCGCGGCCGGCTTCCGCGTAGGCGGCTGCAAGGCGCTGGACGGTGTCCCGGTCAGCCCGGCCAGCGCGGAGGGCGCGCTCGAGGTCTTCGATCTGTCCGGTGGACCGGGCACCTGTCATCGCATAGCCTCCAAGACGGATGGCACAGAGCCAGGCACAAGAAGCTATGGCTCTCTCGGAAGGAAGGACGTCGGCTACAACAGAGCCAGCTTCACTCTATTGCCGGTGGTAGGAGGAGTCAAGCGACCGGCCCTAGGTCCCAAATCCCCTCTCCAATCCAGAGATGCCGCCTTCCCTGCCCACACCTGGGGGTTCCTGTCTACCCTGACCAGCCTGTTCACCCGCTGCAACCCGGAGGCGCAATTCGATTACCGCAC
>CAYMBA010000009.1:0-34083 GCA_964388535.1 uncultured bacterium | reverse complement strand
CGCCCTGCAGGGCGCATGTCAGGTGTATAAGGCAGCCGGGGCAGGCGGTGAGCAGTGTGGATGCGCCAACGGCTGCCGCCTCTTTCAATCTGGCCTGCTGGAACGACTTGGTTGCTGCATTGCAGTTGAGCCAAGCCGTATTGCCACAGCACACCGAGTGCGACCGATTGCGCGGCATCTCTCTCAGCGTGGCAGCGGTGGCCCTCTGGAAGATCTCCCTTGGCTGCTCGTACAACCCAAGGTGACGCCCTAGCCTGCAGGGGTCATGGAACGTGTATGCCGCCGCCTCTGCTCCCTTGGCCCAAGCCTGCAGCTGTGGGATCTCCCCGATCCTCTCTGCAAGCACCTCCGTCAGATGAACCACGGTGAAGGAGCCGCCGAAGGTCTCCTTCAATATCCGCAGCCCCACAGCGCACTCGGGACAGTAAGCGATCACGCGCTTTGCGCCGCTGCGCCGGATCTGTTCGGCCAGCAGCGACATCAGCTCGTAGGCCGTCTCCGCCCTGCCGGCCAGAAGGCTGTGATAGCCGCAGCAGCGCTCGTTGGCCAGCACAGCCGGCCTGAGACCCACCTCAGCCAGCAGATCCAGCGCCGTTGCCACGGAGCCCTGCAGCTGGTCTGCCACGTCACCGCCGAAATAGGCGGCAAAGTAGGGGCTGCAGCCCACGAAGAAGAGGTCTTCAGAGGCCGCCTTCTCTCCTTCCTCCACCACTTCATATGATCCGGTGGCAGGCAGCCAGTCCGTCCGCCGCTGCCTGAGCCCCGGTCGGGTCATTATCCTCGCTATCTCGTTGAACAGATCTCCGTGCGTGCAAGGGACGACCTCGTCCATGCTGTCCCAGGGGGCTTTCGATCCGTTCTCCCTGCAGGCTTCGAGAAGCGAGATCCTCGCGCTCAGAACGAAGCTGCCGTAGTCGACTCCCATGGGACAGACCTCGGAGCACCGGTTGCACGAAAGACACGTCCACACGGACGGCTCGCGGGCGAGTGAGTCGAGGCCGCCTGAGAAGGCCTTCGAGATGAGGCGCCTGGGCGAGTAGCCCTGGTACTCGGCGATCGGGCAGACAGCACTGCACCGGCCGCACTCAATGCACTCCAGCAGGTGGGAGCGATCCCGCGCGGAATCGAGCAGCACCCGGGCCTCCCCGGATGCTTGGCCGTTGGGGGCCACGGGGCTTCGGCCGAGCGAGGCTACTTCTTCGGTGAACTCGTCTATGATCTCGACGAAGCGGACCCCCTCGGCCGCCGAGATCCACTCGAGCCTCAGGCGTTCCGGCTCAAGCCCGAGCAGGCCCACTATGGCCTTCGTCTTCTCGAACTGCTCCACTGCCCTGTAGTTGCCGAAGATGTAGTGGCAATCGCCGAAGTGGCAGCCGGAGACCATGACCCCGTCTGCACCGTTTGCGAAGGCGCGCAGCACGAAGGCCGGATGCACGCGGCCCGAGCACATGACTCTCAGCAGCCTGAAGTGGGGGCGCTGTTCGAGTTTGCTCACACCTGCAGTGTCGGCGCCGGCGTATGAGCACCAGTTGCACGCAAAGGCGAGGATCTGGGGCTGGAACGTATCGGCGCTCATTCTCGGGCCCCCCTGCCGGCCTCGACAAATAGGCTGTCTATCATGGCGCGGATCTGTTCGTCCGTGAAATGCCGCGCCTGTATTGCCCCCGAAGGACACCAGGCTGCGCAGGTCCCGCAGCCCTTACAGAGTGCAGGGTTTATCCTTGCCACCCTCTGGCCGCCCTCTTCGACCAGGCTGGGGGCCTGGAACTCGCAGATGCTCACGCAGAGCCCGCACCCCCTGCAGGCTGCGGCATCGACGGTGCAGACGGCCGGGTCCAGCTCGATCCGCCCGCGTCCAAGTAGAGCCGCCACCTTGGCGGCTGCGGCGGAGGCCTGTACGAGGCTTTCCTGCACACCCTTGGGTGCCTGGGAGGTGCCGCAAACCACGACCCCGTCGACGCAGGTTTCCACGGGCCCTAGCTCCGGGTGGCGCTCCAGGAGGAACCCGTCTGTACCGCGCGGTACCTTGAGCATCTCGCGCACCCTCTCGGCCTCGCCGGATGCGGGTCTCAGGCCGACTGCGAGCACAAGCAGATCCACGGGGATCTCCACCCGTTCTCCCAGGAGAGGCTCGTAGAACTCCAGTGCCGTGACACGGCCCTTTCCATCCGTCACCGCGGCCGGCGGTGCCTCGGGCACGTAGCGCAGGAAGACGGCCCCGCTGCGGCGGGCGTCCCTGTAGAGTTCCTCCGCCCCGGGGCCGACCACGCGCATGTCCCTGTAGAGTACGACCGAGCGGATTCCCTTGTCCGAGAGAGCCAGTACCTGCTTCACCGTCGTGGGGCAGCAGATGCGCGAGCAGCCGGCGTAGCCGCCACGTTCCCCGGCATCGGGGCCGAGGCGCGATCCGACGCACTGGATGAAGCCCACGGTGCGGACATCCTTCAGGCGGCCGTCTGCCAGCAGGCGTTCGAACTCGAGGCTGGTGACCACGTTCGGGGCCCCGTAGGCGAACTCGCCGGGGCTGGGCCTGTAGGCCTCGGCCCCTGTGGCCAATACGATCGCCCCTGCCTCGATCGTCATGCCCGCACCGCCTCCGTTGCCTGCGGCTTCATCTATTTCGATGCGGAAGTTTCCGACGAATCCACTGATGGAGCGGACCCTGGCTCCCAGGAGCAGGTCTACGTCGCTCTTTGCCAACCGCTGCAGGAGTGATGCCACTGCCGAGCGCGCTTCCTCCTCGTTCGGGTACAGGCGATAGAGCTCTTGCAGGAGGCCGCCCGGGGCTTTGCTTTGATCTATCACCGTAACATGGAGCCCGAGGTCTGCCAGATCGCTGGCGGCCTTCAGACCGGCTACCCCCGCTCCTACGACGAGCACGGCATTGGAGACCTCGACTTCCCTGCTCTCGAGCGGCTCGAGCCTTCGTGCGCGCGCAACGGCCATTCTTATGAGATCCTTGGCCTTCCTTGTGGCAGCCTTGGGATCCCTCGAGTGCACCCAGGAGCACTGGTCGCGGATGTTTGCCATCTCGAAGAGATAGGGATTCAAACCAGCGGCGCGGCAGTTCTCGCGGAAGATCGGCTCGTGGGTCCTAGGCGTGCACGCGGCTACGACCAGCCGGTTGAGCCTGTGCTCCGCAATGGCCTGCTGGATCGCCTGCTGGGAGGTGCCCGAGCAGGCGAACATCTCCTGGCTCACAAAGACCACATCGGGGAGGCCTTGGGCATACGCGTTGAGCTCGTTCATGTCCAGGACACCGGCTATGTTGACGCCGCAGTGGCAGAGAACGACCCCGACCCGGAGCCCGGCCCCGCTGGCGCCCCGATCGGCCACCTCCTCGAGATCGGAGAGGGCCTCTGCGGGTGGGGCCTGCTCGGCGGAAGGGATGCTGGCTGCACCATCTGCGCCCCGGGCCTCCGCTTCCGTGGGCTGTGGCGGCCAAGCCGCAGCGGCCCCGGCTCCTCCGCCCAGCAGGCCCGACCACGTGCCTGCGGCTTCGATCTCCGCTATCTCGGGCATCTCATCGGCCCAGAGGCCACGGGCCTCGGCCTCGGCCAGCGCGGCCTCTGCTGAGAGGACTTCCTCTTCCTCTCGCAGATCCTCGCTGTCGAGTGCTTCTGCTTGGCCCACGGCTGTCGGAGGTTCCGCCTGCTGCAGTGCTCCCCCCAGCGCTGTGTAGGCGGCTGGCATTGGCTCGCCCGGACGCGGCTCGGCTCCCAGCTTCTTCAGCAGGGCAGCTGCCTCCGCGGCTGCAGCCGAGCCCTGAGCCACGCAGTCCGGGATCACCTGGGGCCCTGTGGCGCTTCCGCAGACGAAGATGCCTGCACGTGTCGAGGCAACAGGGCCACGCGAGGTGTCGACCTGGATGAACCCGCCTGCGCCTGTGTGGATGCCCAGTCGCATGGCCAGTGTCTCAGTACCTTCGGAAGGCAGCCCGGCGCACGAAAGCACCACCATCCCAGCCTTGAGAGTCTCGCGCCGGCCTGTCTCGGTGTTCTCGACGTGGATTTCCAGGTCCCCCGTCTGCGGATCCTCGAAGATCCTCGAGGGTCGCCCCCGCAGGAACTCAACCCACTCGCTCTGCCTGGCGCGCTCGTAGAGAGCATCGAATCCCTTGCCAAAGGCACGGATGTCCATGTAGAGGATCGTGACCTTCTCGATCTCGGGGTGGTGCTGGTGGAGCAGGAGAGCGTCCTTGACCGCGTTCATGCAGCAGTAGCGCGAGCACCACGGGTGCTGTGCCTCTCCGCGCGACCCGACGCACTGTACATAGACAACCGAATGGGGCACCTGCCGGTCGCTGGGCCGGATGACGTGGCCGAGGGTGGGACCGGAGGCGTCGAGCAGCCGCTCGAGTTCCAGGCTGGTCAGCACGTTCTGGAAGCGTCCGTAGCCGTAGTTCAGTAGCTCCGCCGGTTGGAACTCGTCGAAGCCCGTTGCCACGACGACAGCGCCTACCTCGACTTCCACCTCGCTGGGTCTCATCTCCAAATCGATGGCCTGGGCCGGGCATGCACGCCGGCAGCGCTCACAGGCTATGAGCGAGCCGTCGTTGAGGCAGACGTCCTGATCGATTACGTAGGCAGCCGGCACCGATTGGGGAAAGGGTCGATAGATCGCCTTGCGGCTTCCAAGGGCTGCGTCGAACTCGTTTGGCACTACGACCGGGCAAACCTCAGCGCAGTCGCCGCAAGCGGTACAGGCTTGCGGATCCACGCCCGTGGGGTGGCGAAGGATGGTAGCCCTGAACGCTCCGGGCTCACCCGAAAGCGAAGTTACCTCGGAACGGACCAGGATCTCGATCCCGGGATGCCGACCGGCATCCATCATCCGCGGGCCGAGGATTCAGATGGAGCAGTCCATCGTGGGGAAGGTCTTGTCGAGCTGCGCCATCCTGCCACCCAGGGAAGCACTTCGCTCGACCAGATAGACGCGGAACCCGGCTTCGGCTAGATCCAGGGAAGCCTGGATTCCTGCAATACCCCCACCTATGACGAGGACTGCCGGTGGAACCTGCCTCTTCTCTCCCATCCCCACTCCGCAGACGAGCCGTGCTCGCGCGGGGCGCCTGCGGCCGCGCGAGCACGGCTTGCTCGCTGCCGCCGCCCCTGCGGCGCTCAAAGCAGCGATTGCTGCATGCCTGTCACGCCTCCTTCCTGGAGGCCATCACCTCTTCAGCGAAGGCAAAACCCCGCTCCAGGGCTGCCAGGTTGAACTCCTCGGTGCCGGGGGGCACAGATGTGCGTACGGCTTCGCGCATCGCCTCGGCGCCGACGATTCCCGTGCATCCGGTCAGGAAGCCAAGCATTACTATGTTCGCCGCCATGCGCTTGCCCATCGATTCCGCCGTCGTCGTAGCCGGCACGGAGGCAAACAGCGAGGCCTTCTGGGGCGGTCCTCCGGTCTCGACCAGATCCCGGTCGTACAGGACGACCCCTCCTTCGACGAGCTTCCCGATGTAGTTGTCGTAGCCTTCCTGGGACATGGCGACCAGGATCTCCTGGCGGCGCACATAGGGGTCGTGAATCTTCTCATCGGCCACGACGATCTGTGCCGCGCATGCGCTGCCCCTGGCCTCGGGGCCGTATGACTGCACCATCGTGGCCATCTTGCCGTCGTAGACGGCCGCTGCCTTACCAAGGATGTAACCTGCCAGGATGATGCCCTGACCACCAAAGCCCGTGATCCTTATCTCACGCCTCATCTGTAACGTCCCCCGTCCCAACCCGTCCTTTGCGCTCCCAAGGTGCCTTCGTCCACTGCGCATCCAGCGGGCTTTCCGGCAGCCCACCTTCTGGCAAGTGACGCGCCTGCCGCCTCCTCGTCTCACCGCGCCGGGCCGGTGCTTCAAGCCAGTCTCGCCTGGAGCGTCTCATTGAGCCTGTCCAGGAAGGTGGGCTTATCTATGTCCACAAACTTGCCGACGATGATCTTCGACTGGAAGCCGATATCGAGTTCCCTGGTGTCGGCCCCGTGCCTCACCTCGCAGTTGTCGTGGTAGAACTTCATCAGGTCGTAGCCCGTGCCCAGTCGATTCTTCCGGGCGTAGAGGGTCGAGCAGGGGGCGATGATCTCGATGAACGAGAATCCCCGCTTCAGTATTGCCTCCACCATGGCCTTGCGCATGCGCCGTACGTGAAGAGCGGTCCAGCGGGCCACATAGCTGGCCCCACAGGAAGCAACGAGGTGCGGCACGTTGAAGGGATACTCGTTGTTCCCGTATGGAGACGTCGTCGTGCGAGCATCGTGGGGGGTCGTGGGGGCCAGCTGGCCACCGGTCATGCCGTAGATGAAGTTGTTGATGCAGATCACCGTGATGTCGATATTCCTGCGAGCCGCATGGATCAGGTGGTTGCCGCCTATTGCGACCAGATCGCCATCGCCGCTGAAGACGATCACCTTCAGATCCGGCTTCGCCAGATGCAAGCCGGTGGCGAAGGGGATAGCGCGCCCGTGGGTCGTGTGAAAGGAATCGAGTTTGACATAGCCTGCCACGCGGCCCGTGCATCCTATTCCCGAGACGATGGCGAACTTCTCCTCCGGTATGCCCGTCTCAAGGATGGCTTCGACGAAACTATTGACACAGGTCCCTATGCCGCAAGTGGGGCACCATATGTGAGGCAATCTGTCCTCGCGCAGCAGCCTGTCCTTTGGATGCCTGTGGGCCCTCCGGACGCCACCGCCAACAGATGCCCGGTCTGCCGGTCCGGCTTTCGTCTCTTCCATCCCACCCTCCGAGTAGTGAAGTCCTGCTGCTCTATCGTGCTACCTGTTCGATCGCCTCAAGTATCTTCGAGGGATCGTGCACCGCCCCGCCGGCATGCGGGACGTGGATCGCGGCGGCCTTTCCTGCAGCACAGCGTTCTACTTCATAGACGACCTGCCCCAGGTTTATCTCGGGAACGACGAACCCCTTTATGCGGGTGGCCAGTTCCCGGATCCTTCGCTCAGGAAACGGCCAGACGACGATCAACCTCAGGTAGCCGACCCTTAGCCCCTTCCGCCTCGCCTCCTCGACAGCCATCTGTGCAACCCGGGAGGTTATCCCGTAGCTGACCACGACGACTTCAGCGTCCTCCAGCCCGTCGGTCTCCAGCTTGGAGATCTTCTCCGTATTGCGGCGGATCTTCTCGACCAGCCTCGGTACCATGCGTTCCTGCACTGGTGCATAGACGGCTGGGTAGCCACGTTCGTCGTGTGTAAGTCCCGTGATATGGATCCTGTAGCCCTCCCCGGCTTCCACCATCTCGGGCACAAGGTCGCCGTTTGTCTCGTACGGTTTGTATTCGCCCGGCTTCTTCTTCGTTTTCTTTCTTGAAACCGTGTGAATCTCCTCGGCCGGGGGAATGACCACCTTCTCGGTCATGTGACCGACGACCTCATCGGTCATCACCATGACCGGAACCCTGTACGTCTCGGCCAGGTTGAAGGCCTCTATAGTGAGGTCGAAGCACTCCTGAGGCGAGTTGGGGGAGAGGGCGATGATCTCGTAGTCTCCATGGGAACCCCAGCGGGCCTGCATCATGTCCTGCTGGCCAACGAGCGTCGGAAGCCCGGTAGACGGCCCGCCCCGCTGCACGTTGACGAGCACGCACGGGGTTTCAGTCATCACACCCAGGCCTATGTTCTCCATCATCAGACTGAAGCCGGGCCCCGAGGTGGAAGTCATGGCCTTCCTGCCGCCCCATGATGCACCGAGAACCGCGCAGATCGAGCCGATTTCGTCTTCCATCTGGATGTAGATGCCACCCACCTCCGGCAGCCGTTCTGACATGCGCTCGGCCACCTCGGTGGCGGGAGTGATGGGATAGCCAGCGAAGAAGCGACAGCCAGCCGCCAGAGCACCCTCGGCGGCAGCCACATCCCCGTTCATGAAGTGTTCGCCCGTCAGTACAGCGCCTCGCTTGCTCATCGGGTTCCCTCCGGGGTTGCTTCGGTTCGTTCCGTGCCGCCCTCGGCCGTCCCCGACCCCTCCTCGGCATTGGGGGAGGCCGAAGCCATGCGTTCCTCGACCCTCTCGGAGTAGATTGCGAACTCCGGACAGATGCTTTCACAAAGATCACAGTCGACGCATGCGTCCTCTTTAACAGGTTCCGGATAGTGATAGCCTTTCTTGTTGAACTTCTCGGAGATCCTGAGCACGTCACGGGGGCAGTATTCTACGCAGAAACCGCATCCTTTGCATCGCTCGATGATGATGTATATCCGCCCCTTTGGCCTTTGAAACTTCTCCTGATCGAGAGGTGTCCTCCAGAATCGCATCGGGATTGCCTCGCTAGGATGGTGAGAAGCCAGTCGCTGGATCAGGTGCGCAGAGACATTATGAGAAGATTGTGGCACCGACCCTTGATGTCTTTCACGAAATCCTTCAGTTCGCCCTCCTTCTCGAAGCCAAGCTTCTCAAAGCAGCGAATGGCTGGGGTCTGGGTGTCCATTATTTCTGCCTGGAGCTTCTCCAGGTCCTCAACTATTGCATGGGCTATGATCTGGTGGCCAAGGAAAGTGGCCAGCCCGCAGCGACGGAACTCCGGATCGATGCTGATCCTAACTTCCCCCACGTGCGACTCGAAGCCATATGCCCTGTGGGCTATGACTGCCTCGCCGACGATCTTCTCCCCGAATAGGGGAACGAGGCGAAGCACGCTCCAGTGCTCCGGAGGGTTCATCCTTCGCACCATTATGTCTCTCTGGGTCACATCGACCCGGAGGTAGAGCCGGTCTTCCTCGGGCAACCGCTGGAAGAAGTCTAGGAGGCGATCGAGGTCATCGGCAGTGGCCGGTCTGACGAGCACGACACGCCCGTCACGTGTCTTGAACACCTTCGGATACCTGATCATCGGCTACCCCTTTGGAGGCGGCTGGTATCGTTCCTGGCCGCTTCCATCCATCCGGTGGATCAGGTCCTCCATGCGTCTCCACAGATCAGCCAGGCTGACCGTCATCACGAGGACGTCTTTCAGATCCCCGTGAAGTGTTCTACGGTGGTCCTTAAGAGTCAGTTCGTGTCTAAACCCGAGGCTTTCCAGGATATGGACAGCTGCCTTCTGGTTTTCGGTGACCATACCGACGAGCTTCTCTATGTTGCGACGCGTCGCCTCGTTGAAGAGTTCCTTCAACATCGCCCTGCCGAGCCCCTTGCCCTGGAAGCGGCGCGCTATGATGCAGCGGATCTCGCCTGTATGGCGCTTCCATCCGTAGCGCGGTTGATAAAGTGTCGCATCACCCACGATCTCTCCATCGTGCAACGCTACCAGGCGCCAGCGCTCCTCGTGATCCGGCTGCTCCATGCGGATGCGGACGTTCTCGCGATCGGTCACGTCCATCTTGAGGCTGTGACGGTCTTCGGCGGGGAGGGAGAGGAAGAATCGGTGCGAGCGATCCAGATCATCTTGCCTCATCGGCCTGATCTGGACCTTGGTGCCGTCTCGCAGCTCGAGTTCCTTGGGGTAGCGCTCCATAGACCGGTCTTCCATCTCGGGGCCACCAGGTTCGGGCGCAACGAAAAAGCATAGGGGAAACCGGCGTTCTCTTCAAACCCATTGCTGCGCGTGCCCCCACTTTCTGGATGGCCCTTTGGCTCCGCAGGAGCAGGGCACACACAGGCAGGCTGAAGGGGTGCATCTGGAGGGAACGCCCCAGGGAGGACTCCTCGCCCCGAGTACAATAATGAGGAGAAACATAAGGCCCGCTGCACTGCTGCAGCGGGCCTGTAATCAGGCGCGGAGGGACTCGAACCCCCAGCCTACGGTTTTGGAGACCGTTGCTCTACCAATTGAGCTACACGCCTACCGAAACCCTGTCTCAACAGAGGCCACCGGCCTCTCGCGGCCACTCGCCGCTGCGGAGTATCGGCGGTGACCGCCCCAGGTGCGAAAGAATATATCCCAGATGGCCGGATCCGTGCAAGTACTCTGGGAGAACCCCAGGATCGCCGGCCGAGAGCATCCAAATCCCGCACCAGCAGTCAGATCGGTTGCTCCTCTCGAGACTGTACCTACTGTGCCTGGAGCTTGCGTAGATCGAGGGGTGCTTCTGTGAAATCGGCGGGCACCTCGTAGGTTCCAAGAGGGGCCTTGCCCGTCTCGATGGCGATGACCCGCTTGGTTGCCCGGATCGTGGCTCCCATCATCTCCGTCGTCTGGGTTGTAAGCATCGGAAGCCCATGGATCTCATCCAGGACTTCGGCATTCTCGATCATCGCTGCGCCGAGCCGTATGAACGCATTCACCATGTCCCGAAGGGCCCCGGGGTCGTCCTTGAAGTCCTCGTCGACCCACATCTCCGTCGTTGCTTTCAGGGCGGGGCTCTCGAATGCGAGCCGGTAGAGGCGCGTCTTGTGTGAGTCGAGCACCTTGGTCTGCTCCGTGCGCTCGACGGTCATCTTCCCTTTCATCTGGGCCAGTGTCGCCGCAGCCATGGTGGAATCGAGTCCCGCAGCCAGAAGGAGGTCCATCTTGTCGAACCGAAGCGGGACCCTGGTCCATGTGCGGTTCTCACGATCCACGATGAAGAGTGCTCCCTTCCTCGTGTCGATCAGGAAGTCGGTCGAGCCCCCCGTCCGGACCCGGGCTGCGTGCGAGCTGACCCACACATCCAGCGTATCGGTGCGACCAGGTTGCGTCTGGCCCATGATGGCGAACGGCTCAACCTCCATGACCTGCCTCAGGTATAGGTCGGCCGCACCTGCCGGGGCGGCCAGCAAGACCAAGGCGATCAGCATGGAAACAGGCAAGTTGCACCTCATTGCGGATCCCTTTCTCTTCCTTCTGGGCGGATTCCCCCAGCGGGTACCGGATGATCCTCGGCAAACCTGGCAAGCCTGGATTCCACAAGGTCGTACTGCGACTCATCTACGAAAGACACACAGGCCCTTAAGCCCTCGGTGCGCCTGCTGCCGGCGCTCTCCAGCGTGATGGCGCTTATGCCGTAGTGAAGCAGCTCCAGGAGCAGATCGCGCCCGGAGAAGCCGGGATAACTGAATGTGAAGTAGAATCCGTCGGCCAGGGGTTCCCCCAGGTCGTTGTCGTAGACGATGCGGAATCCATGCTTCGTGAAGATTCGCTTCAGCGCCGCGGCCCTGCGCCCATACTCTGTCGTTGCCGCCACGAAATCGAGTTCACCCCGGTTGGCCTTCCTCATGAGACCCAAGAGACCCCATTGCGAAGACTGCGCCACGCAAGAGGTTGTGCAATAGATCCCACCGTGGACGAAGGCGTGGGCCAGATTCGTCGTTCCGAACTTAGGCAGCAGATTCGGGTGTTCCCGCGAGCGGAAGGCGGGGGAGACCACTGCAATGCCGATTCTGGCGCCGGCGTAACTGAAGATCTTCGACGATGAAACCAGGAGGATGTAGTTCTCCGTGTAGCGGGCTATGGTGGGCTGGAAGGGTGGGCGCCCCGGCTTGCCGTAGTCGCGGCGGAAGTCCATGCACAGGTACGCCAGGTCTTCTATGGCTATCACGTCGTAGCGCGTGCAGAGTTCTCCAAGTCCTTTCAATTCTTCTTCCTTGAGGGCTATCCAGGCTGGGTTGTTGGGATTGGAGTACAGGAGCCCCGCAACATCCCCTTTACGCATGAGACGCTCTGCCTCGGCCACCAGGCGTTCGCCTCGGAAGTCATAGAGCTCTATTGATTCGATTCCGAGACCGAGGAAACGGGTCTGCCGCTTGCTCACCGGGAAAGAGGGCTCCAGATACAGGATGATGTCCTTGCCCTTCTCCCTGTTGCCGGCCACTGCCTGGGCCACGAAGCCTCCCTGCATCGAGCCCACCGTGGGAATGCAGCTCTCGGGCGGGACGCTAATGTCGAGGAAGTTCTGGATGAAACGTGCTGCTTCCTGCTTCAGCTCGGGGATGCCGTCGAACGGGGCGTACTGGGAACTTGCCCTACGCGTGCGTTCGGCCTCGCAGGCGCTTTCGAAGGCCACCGGGTCGTACGGGAGGTTGGGTATTCCGAACTCCATCCTGACGAAGCGCACCCCCAGCTCCTGCTCGATGAGGCTGACGAGCCGGTTAGTCTCGCGGATGGAGAGATTCGAGGTATCGAATCCCGTGCGCTCGATGATCTCCTTGATTCTTTCCCGGTCGAAGGGAACATCGGTTTCCATGGCGATCCTCCGTCCTGACTGACTTCCAGGCATTTGAGCTTCCATCGAGATCGTGTTGGCCGGATACGACCGTCCCAGTATACACCGCGGTATTCTCCGTTTGCGACCTGCTATAGGCCAAGACGCGCCGGCAGCTCATGAAACAGAAACTGGAATCGCCCGATGAGCAGGCTGACACGCCCCATGATCGTGTAGCCGAAGGAAGCGCCAAAGCCCACCATCAAGAAGACGATACCTACCCTGGATGCTCCGCCCAGCAGGCCCTTGTGTTCGGCGCTGAAGAAAAAGTAGATCAGTATCGTGACCACTCCTGCCAGAAGCACAAGCGCCCAGAGCATTCCGAGCCACGAGGTGGAAGAAGGCGCTGGGGGAATGGTACCTGCCACCTGTGTCAGGATCCGTTCCTGCAGTACCGACGGAATCAGATAGCCTGACCACGCAGCCACGTAGAAAGCGATCGCATAGCGGCTCACCCATTGATGGCGCCGCGTGAGGCGGAACAGCATCAGCAGCCCAAGCAGGCCTCCGGGCAAGAGCCACAGATCGCGGTTCACGAACACGGGTACATAGAACTTCTTTATGATGGACGAATAGAAGTAATGAACGACATAGTACCCTGCCGAGACCCCTACGAGCAGGTGCTCCGCGAAGCGGTAGAACGGGTTTTCTTTGTATAAGAGCGAGAATATGGCGAGGGTCAGTACAGCTGCTGCCACTGTTCCTATTGCTTCCCAGTTCATCGAATCGCCCTCTTCCGGCGGCCTGGGCTCCCGCCGTGCCTGCGCTTCTGCACGAAGAACCCGATGTTTCCAAGCACGATGAAGACGACCATCAGCAGGTGTGCCATCGACTGCGCGTCCATTCCCCGCACACCAGCACCGTCGTGCCCAATGAGGCGTTCGTATTCAGCTGCACCCTTCAGCCCCCCGAGGAAGCCAGCCAGCTGCCCAGTTTGGAAGAACGGGTAGATGAGCACTGCCTGTATGGCCGTGTTCCCTGCGATCACCCGCTGGCCGTACTTGCCACCGGCCCAAATCACCCAGTACTCGGCAAGCGCGCTTGCCGTCACAGTCACGAGCAGGTCCACCTGCTCGTAAGAGTCCGCGTCAGCAAGCACCGGTATGCGGTCGGTGGGTGTTCCATAATGGTCGAGCGGAAAGGTGGCCCTGATGCTTTCGCCCATCCTGAGCATGGTGGCCGACCAGTCCGGGTTGTATCCCAGGAAAACGTAGTCGCGCCCGTACTCCTTGTCGTACTCGGCGGCAGCTTGGCCCAGGATCCGTTCGGCTATGCCGACACCCCCGGCATAGTTCGTCAGGGCTATCACCCGCAGGTCCTTCGAGAAGGCGTGCCTCAGCGTCGCAAGGCTCATCGGATCGAGCTCGGCCATGGTGTCTGGTTCGTAGTCGAAGCTGAACATGAGGACATCGCCGGGTTGGAGTCTTTCTATTTCCTCGTAATATGCTTTGGCTTCGCGAGACACCTTGATAGGTAGGTTGAGCGGGAAGAGCAGCGGCAAGGCCACCGAAATCGCGACAGCGAGGAATATGATCCTTCTGTCTACGGCTGATAGTCTTCCGATCAGCTTCGCCGCCGCCGAGGTCCAGCGCTTGCTTTCTTGCTCAGCACTCATCCCTTTCCGAAACCCGCTTCCTATGGCTCATGCTGGTGTCTCTTGGGTCGGCCCGCCCCGCGCTCGCACCTCTGGCCAGCAGCGCTTAGGCAGAACCCCACCTGTGGCACTACGCGCCCTTGCCCAGGTATGTTCTCTCGATCCCGGCTATGATCTTTATCGCTGTTGCCGTCATGCCTAGTCCGACGCCAATCATGACTCCGCGTTTGGCCGCCAGATTGGGGTAGTCCAGAATCCACGCCGAGAGCGACGCCAGGGAGAACTCGTGTCCCCCCACCTGGAATCCCAGCATCTCGCCTATTGGCACTCGACCGAGCATCACTACGACCCCGGCTGCGAGCAGAAGGGCAGCATGCACGCTTCTCGCCCTGAAAGCCCTGTACGAAGCACTTGCCACGTAGAAGGCCAGCAGCGCAAACATGGTCGACTGCATCGGCGACTGGACGTATTGGAACATCCAGGGATAGGGGCCCCGCTCCGGCGTGAAGACAAGGGCGACAACTATCATGAAGAGCAGCCCCGCGATAGTCACGACCGAATAGGGCCAGTCCTTCTCACGCCGGCTGATCTTTCGCCAGTGGTACAGGAACAGGCTTAAGACACCCAGTATGAGCGTAATGCCGAAAACAACCTGCTTCCAGTCGAGCACGTTGTTGTATCGGGCCTCGATCCACTTGCTGGTAGTGAAGTGCTGGATCAGCATGAGCATCCCAACGATGAAGCCCAGGATCACAGGCCCTGTCTTCTTCATACGCCCTCCGGTACGCTCTCATCTGCCGCCGAGCAGCGGTCTTATGTCGAGTCCGAAGAATGACGCAATGGTACCAAGGACCAGGATGGCAAGGATGATCGCCTTCGCCGCGTCCTGCCCCTTGAGTGCCCCCAGAAGAAGCGGTTCTCGGGACAGATAGACACTACCGGCGTATAGCTCTTCGCCGATCAGTGTGTAGTCACACGCCGTAATGAAGAATGGTAGCTGAGAATCCGAATCGGTCCCCGCTATCTGTATGGCTCCGGTGGCATTTCCCGTCTCGGCCAGTATCAGGCTCTCTGCGTAGAAGTGGCCTATGAAGAAGTTTGTCGCTGGTCGCTCGCGCAGCATGGTTCCGCACACGGCAGCTGCATAACCAAACTGGCTTTGAGTCGTGTAATAGATGTCATTCGGATTGTACAGGTCCGGTCTTCCCGCTGCCGAGAAGGCTTCCCGCACCACCTGCTGAGCTACTGTCATGACTATTGGATCGCGGTTTGGCATTATCAGCCGCGTCTCGTACTCGGCCGCCTTCCGGGCGACCTGACCCAGGATGTTGATGCTCGCAACGGTTGCGACCTCCTCCATCGGATCGAGGCCGGGGGAGTAAAGGATGGGACGGCCCATCTCGGTGGCCCTGCCTACGGCTTCGTCGACGGCCTCCAGGCCTGCGATGCGCCTTATGAAGAGGTCCGTGCCACCCCGGGCCTTTCGCACGAAGAAGAGAAGTACGGCGGCGAAGGCGACTGTGGCGACGGCAGCAGGCAAGCTCTCGCGCCTGAACAGACCCTCTGTTTCCCCTGGGGCCTCGAGGGAATCAGAGGCTGCTGGCTCGGCCCAAGCACTCGGCAGAACCATGCTAGTGCCGCCGGCGGCGGCCAGCAGGGCGCCCAGGAACAGCGCACGAGCGAGTGTGCCAAGGAGGGGGCCCAGTGAGGGGTGTTCGGATCTCATGATTGTACCCCCGCTGGTTCTCCAGGACCCAGAAAACGCTCGGCTACGGCGGCTCCCACTGCGTCTCCCCAAACGTTGACAGTGGTGCGGAAGCGATCGAGAAACCAGTCGACTGCAAGAATCAGACTGATTCCCTCGAGTGGGAGCCTAACCGCGTTAAGCACTATGACCATCGTGACCAGGCCGGCCTGAGGGATCCCAGCTGCGCCTATCGCGGCCAATGTGGCGGTGATGAAGATGATCGCCTGCTCTCCGAGTCCGAGGGGATGGCCAGTTGCTTGGGCAATGAATATCGCTGCCACCGCTTCGTAGAGTGCGGTTCCGTCCATGTTGATGGTTGCCCCAAGGGGCATGACCAGCATCGTGGAGCGGCGCGAGAGCCCATTGTTTTCCTGGGCACAGCGCATCGTTATGGGAAGGGTGGCCGAGGAGGAGGCCGTAGACCATGCCGTGCTCAGTGCTTCCACCATGCCGCCCGCGTATGGGAGTATGTGCCTGCGGCCCAATATCCGCAGAAGCAGCGGAAGGACGATGATGCCGTGGATGCCTAGTCCTATGAGCACAGTGATGAAGTACTTGCCGATGCGCAGTACATCCTGGTAGACGGCGGCGCCTCCTCCTGCCTGCCCGAGCCTAGCGGCCACAAGTGCGAAGACCCCTAGCGGTGCAAGCCACATGACGAGACGGACCATCTTCATGATCGCCTCATTGACGCCGTCAAAGAACCTTATGACCGTCTCGCCCTTCGAGCCGAGCGTTGTTAGGATGCCGCCAAAGAGGATGGAGAAGACAATGAGGGGGAGTATCTCCATCCGGGCTGCGGAGCCAACTATGTTCGGACTCACCAGACTCAGGAGGATGTCCTGGATGCCTTTCTGGTTCTCGGCGAAGCTGCCAGCTGAGGCCGCACCCAGTTCAACCCCGCCGCCGGGCTTAAGCACATTCACCATCACTATGCCGATCAGCACCGAGATGGCTGTCGTAGTGAGGTAGTAGCCCATCACGAGTGACCCGGCACGCCCGAGCTTGCGAGCATCTCCCATCTCAGCCACGGCCATTATCATCGAGGAAACAATCAGCGGCACGATCAGCATCTTGAGCGCGTTGAGGAACAGATCGCCCACCCATTTCCACGCGCTCATGGGTGTTCCTATGAGCCAGCCGCAGGCGATACCAGCGACGATACCCGCAAGCAGGAGATAAAGGAGTATCCGCTCAGCCTTCACATTCCCTCCAGGGTGCCCTGCCCAGCCTTCACGCCCCCTCCGTACGCTCGGGACCGCGCACTAGGGTTCTTCCCATTCCACCGTTTCGCCTGCTTCCAAGACTTCTATGTCCAGCACGCCCAGGTCTGCTCCGGGAAAGACGCAACAGTTCTTTCCTACACGGCAGCGTTTGGGAATAGTCGCCTTCTTCCCGATCACCGTGAGACCCTGATCCAGATGCGTCGGAAACTTCTTGCACACACTGTCTCCCAGCGAAGGATCGCCAACAAAGCAGTCCCGGCCGAAGACGACGCCTTTGTCCGCGACAACGTTCTCCACCCTCGCGCCACCTTCCACGCGAGCGTCGTGCATGATAATCGAGTTGCGCACCACCGCTCCGGCTTCTATCACCACGCCGGGAGAGAGCACGCTGCCCTCGACCTCCCCGTATATCCTGCAGCCCCGCGCAAGGGTCGAGTAGCGGACCTTGGCACCGCGGGCAATGTACGCCGGTGGTCTGTCGCCAAGCCCGTCGGCCTCCATGTTGGTGCGCACGTTCCAGTTTGGGAGGTCGAGGGGAGAATCGGGATCTAGCAGCTCCATCGTCGTGTCGAAGTAGGCCTTTATCGTGCCTACGTCCTGCCAGAAGCCCCCGAAGCGGTAAGCGGCCAGCTTCCTGCGCCCGAGCATGTAGGGGAAGACATGCTTGCCGAAGTCCACCTCCCCGCGCAGGCCGCAGACTTCTTCCAGCACCCGCGTGAGCGCCTCGGTGTTGAAGACGTAGATGCCGAGGGATACGATATTGCTCTTCGGCTCGGTCGGCTTTTCCTCGAACCCGTGGATCCATCCCTGGCTGTCGGCCATGACCGTGCCGAAGAGATGTGCCCTCTCTATGGGCACCTCCATCACCGCGATAGTCGCATCCGCGCCCATGCCGATGTGAAACTCGATCAGGGCGGCGTAATCCATGCAGTAGATGTGGTCGCCCGAGAGCACGAGCACTAGTTCCGGTTCGTGGCGGGCGATATAGGAGAAGTTGCGGAAGACGGCGTCCGCCGTGCCCTTGTACCAGTCCGATGCGCGGGTCCCGGTGTGCGGGGGCAGAATCCTTACTTCCCTGGAGCGGCCGATCAGCCCCCAGCTCTTTCCTGTTCCCAAGTGCTTCGTCAAGCTGTAGGGCATGTACTGCGTCAGGATCCCGACGCGCTCGATGCCGGAGTTCATCACGTTGCTCAGCGTGAAGTCGATGATTCTGTAGATCCCGCCGAACGGCACGGCGGGCTTCGCCCTCTTGCGGACCAGCACATTCAAGCGGCTACCCACTCCGCCCGCGAGGATGAGTGCCAGTGTGCTCCTCAGATCGTATTTGCTCTCGAGCCTCATTCGATGGATCCGCTATCCGGTAGGGTCCATCTACGCTGTCTTCTAAGGTGTGACCACGGACCCTGGTTCCACGATGCTCCCTGCCGGCACGCGTGCTCCCGCTTCTATCTTCGCTCCCTTGCCTATGAGCGTGATGCCCTTCTTCGATACGGGCTGGGGTTCCCCACCGGTTCCTCCAGGAGGAACCTCCATCGATCCTACAATTGCACCCTCTCCGACCTCGACGCCTTCATCCAGGATTGCCTTCTCGACCCGGGCGCCCTTTCCTATGCGTACCTCCGAGTAGAGTATGGAGGCCCTGATCTCGCCATCCCTAGCGACCACCACTCCCGGTCCGAGGACGCTCGAGTCCACGAGGCCATCGACCAGACATCCCTCACTGACCAGCGACTGCTCGACCCTGGTCCAGGGCCTGAAAATGGGCGGCACCCTTCTGTCCAGCGTGTTGTATATGTTGTTGGTGCGCACCTGCCAGGATTCGATGTCTATCCGGCCGTTCAGCACATCCTCATGGGCCTCGTAGTAGGTGTCCACCGTCCGCGTGTAGGCCCAGTAGCCATCGAACAAGTATCCGCGGATGTGATAGCGCCCCATCATCGAGGGGATGACATCCCGCCCGAACTCTATCGAATCGAGATCCTTGAGCGCCAGAAGCACTTCCTCGAGTACGTGCATTTGGAAGACGTAGATCGTCAAGGAAACCAGATCGCTGCGCGGCTCTGCGGGCTTCTCTTCATAGCCGACCAGGTTCCCGTCAGCGTCCAGCAGGCCGTAGCCGAAGCGCCGCTCCTTCGTGGGGATCCGTTTCAGAGCGATTGTCAGATCTGCACCCTTCTCGAGGTGCTCGAGTATCATGGAGCGGTAATCCATCGAGTAGATGTGATCGCCGCTTACAATGAGCACGACCTCGGCCTCGTGCTCCTTCAGGTAGACAAGGTTCTGATAGACAGCATCTGCGTTGCCCCGATACCAGTCCATGGCGTCAGCCGCGTGGTAGGGGGGAAGGATCTTTGCACCCCTGTCGAGGCCGACGAAGTCCCAGGGCTCACCGACACCTATGTGATCGATCAGTGTCGCCGGCCTGTACTGCGAGAGAATGCCCACGTTGTTGATCCCGGCCCGAGAGATGTTAGAGAGCGGAAAATCGATGATCCGGAAGTGTCCTGCGAAAGGGAGGGCAGATTTGGGCCGCTCGAGGGTCAGAACCGAGAGCTCCCCGACCCTTCCTCCGGCCAGGACCATGGCGACTGTCCGTGGGAGCTTGATCCGAGACTGCATCTGAGAACCGACTCCGTACCCCAGGGGTGATCTCCGACGGCCGGAACGCCATCCGATACTTGGTGCTTCGCCCTCACTTGTCAACCTAATAGCCCGCAGGCCGGTTCCACGGCCCGCCGACCTTGCCACGCAGCGGCCCCAGGCTCCATGGCAGTGACCACCACAGCCGCAGGTGTGCGGTCCTGCGCGGGTGACGCAGCAGCCGCTATCGACTATCCTCTGGCGGCGAGCCAGGTGTTCAGAGCGTCTGATAGTAGGCAGCAAGGAGGGCGAAGTGAGAGGACCCGTCAACCCCGCCTTCCGCGGGCTCGGTACGTATCCCTTCGTCAAGCTGGACGAGGCGAAGGCCCGTTTGAAGGCGCAAGGGAAGCGCTATTTCGATTTCAGCATAGGTGACCCGCACGAGGAGACGCCCGCAGCCATTCGTGAGGCGATAAAGAAGGCAATTCCCCTGCGTACTTCCTACCCGCCTGCAAAGGGAAAACCCGAGCTGCGGGAAGCAGTGGCGCGCTGGATAGAGCGCCGCTACGGAGTGTCCCTGGATCCGGAGGCAGAGATTCTTCCCAGCAATGGGTCGAAGGAGGCCGTCTATCTCATCCACCAGGCGGTGCTGGGGCCCGGGACAGGGAAGGACGTCATCGTCATCCCGGATCCCGCCTACCCGGTCTATGAGATCGGAACGCGTTTCGCCGGTGGTGAGCCTTACAGGCTGCGCCTTGACCCGCGAGAAGGCTTTGCGCCCGATTTCGATTCGGTGCCGGAGGAAATCTGGCAGCGTACGGCGCTGCTTTGGGTCAACTACCCGCACAATCCGACCGGTGCGGTAGCGCAGGAAGAGGTTTTTCCGGAAGGCGCTGGATCTGGGCCGGCGATACGGTTTCTAGGTGGCGAGCGACGAGGCGTATTCGGAGATCTACTTCGATGCCCCGCCTCCCGGGGCGCTCGAGTTCGGCAAGGAGGGTCTGGTTGTCTTCAACACACTGAGCAAGCGCTCTGCAATGACGGGCTACCGGAGCGGTTTCATTGCGGGTGACCCTGAGATGATACGTCTGCTGGACCTCGTCCGCCCCAGCCAAGGGGTAGCAACACCGCTCTTCGTCCAAGACGCTGCGATCGTGGCCTGGAGCGATGAGAAGCACGTCGATGAGCAGCGGCGTATCTACCGCCGCAAGCGTGAGATTCTCATACCCGCGCTGGAAGCCGCGGGGTTCAGGATCGAGGCCAGCCAGGCGACCTTCTATCTTTGGGTTCGCACGCCTGAGGGCACGACTTCGGAGTCCTTTCACTGTCGCCGCACTAGACGGGACGTGGGAGGCTGAGATGGACGCCGAAAGGTTGCGGTCACGGATCGAGGCTGCGTGGGATGGCCACGTGAGTCTGGGGGAGGCGCGCGATGCGATCGAGGCAACGGTGGGGATGTTGGACCGGGGCCTGCTCCGCGTGGCCGAGCCCGATGGGCGGCAGTGGCGCGTCAATGAGTGGGTCAAGAAAGGGATCCTTCTCTATTTCAGGCTTCGGGAGGTCGAGCCGACCGAAGCGGGACCACTGCATTTCAATGACAAGATCCCTCTGAAAAAGGACCTCGAGGCCTCGGGCGTCAGGGTCGTACCCCCGGGGACTGCTCGATACGGAAGCTACCTCGCCCCTGGGGTCGTTCTCATGCCGGGCTACGTGAACATAGGAGCCTACGTGGGTCCTGAGACCATGATCGACACCTGGGCTACCGTGGGGTCGGGGGCGCAGATCGGGGCCCGCGTGCACCTCTCCGGGGGCGTGGGGATAGGCGGGGTCTTGGAACCCCCCCAGGCCCTTCCAGTGGTGATCGAGGACGATGTCTTCGTGGGTTCCCGGTGCGTCGTGGTCGAGGGGGTGATCGTCAGGAGGCGGGCTGTCCTGGGCGCCGGTTGCGTGATCACGGCGTCCACGCCCATTGTGGATGTGCGCGGGCCGCAGCCAGTGTTCAGCAGGGGCGAGGTGCCCGAGGGCGTAGTAGCCGTGCCGGGGGTGTGGCCGAAAGACTTCCCGGCAGGGCGCGTGATGTTGCCCTGTGTCTTCGTTATCGGAGAGAGGGGCGAGTCGACCGATAGGAAGACGGCTCTCAACGAGATACTGAGACAATGGCCTATGGGCCAAGGAGGAAACGGATGAGGTCCGGCAGGAGAACGGCAAGCCGCGCGAGCACTGGCCGCAGGGTGGTCAAGAAGACGGTCACCCGCAGGAAGCGGCTGAAGAAGGTCTCGGAGGAGGAGATTCGCAAGTTCGAGGTCGAACCCTCCAGGATGAGATGGCGCTGCAAGCTCGATCACTTCAAGTTCGAGACCACGGCGGAGCTTCCGAGTTTCGAGGGCATCATCGGACAGGACCGCGCGATAGAGGCCATAAGACTTGGCCTCAAGATGAGCAGTAAGGGCTACAACATCTACGTGGCCGGTATCCCGGGGACCGGCAAGATGACGACGATCAAACACCTCCTTGAGACGACCGAGACCGGCCGCGGAGTACCCCCCGATATCGTTTACGTGAACAACTTCAAGAACCCGGACATGCCTCATGCGCTACTGCTTCCGGCGGGGCAGGGACGGAAGTTGAAACGCGACATGGACCTGCTGCTTACGAACATGCGCAAGAACATCGCCCAGATATACGAGAGCGAGGACTACAAGCAGCGCATGAAGGCCCTGGTTCAGGAGTACAAGGACAAAGACAAGGCGAACCTGCGGGCCTTCGAGGAGCGTATTCGGAAGGCAAACTTTGCGCTCATACAGGTTCAGATGGGGCCTTTCTCGAAACCGGAGATTGCGCCAGTCATAGCTGGCGAGCCAGTACAGATGGAGAGGCTCGAGGCTCTCACGCACCAGGGGAAGTTCAACAAGGAGGAGTTCGAGCAGCTGCGGCAGAAGTACCTGGAGCTCACGGCGGAGATGGAGCGCGTGTTCAAGGCATCGCGCGATCTCAACCGCCAGTTGCGCGATGCGATGGCCAAGCTGCAGAAGGACTTCGCCTCTCCCGCAGTGACCGACTACATCAAGGATCTCAAATCCGAATACGAGCACGAGGGGGTGCTCAGGTACTTCGACGAGGTCGAGGAGGAGATTCTGACCAACATGAGCCGGTTCACAGATGGGGGCGAGAGCAACGAGGAGGATCAAGAGAAAGAAGCCAGCAAGCACGAGCGCTTTCGGGACTTTTTCGTGAACATACTGGTTGACAACTCACAGACCAAGTCACCACCGGTTATCATCGAGACCTCACCAAACTACCGCAACCTCTTTGGCACGATCGAGCGGGTGGTCGACAAGGCAGGGCACTGGTCGAGCGATTTCACGCGGATCAAGGCAGGTAGCCTCTTGCGTGCCAATGGCGGCACGCTGGTGATCAACCTGCTCGATGCAATAGTGGAGCCTGGCGTCTGGATTGCCCTGAAACGAGCTCTCAAGCACAGAAAGGTAGATATCCAGACATTTGATCCGTTCTACCTGTTTTCTGTCTCTGCGCTCAAGCCAGAGCCAATCGACATTGACCTCAAGGTCGTCGTCCTCGGTGATCAGTATGCGTACCACATCCTGTACAACTTCGATGAGGACTTCAGGAAGATATTCAAGGTCAAGGCCGAGTTCGACACTGTGATGCCGATGGACGATGAGAACCTGGACAAGTATGTCAACTTCGCGCGCAAGATCACGAGCGAGGAGAACCTGAGGCCGATGCACAAGAGCGGTGTAGGGGCTCTTGTGGAGTTTGGCATCCGCCTGGCTGGAAGACAGAACAAGATCTCGACCAGGTTCAGCGAGATAGCTGATGTGATACGGGAGGCTGATCTGTGGGCGGCTGAAGAGGGGAAAGAGCACATAATGGGTGAGCACGTGCGGAAGGCTATCCGCGGGAGGCGAGCGCGAGTGAACCTGATCGAAGAGAAGATACGCGAGTTGATCAAGGAGCGGGTGCTCCTGATTGACACGGAGGGAGCCAAAGTGGGGCAGGTGAACGGGCTCTCGGTGTTGGATCTGGGAGACCATTCCTTCGGGCAACCTACAAGGATCACGGTAAAGTGTTCGCTGGGCCGCGACGGGATCATCAACATAGAACGGGAGGCTGATCTCTCTGGAAAGAGATATAACAAGGGGGTCCTGATCCTGGAGGGGTATTTCAGAAGCATGTTCGCCGTGGAGAAGCCAATGTCGATAAACGCTACAATCTGCTTCGAGCAATCGTACGCCGGTGTCGACGGAGACAGTGCTTCTTCAACTGAGGCCTATGCACTTCTTTCGGCTCTTTCGGGAATACCGCTAAGACAGGACGTAGCAGTGACAGGAAGCGTGAACCAGAACGGGGAGATACAGCCGATAGGTGGTGTGAACGAGAAGATCGAAGGCTTCTACTACGTCTGCAAGGAGCGCGGCTTGACGGGGACCCAGGGGGTCATGATACCGGCTCTCAACATCCCAGACCTCATGCTCGAGGAGGAAGTTATCGAGGCGGTGGAGGCGGGCAAGTTCCACATCTGGGCGGTTTCGACGATCCCAGAAGGCGTCTCCATCCTGACCGGCGTTCCCGCCGGCGAGAGGGGCAAGGACGGCAAGTTCCCACCCGGGACGGTGTTTGGAGCTGTCGAAGAAGCCGTCTCAGAGTATGCGGAAAGAATACGCTCCTTCGGGGAGAAGGAGGACTGACCGCGGGAAGGAAGGCTGAGGCCTCCATGCTCAAACCCAGGCATGGGGGTCCACGCCCTTCTTTCTCAGAAAATCTGCTATGTCCTCGGGGAGCGGAGCGCGGAGCTGCATTTCGCGCTCATGCGCGGGATGCTTGAGGCTTAGCCGCCATGCGTGGAGTCCCTGGCGGGGAAGGATGAGGCGGCGGCGGTCTTCTTCCGTCAGACCTTCCTCCGAGATGAACCTCAGGAAGAAGCCCTCATCCAGCCCGTAGACCTTATCCCCGATCACTGGGTGTCCCACTGCTTTCAGGTGGACCCGGATCTGATGCAGCCTCCCGGTCAGAGGGCGCGCTAGGCACAGTGCCCAGTCCTCGCCTCTATGGAGTACTTCCACCAGCGTCCTGGCTGGCACCCCGCCTTCCACCACGCCAACCGCCTTGCGGATCCTGCTGGTGGGGTCGAGCCCCAACGGCAAGTCTATTTCTAGTCCATCCTGCGAGGGGATGCCGTGGACTAGAACGAGATACTCTTTCCGCGCCCGCCTCGAAGCGAACTGGGCGGCCAGAAGCCTGGTTGCTTCGCGCGTGCGCCCAAAGACGACAACCCCACTCGTTTCCCGGTCCAGCCTGTGGACTACATGCAACATGCCCCACTCGGGGTGCTCCTCGAAGAGGATGTGCAGAAGCGTGTTCTTGAAGTAGCGGCCCGAAGGATGAATGGGGAGGTTTCCGCTCTTGGCGATCGCCACCATCCAGGCGTCTTCGTAGAGGACTTCATAGCGGCCATCCACAGGAGGCTCTTCGATCTCGAGCGGCACGTACGAGACGACGTCCCCTGCGCGCAACAACTTAGAGGGGCGCACCGCGTTCCCGTTGACCCTTATTCGACCTTCCCGGATGATCTCGGCCCACTTGCTCCTTGACCTGTAGGTGAAGCGGCTTGCGAGGAAGCGATCCAAGCGCATCCCATCGAAGCAGGGGTCGATGCTCGTCGTGCCGCGGCGCACCCAAGCGCGGATAGCGGCTGCATCGGCTTCCATCGGGCCCCTGTTTTCCTTCTTTTCCCTGATTCCCAAGACCTTCCTCCGCAGCCGTTGCGGGTTCCGAGATGATCCGGCACCCCTATTGCCGTGCTTCCGGGAGGCATGTATAGCACAAACCAGCACAGGTGCATCAGCGGCCGGCGCATGCAAATGCCGTACGCCCCTCACGGCGCTGGTGACCTCGCCGTTCTGCTCCTCAGCTCCGTGTGGGGCCGCCTTCAAGAGGGCAGCGTTGACCTCTGGCTGAGCTCAACGTAGCCTACCTCTCTCGAATGCGGGTGCGCTGACCTGGAAGGGTGATTCCGTTTGGTTGCCTGCGAGCCCCGGTGCGTGAGTTGTTCGCACGCCAGAGGAGCGAAGCCGGTGGGGGTGATATGGGCGAAGGTGTGGTCGTTGCAGTGAGACCGAGATGGGTACTGGTGCGCTCGGGTGGGGCGGAGGTGCCTTGTGATGTGCCTAAGAAACTGGGGCTGACCGCAGCCAATCAGCGTTCGTTGGTCTCTGTGGGCGACCGGGTGACCTTTGCTGAAGGTCCCCACGGGCGGGGGGTGCTCGAGCGCATCCTTCCGAGGCGAACCAAGGTCTCCAGAATGCTGAGCGCAAGGCCTCCTCGCGAGCACGTGATTGCTGCAAATGTGGACCAACTTCTCGCGATTCAGGCTGTGGACCTTCCACGGTTCAACCCGAGGGGCCTTGACAGGCTTCTCTGCCTGGGCGAAGCAGGAGGAGTCCACACAGCGGTTTGCCTCAACAAGGTGGACCTCGCCGATGAAGGAGAGGCGGAGCGGCTGCTCAAACCCTATGTAGCAGCCGGCTACCAGGTCTTTCCCATCTCTGCCACCGGTGGGGAGGGCCTCGATGCGTTGCGCCTTTTCCTTCGTGGCCGCGAGACCATCCTCATCGGCCCGAGTGGGGTGGGTAAGTCGACGCTGATCAACGCGCTCGTGCCAGGACTGGGACTGCGTACACGGCGGGTGAGCCGTGCCACGGGAAAGGGCGTCCACACGACGACGCGAATCGACTACATCGATTTGCCCGAGGGCGGCGCCGTGCTGGACACCCCGGGGATTCGCTCCATCCAGCCCTGGGGGGTCCCGCCCGAGCGCCTTGCGACCCTTTTCCCAGAGATGAGACCGCTGCTGGGGGAATGCCGATTCAAGGATTGCCTTCACAGGACAGAGCCGGGCTGTGCCGTGCGTGAAGCGGTCAGGGAGGGGACCATAGCGGAGTCCCGCTACGAGAGCTACTTGCGCATACTGGAGGGTCTGGAGGGTGTCGAGACGGTCCCAGCCGGTTCCTGAGGAACCCGTGGCTCGGGGTCTGCAGCCGCTCCCCTAAGGTGTTTGCAGCCGGCTCGCCCGGCCGAGCATTGCCACGAGCGGGCTGTCCTCTTCCACGGGCGCTGCCGGAAGCCGTGCTATCGAGAGCGAGCGCTTACCCCAGCGGAGCGCCTCTCGGCGGGTTGGGAACCAGATGTCAGCGCGGCGCTTCCACCTGCGATTCATCGTATCTTCCACGACAAAGACACCCGCTCCCGGGATCACGACCCAGTCGCCGAAATCGAAGGGCGCCCCTGGGCTGAAGGTACGCAGGAGGTCGCGTGAGAGGGCCAGGCATCCCGGGCGCACACGGGTCATGGAAGCAGTCAGATGGGGCGTGCTATCGGTTTCCCGCCTGCTGCTCGAGTACCCCGTCACAGTAATGTCGTAGAAGGCTAGCACGCTCCCATCGGCCAGGTGGACTAGCCTATCGGCTGTCTCGCCCCCGGCGGGTGATCCGTCGCCCGGCGAATCCACGCCGGTGCCGGCGGGTGAGGGGGCCCCGCCGGGGACGAGGATGCAAAGGCCCATCGCGGCACCTGCGGCCGCCGCTGCGGCCAGGATCTTTTCTCTTCTTCCGAATCTCATGCTCTTCCGATTCTGCTCCGGATCTTGGCCTGGTCGGGCCCACAAACCCATGGTCGGAAAAATCGCACAGAAGTATAGCACAACCCGCTGCCGTTTGCCACAGATGTCACAATGCGGGGCCGGATGAGGGTGGCCGCATCCGGCCACCTGCGCCTGGAGGTTCTGCGGGAAGCCGGATGCTTGCACGTTCCCGGGCGTGCTAGGCTCCCGTCTGCAGGGCCTCCAGCCGCCGGCGGCTGAAGGCCCTGCGTAGGCTGTCTCGGGTCTAAGGCAGGTTGCCCGATGGAGGCGATTCCCATGCACGATCTACCTGTTGCCCTCTCTTTCCTTGGCGTGCAGGAGGAGTTTTCCGAAGCGCGGGTTGCGGTTCTTCCGGTTCCATACGACCTGACGACGACATACCAGCCCGGTGCCCGGTTCGGGCCGAGGGCTCTGCTGACAGCCTCTCTCAATGTCGAGCTCTTCGATGAGGAGATGGGATGGGACCCGAGTACGGTCGGCATCCACACACTCGAGCCACTCGAGCCGGTCGCGAGCGGCCCTCAGGCGATGGTGCCCGCCATTGCCGAACAGATTGAGCGGATCCTGAGAGCGGGGAAGTTTCCAGTGACGATAGGCGGGGATCATTCGGTCACCATAGGAGCGCTCAGGGCATTTGGAAGCGCCTGGGAGGGCCTTTGGGTGCTCCAGCTCGATGCGCATGCGGACCTGCGCGACCAGTACCAGGGAAGTCCCTTCAGCCATGCCTGTGTAATGGCGAGGGCGAGAGAGTCCTTCGAGTGCGTGCAGGTGGGCCTGCGCAGCTGGAGCGAAGAGGAAGCGCCACTGATAGAGAGGTTCCGTCACCAGATTCTTACGGCTGCGAGTATCCACGAGAGTCCCCAAGCGGTGACCCGGTGGCTGGAGAGGGCTTTGGGAGACCCCGTCTATGTGACTATTGATGTCGACTGCCTGGATCCATCCGTCATGCCCGCTACAGGCACTCCCGAGCCGGGGGGGCTTTCGTGGTGGGACGTGCTGTCCATCCTGCGCTGGGTGGGTTCACACAGGCGGGTCGTTGGCCTGGATCTGACCGAGCTCTCACCCATTCCAGGGCTTGTGGCACCAGATTTCCTTGCTGCAAGGCTGCTGTACAAGGCGATCGGCTACGCCCTTACGGGAAAGAATCCGAGTGCCTGATCTGTGTTCCTTATTCTGCGCGGGCGCAGGGGCGGAACGTGGGACCGAACAGCCCGCGGGAGAAGTTGCTGGGTCACCGGGCCCCCAGCCTTACTCGCTCTTGCTAGTCTTCTTCGCTTCTTCGTGCTTTGCCTCCTGCCAGGCTGCTTCCATCTCTTCGAGGCTTGCCCGTTCGAGGGCCACGCCCTTGCGCTCGAGCAGCTCTGCCATCCTGGCGAAGCGCCTCTGGAACCTGGAAGTCGTGCCGCGGAGAGCGCGTTCCGGATCAATCCTGAGCCAGCGAGCAAGGTTCACCATGCTGAAGAGCAGGTCGCCAAGTTCCTCCTCTCGACGTCGGTCGGGACCTTCGGTCTCCAAGGCGCTCCGGAGCTCCCCGATCTCCTCTTCCACCTTCTCCAGCACGCCCCTCTGGTCCGGCCAGTCGAAGCCGTAACTGGCTGCTTTCTCCTGGGCCCTGAAGGCAGCCAGAAGAGCCGGAAGCGTTGCTGCTCCGCTCTCTAAGGGATCCTGCCTGGTGCCCCTCGCGCGCTTCTCCCTGGCCTTGATTGCTTCCCACTGCCGTTCCACGGCCTCCGTGCTTGCTGCTCCCTTAGACCCAAAGACGTGGGGGTGGCGGCGGACGATCTTCTCGATGATTCCGCCTGCCACTTGCTCCATCGTAAAGCGCCCATCCCGCTCGCCCACGGTAACCATGAAGACCACGAGGAAAAGGAGATCCCCTAGCTCCTCCCTCGCTTTCTCGTAGTCCCGTTGCGAGATTGCCTCCAGTACTTCGTGGGTTTCCTCGAGGAGGTACGGAGTCAGGGTCTCTAGCGTCTGTTTCTGATCCCAAGGGCACCCGCCGGGCCCAAGGAGCCTGTGGCAAATGGTTCGGATGGCCTCCAAATCACGCGATACTTGCTCTTGCATGTGGGGAAGGTAGCATCGACCCTCTGACTTCTTCAACGCGGCACTGCCCCTGAGCGCGGCTGCGGCAGGGGTGGGCAGAAGGCGGGCAATCTTGAGTGCACTCCGAAGCATGCCGGGAGGACAGGATGCCAGCCGGGGATTCGAGCGAGTTGGAGTACCTGATCGGGGAAGCCCGTAGGGCTCTCGAGAGGGCCCACGCTCCCTATTCGCGCTTCCCCGTCGGGGCCGTACTCGTGGCTGACGACGGCAGCCTCTGGTATGGCTGCAATGTCGAAAACGCCTCACTCAGCCTGGGGCTCTGTGCGGAGCGAAACGCGGTCATGGCGGCTCTCTCCGCCGGGCGTCGCCCAGGGTCACTCCTTGTGGTCGTGACCGAATCGGACGAACCCACGCCACCGTGCGGGGCGTGCCGGGAGGTGCTCCGCGAGCTAGCCCCCAACACGGAGATCGTCTCGGTTTCGCGCACAGGGCAAACCAAGCGCTGGTCGTGCGCAGACCTGCTTCCGAGGATCCCCCACCCGCCGGAACCGGATGAACTGGATCCGCGCTCAACGATCGCCAAGAAGCGTGACGGGCAGCGTCTCTCGGCCAGCGAGATCCGTGCCTTCATATCCGGGCTGCTCTCCGGTCAAGTCCAGCAGCACCAGATGAGTGCCTTCATGATGGCTGTCTATATGCGTGGCATGGACCTCGATGAGGTCAGACACCTGACGGAGGCGATGCTCGAGTCTGGGAGGCGCCTTCGGAGGCCCGAGGGCGCTGGTTGGATCGACAAGCACTCAACAGGTGGTGTGGGGGACAAGGTTTCGCTTCCCCTGGTGCCGCTTGCGGTCTCTGCGGGCCTGCGAGTACCGATGATCTCCGGCCGAGGCCTGGGGCACACCGGAGGCACATTAGACAAGCTCGAATCCATCCCCGGCTACCGCACCGACCTTTCCCTGGAGCAGATGCAGCACCTGATGGAGGAGGTCGGGTGCTTCATCGCAGGGCAGACAGCGGAGATCGTGCCGGCCGACCGGCTGATGTACGCTCTGCGGGACGTCTCGGCCACGATTGAGTCGGTGCCGCTGATCGTAGGAAGCATATTGAGCAAGAAGCTCGCGGCGGGGCTGAGTGGGCTCGTGTTGGACGTCAAGTTCGGCAGGGGAGCCTTCATGAAGGACCGGCAGAGCGCCCTCGTTCTGGCACGCTCGTTGGTGGGCGTGGCAAGAAGTCTGGGACTCCCCGCGCTTGCCCTGCTGACTCGGATGGATGAGCCCCTTGGCCGCACGGTGGGTAACGCCCTCGAGATGGCCGAGGGCCTGAGATTGCTACACGGTGATGAGACGGCCGATGATTTGCTCGAGGTCACACTTGCCCTCGGAGGACTGATGCTTGCGCTGGAGGGCAGGTGCGCCACGGTGAGGGAGGGGGCGGATCTGCTGCGGGAACGCCTGCGCTCTGGCGCTCCCTTGGAGGCGGCGCGACGTTGGATCGGCGCCCAGGGCGGCGACGCGAGGGTCGTGGACGATCCGTTGGCCCTCGAGGTATCAAGCAATGTCATTCACGTCGATGCCCACGCCGAGGGGTTCCTGGGCCGGCTCGATGCCTTGGCTGCGGGGAACCTCTGTGTTGCACTAGGCGGAGGGCGAAGGCGCAGCGGCGAGCCGATAGACCGCAGTGTGGGGCTCGTCTTCCATAAGAAAACGGGTGACCGGGTCGGGCGGGGCGAGAGGATCGTGACAGCGCATTTGCCCAACGGGATGGATCCCGACGATGTCCTGCCGGCTTTGGAGGGACTTGTTTCTGTGCAGCCAGACCCAGTGGAGACCCAGCCTCTAGTAGATTCGATTGTCGGGCCTGCCGGCACCTCGGATGAGGTCTGGGATGCCCGCGTTCCAGATCTCCTCTAGGTGCTCCAGCCCGTTGGGTGCCTCGCGGCCCCAGCAGAGAGGTCCACTGGTGGCTCGTTTCGGAAGCTTCCAGAGCCAGCTAGTGGGCTTGCTCACGGCGGGGTTCCAAAGGGCGTGTTCCAGGAGTCGAGGGGTACGAGCAGCCTGTCCAGCGTCTCGAAGTCTGCCACCGCAGGGGTTCCACCTCCGCGGTGAATGTGGCAGACTTGCCGTGGTTCCGTACCCGGAATGAAGTAGTCTTCCACAGTGATGGGGCAGCCGGGGCCGGCAAGGAATCCTGTCTCGAGGCAGGTCTTCCGCATGACCAGGCCCGAAGGTACCTCGAAGTCTTTCTCCCCAAACTCCGCAACGGCCCGCTTCATGATCTTCGACCAGATCGGAAGCGCAGCCATCGCTCCGGTGCCGGTTCTCTTGTCACCGATCGGGATCTTCAGGTCGAACCCTACCCATACGCCCACGGTGAGGTCCGGCACGAAGCCTATGAACCAGGCATCTGAGTAGTCGTCGTTCGTACCCGTCTTGCCTCCGGCTGGTGCAGTGAACCCGTGTATCGTGCGTGCCGTTCGCCCTGTGCCATGGTCGAGGACGGAGCGCATCATGCTGAGGGTTATGAACGCAGTGCGTTCGTCCAACACCTGTTCGGATTCGCTCTCGTGTTCCCAGATTACGTTGCCGTGGCGGTCGAGCACGCGTTCGATGAGGTACGGTTCAACGCGGATGCCGTGGTTCGGGAAGACCGAGTAGGCCGAGACCATCTCCATGAGGCTGACCTCTCCGGTTCCCGTTGCAAGGGAGAGTACCCGCGGGAGCCTGCTGCCTATGCCCATTCTGTGTGCAAGGTTGACCACATTGTCGACGCCGATGGCCGCAAGCAGTCTGGCGGTAGGAACGTTGATGGATTTCGCGAGTGCGTATCTCAGTGTGACAGGGCCATAGTAGGTCTCCTTGAAGTTGCGTGGCGCCCAGATCGTATCGCTCTCCGGCGCACCGGGGATTTCGAACTCTACTGGGGCATCGAAGAGGATGTCTGTGGAACGCATGCCCTGGCGGATGGCCTCGGCATAGATGAAGGGCTTGAATGCCGAGGCGGGTTGGCGCTTGGCCTGCACGGCGCGATTGAACGGGCTTTCGATGAAATCCCTGCCTCCGATCATGATCCTTACTGCGCCGGTCGAGGGTTCGATGCCTACAACAGCTCCCTGCAACCGCAAGGGGGCCTCGGTTTCGATCTGCGAAGGCAGTCCTGCGCGGACGAGCAAGGAGTCCATCGATCGGCCGTACAAGTACGGGTAGCGGTTCCGCTTCTCTATGTAGCTGAGGTGATCCTCGAGTGCCGCCTCGGCTGTCTCCTGCAGATCCAGATCCAGTGCCGTTTCAACGACGAATCCTGCCCTATAGATCTGGTCGGCTCCGTAGCGAGCAGCAAGCTCCCTGCGTACCATCTCTACGAAGTACTGCCCGTGGCGTCCTGTTTCGCTTTCCGATTCCCGCTGACGCAGCTGGAGCGGGGCTTCCGCAGCCTCCCGGTAGGTTTCTTCGTCGATCGCCCCGGTCACGAGCATCGCTTTGAGCACATGGTTGCGTCTCGAGAGGGCTGCACGTGGATGATGCCTGGGAGAGAAGCGGGCGGGATTCGCTGGCAATCCAGCGAGAAGTGCGCACTGGGCAAGGCTCAGATCCTTGGCACTCACGCCGAAGAAGTGGCGCGCGGCTGCTTCGAGGCCATATGCACCCTCGCCGAAGTAGATCTGATTGATGTATAGCTCCAGAATCTCGTCCTTGCTAAACGAGCGCTCAAGGCGTAGGGCAAGCACAGCCTCCCTGATCTTCCTCTTGATCGTACGTCGGTGATCCAGAAACAGATTCCATGCAAGCTGCTGTGTGATGGTGGAGCCACCCTGCACGATCCTGCGATGCTGCAGATTGGCTTTCATCGCGCGGACGATGCCGACCGGGTCAAGGCCCCAGTGCTTGTAGAACTTTCTATCTTCCACTGCAAGCACTGCATCGATGAAGTAGGGTGGCACTTCGTCCATTCGCAACAGGACGCGTTCTTCTACGGAGAGATCAGCCAGCAGCCGACCGCGGCAGTCTAGTACTCTGGTTGCGAGGCTCCTTTCTATCTCGTGCGTTCCCTTGGGGGATGGAAGGTCCTTTCCGAAGAAGGCAATAACAGCGTAGAGGCCAGCCGTGAGCGCCAGCGAAACGAACAGGAATGTAGTGATAAAGTACTTCACCGTTCTCCTGTCAGCCTTATGCTCTACTGCCTTCGGCGCAGTATGCGATGCAGGTAGTGTGCAGGCCTATTCCGCTTATGCCCGCGCCAGCGCGTCCCAAGATGACTACATGCGACCTTAGGGGTTGTTCCAAACTCATCTGGTGTCCTCTCTTTGCCGGTGTATAAGTAGCTCGGGCGCTCGCAGCTGTGTTTGGAGCTTTCGTACCTACTGTCAAACTGTCCGCTATAGGACACAAGATCTTGCCGCTTGCTCCGTAGAGGTGCCTCACATGCAGATTGCCCGCGGGATTATCTGCGCGTGCTGGCACTACGGCAAGCGGCGTCGGCCGTTTTTGCGTCCGCTGTCAGTGCGTTCGAGTCTAGAAGCGAGGCGGCGGTTCGAACCTCCCGAGACCCGTGTGTGCCCTCTTCCGGCCCTGCAGGCTGGAAGAGAGGCTGAGAAGAGCCACGGCAAGGGGCTGGCGGCCCTCGGGCGGCGCGTAAGATATTGCAAATGCGCGAGTTAGGCGGGGAAAGAAAAAAGTGACAGGAGCTAAAAAAACGGGTTGACGCTTCCGAAGGTGTCGATTAGAGTATTGCACGCTCAACAACGGACCTGCTTCTGCAGGAAACGTTGACGGCCTTCTGGAAGAAGGTCGCTGAGAGGATATACGCTGAGTACCGCGCTCTGTGAAGCGCTCAGGCTGGTCTTTGACAGCGGAATCGCGAAGGCGTTCGTGGGCTCCGTCGGCAATGGATCCGGCGCCTCGGTGTCGGATCCCATTGATTCCGATTCAGGGTCAATGATCCTCCCTCTGTGAGGGAGGCTCCGAGGGTTTGTCCATGGAGGGTTTGATCCTGGCTCAGAACGAACGTTGGCGGCGTGGATTAGGCATGCAAGTCGAGCGAGGACACGTGAAGTGGCAACACTTCGCGTGAGCCGAGCGGCGGAAGGGACGGTCTCTCCCGGGTC
>CAYMBA010000008.1:0-38836 GCA_964388535.1 uncultured bacterium | reverse complement strand
TGGGCCATACTCCTCTCGCTGGGTTTGATACTGCTCTATATAGCCATCCGCTTCGAGTTCCGCTTCGGCGTGGGTGCGGTTGTGGCGCTTGCGCATGACGTACTTGTTACGCTGACCCTGTTCTCGCTGTTCAACAAAGAGATTACGATGCCGGTTGTGGCGGCGCTGCTCACCATTGCAGGTTACTCGATCAACGACACAATTGTGGTCTTCGACCGGATCCGTGAGCAGCTGGGCAAGATGCGCAGGAAGAGCTTCCCAACTGTGCTCAACGTGAGCATAAACCAGACGCTTTCCAGGACGGTCATAACTGCGTTGACGACTTTGTTCGCTTCGCTGGCTCTGCTTATTTTCGGTGGTGAGGTCATAAGGGACTTCGCCTTTGCTATGACCGTTGGGATAATCGTCGGTACCTACTCGTCGATCTTTGTAGCGAGCGCCCTGGTGCTGGAGCTCCGTAGGGCGGCCGAGGCGAAGGCTGCTGCATAGGGATTCGGCAGGTCAGTTCCGGGCCGGGGCCTCTACGCTCCGGCCCTTTTTGCACGCTGTGTGAGGGGCCTCGGCGATGCGTGCCCGAGGGAGGGCTGTGCGGGCCCGTTGTGTAGTGCATGGGAGCATCCTGGGGCCGGCCTGGTCGGCGCCCCGAGGAACTGGGGAGGGGGAGGAAGGGTTGTATGCGCTGAGTAGGGTTTCGCTGCCAGCGGCGCGGGTTGGTGAGGAACGGACTATGCCGCGGTTGGGATCGCACCTTGGAGTAGGTGTTTGCGTCGTATTGGTGTTCTGCTGCGTGGGCCCCGCCCAGGGCCTTGGCCCTCCCACCCCTGGGGTGCACATGGCACGCCTCAAGTACGGTGGCGGGGGGGATTGGTACAGCAATCCCACCTCTCTGCCCAACCTCGCCCGTGCTCTGATGGAGCGCACCAACATCGCGGTGGCGGAGACTCGCGAGGTGCACGTTCCCGTGCTCGGCGAGGACCTGTTCAACTACCCCTTCATCTACATGAACGGGCATGGGCGGATTCGTCTGACCGATGCCGAAGCGGCCAGGCTGAGACAGTATCTGCTCTCTGGTGGTTTCCTCTTCGCAGACGACAACTATGGCATGGATCCGAGCTTCCGGCAGATGATCCGACAGGTATTTCCCGACAGGCCATTGGTCGAGGTACCCTTCGACCATCCCGTCTACCACAGCTACTATGACTTCGACAACGGACCGCCAAAGATCCACGAGCATGACGGCAAGCCGCCGCAGGGCTTCGGTATCTTCGATCGCGGCAGGCTCGTGGTCTTCTACACGTACGAGTCCGATATAGGGGACGGCATAGAGGATCCAGAGGTCCATCACGACCCCCCGGGGAAGCGGGAGCAGGCCTTTAAGATGGCCATAAACGTTGTCATGTACGCTCTGACCGGCGAGAAGAAGGGTAGGCCTGTCTCCGTGGGTGGTGCTTCGAGCCATGCCGAATCCGGCACTCAGGCCAGTGTGGAGAGGCCTTCGTGAAGGCTAGCCGTACGGACATCCTCGGGACACTCAGAGCCGCCAGGCGGCGCTTCTGGATGCGTCGCTTTGTCGAGGCCTTCTCAAGGTGGGCCGCTGTACTTGTCCCCGGGCTGCTGCTTCTCCTGGTGGCTGGGATCTTCCTGCCGCCTCTTCCGAGCTGGTCACGCCTTGCTGCGCTTGTGGCCCTCGCCTGGGTGGTGGGGACGGCTGTCTGGAAGCTTTCCCCTGCCTTTGCGCGCCTCCCTCTTAGCGCTTATGCGCTTGAACTGGAGAGCCGGGCCGGGCTCCAAAGGAGCGAGATCAGCAATGCCCTCTCATTGTCTCTGCAGATCGAGCGGATAGGAGATCCGTTCACACGCGCACTGGCCCGCCGTGCCATTGAGAGCGGAACGGGGGTCCTGAGGGGTTTGGATCTGCGCGCTCTGCATCCCAGCGAGCCGGCTGCGCCCCATCTGGCTCGCGCAGGAGCGGCCCTGGCTGCTGGGCTGATCCTCGCCCTGATGCTTCCCGCTCAGGTGGGTGACAGTTTCCGCCTGTTCTTGGCAGCTGGGAGTGACTCGGTGATTCCTGAGTTCTCGATGGAGGTGGAGCCGGGCTCTCTGACTGTGCCCCGCGGCTCCAGTATCGAGGTCAGGGCGCGTCTTCGGGGGAGGCGGCTGCCTCCAGATGTGCGGCTTAGGATGCGGACGACCGGGACGGCGTGGGTCGAAGCTCCCATGCGGGCTGCCGAGCCTGGAAGCACCGGGGTTCAGGTTTTCGAGGCGGTCCTGGCTTCCTTGCAGGGTGATATCGAGTACTGCGTGGAGACGAGCTGGAAACGCAGCGAGGCCTACACCATCAGGGTGCTCGAGCGGCTCCAGGCGGCTGGCTACAGGAAGCACTATGAGCCGCCTGCCTACACGGGACTTCCGGCAGAGGATCGGACAGCTTCCAACGGGGATCTGGCCGGACTGAGGGGAACGAAGGTCACGCTCGAGGTACTGCACCGCCGCAAGGGTATCAAGGGTTCCCTGATGTTCTACGATCTGCCCCGGTCGGGTAGCTTGGGCACTGCCCGAGCGGTATCGATGGAGCTAGAACCCATCTCACCCGGGGTGCTTGCTCTTTCCTTCGATCTGCACAGAACCACGGCCTACCAAGTGGAACTTAGAGACCCTGAACAGGGCGACGTGTGGCGTTCCGATACCTTCCACGTGGAAGTGCTCGATGACCTTCCGCCGGCGATCAAGGTGCTTGAGCCTAGCGAGGCAATCGATGTGCCCCCAGGCATGAAGGTTGGCCTGGAGGTCGACTGCGTCGATGACTTTGGCCTGCGCGACCTGGCCCTTGTCTTCCAGCGTCCCGGAGAAGACCTGCAGCGAATAGAACTGGCCCGGTGGGAGGATGAGAAGGAGGCACGGGTTTCCTACCAATGGGACATCGAGGAGGCCGGTCTCCTGCCCGGAGAGACCCTCTACTACTACCTGGTCCTGTATGACAACGATGCTATCGGGGGTCCGAAGAAGACTGAGACGCCGCTGCGAACCATCCGTTTCCCGGCCCTAAGCGAGATGTATGCCAAGGCGGAAGAGGAGCGCCGCCAAGAGATCGCTTCGCTCGAGGAGATGCTAAACGGGCAGAAATCTTTGGAAGAGGAATTGAAGCGGGTTGCCCAGGAGATGCTTCGGGAGAAAGACATCTCATGGGAGAAGCAGCAGGAGATCCAAGATCTGCTGGAGCGCCAGGAGGCGCTCTCGGAGAAGATCGAGAGCCTGAGACAATCCATCGAGGCCTCCCGCCAGCGCATGGAGAACCAGAGTGTCTTCTCGATGGAGCTTCTTGAGAAGGTCCGCGAGATACAGCAGATCGCGCGCCAGATCCAGAGCCCCGAGTTCCACGAGCTGATAAAGAAGATGCGTCAGGCACTCGAGAGCATGGACAAGCGCAAGCTCCAAGAGGCCATGCAACAGATGAAGGTCACTCAGCAGGAGATTGCCCAGGCCCTGGACCGCACCCTGAGGATGCTGAGAGATCTTCTGGCGCGGGAGAAACTGGATCGTCTCGTCGAGCAGATCAACAGCATCGCCATGGATCAGAAGCTGATAAACGAGGAGCTGGAGATGGGGCTCGAGCCGCCGGAGGCGGACCCTGGCCGCGACTCCCGTGCTGGGGCAGACTCGATGGGTCTTTCCCCGATGCGGGAAGCGAAACTCGAGGGCGCCGAGAAGGAGGCCCTGGAGCGCCAGCAGCGCGAGCTGATCGAGCGGCTGGAGGAGCTTCAGGAGAAGGCTGAGCAACTCAGCAAGGAAGCGCCCGAAGATCTTCAGCAGCTACGCAAGCAGCTCGAGGATCTTCTTGAGGATCCCTCGCTGAAGGAAGCGCTGGAGCGAATGCAGCAGGCGGCTTCTTCCATGCAGCAGGGTAGTAGGCAGCAAGCGCTTCACTTCGGAAAGAGGGCAGGCAAGCAGCTGGCTGTGCTCCAGGGGAAGTTCAACTCCATGCAACAGCAGATTGATGTGGCCGAGGCCGAAGCCGTTGCGAGGAGCCTGTACGACATCGCCTACCGGATGGCAGCGGCGTCCAAGATGCAGGAGCAGCTCTACGCAGATCGCAGAATGGTGAGATCCCACGAGGCTGCCGTTCTCCAGCGAGAGCTCCATGATGAGATCTCCGCGGTTGCCGATTCTCTGGCCAAGGCCGCTTCACGGACGAAGTACATAACCCGCGAGCACTTCCGGGCCCTAGGGGATGTCCTTCACGCCATAGAGAGGGCGATGAAGCGCTTCGAACAGGGCGGGATCACCACCGCGTTCAAAGAGGTGCGAAACTCCATGGCCTCTCTCAACGAAGCCAGCAGACGGCTTCTGGAGGCTGCCTCGCAGGCGCAGAGCTCGTGTAGCTCCTCGTGCCCCAATCCCTTCAATCAGATGCAAAGCCTTACGGGACAACAGAGCGACCTCAACCAGAAGACCAAGGAGCTGTTAGGTCTGTCGCAAGTGCCCCGCCAGGAGATGGGGCAGGAGCAGGCGATGCTGAGGCTGGCTGCGAGGCAGGAGATGATAAAGAAGGGGCTCGAGGAGATCCGCGAGCAGCTTGAGTCTTCGGGCAAGCTCATGGGTGACCTTGAGTCGATCACGAAGGAGATGGAGGAGGTAGTCAAGCAGCTGCGCAAGCGCAAGGCCGATCGCAGGATCATCAAGCGGCAGGAGAAGATACTGAGCCGGCTCTTGAGCGCTCAGCGCAGCATAAGGCGCCAGGACGAAACCGAGGAGCGAGAGTCGCGCCCAGGCATGGAACCGCCGAGGCGGCAGAGCCCGGGCTGGGTTGATGTGGGTTCCAGCCCCGCCGAGACCCTCAGGAGGGCTCTTGTCCGAGGCAGCAGGGATCCGATTCCAGCCGAGTATAGGCGCCTGGTAGAGGTTTACCTTAGGCGGCTCATGAGCCTGCCGGCTCAGTGAGGTAGCGAGCGTGGACAGGAAGGGAAGTCATGGAGCCCTCATCGGGTTCCTTCTTCTCATTAGTACGGTGCAGCCCGGCCTGGCTGCACGTGGGGGCGGGAATGATGCTGTGGAAAGCCGCATCCTTCCCCCTCAGCAGGCCGCCGAGCGGCTTGCGGCCAAGGCCGATCGGCTGATAAGGCTGGGGGAGGTGGAGGAGGCGGTCGTACTGCTAGAGGATGCTCTGAAGAGTCATCCGTACAGCGAAGTGCTCGTCACCACCCTTGCCCGGGCCTACCAGGCCGACGGCGAGCCTGACAGCGCTGTATCGCTGCTAGAGAGGGCGATCGGCCGTCCCCATCTGGACTCCCCCTGGCTTTGGAATCTGCTGGCTAGGGCCTATTTGGAGGCTGGTCGGCCCAAGGAGGCTGTGGACCGCTACGTGTGGATGTGTGAGAGGTGGCCACAGCAGACCAGATGGGTGCTGGAACAGCTTGAACGAATGTCCCGGCGGGTTCCTCGGGAGACGCTGCTCGGGTTCCTTGAAGAGCGCTGCAGGTCGGGTGACGAGTCCACAAGGGCGCAGCGGCTGCGGCTTCTGGGGCTTTCGCTGGTTGCCATGAAGCCTGGCCATGAGGCTATCTCTGTCCTCATCGAGGCGGAGAAGGCAGGGCATTACAAGGGGCGGCTCATCGTAGATGCCTTCGAAACCCTCTCCCGCGAAGGCCACACGGCCCTCGCGCTGGCGGCGTACGATTCGCTGCTTTCCCTGAAAGGCAAGCGTTGGCTGCCGGCGGACCGCCTTGCCCTCGAGAGGGCTGGGTTACTCGAGAAAAGCGGGAGGCTTGAGGAGGCGCTTTCGGCCTACCAGGAGATCGAATCGCGCTATGGCACCAAAGAGATTGCCTTCCGTGCGGCTTTGAAGCGGGCACACCTCCTGTTGCACGAGCTTGGACGCGTGGAGCAGGCGAAGCAGATCTATCGGGGCATTATCGAGCGGCTCAACCGGGATCCCAAACTTGCCCGAAGAATGGCAGAGAGGAAAGAGGAGGCGCTCCTGGCGCTTGCGGACTGTGCGTTCTACGAAGGGGCCTTCAAAGAGGCGGCTATGAGTTTTGCGGAGCTAGAAGAGACGGCCCGGGGCCAAGATGTGCGGGAAGAGGCCGCGTTCAAGCGAGCCGAGATGTTGTTCCTGGCGGGCCGGTTCGAGGAAGCAGAGGCAGCCTACTATCACGTACTAGATACCTATACGAGCAGTCAGTGGGCGAACGACGCCCTTGAGAGGATCCTGCTCCTGGGGGAAAACGCTGGGGATCAACCTGGGCTCTCCGCCTATGCGGACCTTCTCTACGCGCGGCTAGCTGGTAAGGAAGAGGATGCTCTGAGGATCTGCAGCGAGGCAGCAGAGCGACTGGAGCCCACACAGATGCGTGGCAGGATACGGATGGAGGAGTGCCTGCTGCTGCTAGAGGCTGGCAGGCTGGCCGAGGCTGACAGCCTGGTGCGTGTGATGGCGGATCAGGACTCATCGAGCCGGTGGACCCCTGCGGCAATGCTCAAACTAGCACAGTCGCTGGCAGTTTTCCCGGATAGCCTGGCCGCCGCCCGCGGGCTGCTCGAAGATCTCATTGTCCGCTACCCGGAGAGGCTTGAGGCGCGCAGGGCCAGGGACATGCTTTCGGCACTCCAGGAGGAGCCGAGGGAAGAGTCCTGAGTGCGGGGAGGGTCATGGCAAGTCGGTCCATTAGAGGTCATTTGCTTCGTCTTGCGGCGATAGCCTTTGGGCTGCTTGTGGCATCCCAGCCGGTTTCGGGACGCCTTCTGATCCCGATGGATCTGGTCCAGATGGACCACCTGAGGGCCTACGGTGTTGCCTATCACGCCCTGGAGCAAGGCGAGAACGTCGAGTGGCTTCTCAACTACCGGGGTGGGTCCTTCCTTCTCGAAGACACCGAGGAGAATCGGCGGACGTGTGTGCTGCGAGGGGTGTCCTTCGAGCCTGTTTCCGCGGGAGAGGAGGCGTCGATCTACGCGGAGATTGAAGAAAACAACATGGAGGTCATCCTGCTGGAGAAGGCTCCACGGATCGCCGTCTATGCTCCTCCGCCCGACGTTGATGAGCCTTGGGACGATGCAGTCGTGCTGGCCCTCAACTATGCCAAGATACCTTTCGATCGCGTCTACGACGATGAGGTACTGTCTGGCAAGCTGCTGCAGTACGACTGGCTCCATCTGCACCACGAGGACTTCACTGGGCAGTATGGCAAGTTCTACGCGGGCTTTCACTCGGCCGAGTGGTACAAGAGGCGCAAGGCGCGCTTTGAGGCGGCGGCCCATGCTGCTGGCTTCCAGAAGGTGTGGCAGCACAAACATGCCACTGCCGAGAAGATCAAGGAGTATGTGGCTCGGGGAGGGTTCCTCTTTGCCATGTGCTCTGGAACCGATACCTTCGACATAGCGCTTGCTGCGGGCGACGTGGACATCGTAGCAGAGGTCTACGACGGGGACCCTGCGGATCCTCACGCGCAGGAGAAACTCGACTTCAGCCGCTGCCTGGCTTTCGAGAACTTTACACTCGAGATGAATCCCTATGTGTATGAGTTCTCCGACATCGACATGAGCAACTACTCGCGGCTTAGGGGGCCGGAAGCAGACTTTTTCGTACTCTTCGAGTTCTCTGCGAAGGAAGATCCCGTGCCGACAATGCTGACGCAGTGCCATGTGAACATGATCAACGGCTTCCTGGGCCAGACTACCAGCTTCAACCGCAAGACGCTGAAGCCCTCGACGCTCGTTCTCGCCGATGTACCCGGCACCGACGAGGTGAAGTACATACACGGTAACTACGGCAAGGGGACCTTTACCTTCTACGGCGGTCATGACCCAGAGGACTACCAGCACCGGGTCGGGGATCCGCCGACGAGGCTCGAGCTGCACAAGAACTCACCGGGCTACAGGCTGATTCTCAACAACATCCTCTTCCCGGCAGCAGAGAAGAAACACAGAAAGACTTGATGCGGCGCCCACGGGGGAAGCGCCCGGCTCTTGTGCGCAGCGTGAGGGCGGCGCCGGGGGCAATGGTCCCGGAGCGGTTCCGCGGGGAGCAAAGGCGTGGGCCCTGTAGGGGTAACGGCGGGGCTTCGAGGTTCCGATATCTCTTAGGCGTGGCGAGGCTCTCTGCGGGGCGGGGTGGCGGGCCGGCAGCAGTGGCGGAAGGCAGGGGCGATTGTGCCGGTTCCTCTTCGCATCCGCGGGCACTTTGGAGGGGGAGAATGTCTTCGTACTCGACCGAGGTTCTGGATCTCATAGGCAATACCCCGCTCATAAAGCTGACGCGCATGACGGATATGTCCGTCTATGCCAAGGCTGAGTTCCTCAATCCGGGCGGGAGCATCAAGGATCGAGTAGCCAAGCACATAATCTTTACGGCCGAGCGCAACGGCGAACTTGGTCCCGGGATGACGATCGTTGAGGCTACGAGTGGCAATACGGGAATCGGCATTGCTCTTGTCGGCGTGCAGCGTGGGCACAAGGTAAAAATCGTGATGCCGGAGAACATGAGCGAAGAGAGGAAGAAGATCATCCGGGCCTTGGGGGCGGAGCTTATCCTGACCCCTGCGGACGGCCATATGGACGAGGCGGTCAGACGGGCGAAGGAGATTGCCCAAAAAGAGAAGGCCTGGGAGTTCAAGCAGTTCGAGAATCCCCTCAACCCAGAGACTCACTACCTTTTCACGGGCCCCGAGATCTGGGAGCAGCTGGAGGGAAAGGTCCACGCCTTTGTTGCTGGCGTTGGGAGCGGTGGGACACTCGGCGGTGTCGGCAGGTTCCTCAAGGAGCGCGACCCCAGCATCCGGATAATCGCCGTGGAGCCAAAGCAGACCGCAGCACTGCTGCGTCAGGAGCCGGGGCTTCATGCCATCCAGGGCATAGGCGATGGGTTTGTTCCGAAGTGCCTGGATACGAGTGTGATCGACGACCTCATAACTGTCAGCGATGAGGATGCCATAGCCACTACCCGCGAGCTGGCGACAAAGCAGGGCCTTCTGGTGGGAACTTCCTCAGGCGCCAATGTTTGGGCGGCTTCCTTCATAGCAAGGGCCCTGGGACCCACCAAGAACGTCGTCACTGTGCTGCCGGATAGGGCCGAGCGCTACTTCAGCACGGCTCTTATCTAGCCTCAGCCGCGCGCGATCCCTCCATGGGGCCGAGGCCGCAGCCGCTCTGCGTGGTCCAAACGGCGCGCGGGCTGTGGTAGGCTGCATCTTGCTTCAGAGGAGCTGAGGCGGAACGAGAAGAGGAGTCCGCCGCAGTAGGTCTTCGGCTCATGCCAAGCGGGATGCGACTTCAATGGGGAGGCACGCCAATCTCGAGGGAAGCCTTCGGGTGGGTATAGCTGGGGCCACTGGCCTAGTCGGCCGGGAGCTTTGTCGGCTCATCGAGGAGCGGCGTTTCCCCGCCGCCGAGGTGCGCCTATTCGCCTCGCAGCGCTCAGCGGGCTCGAGTGTGGATTTTGGGGGCAACAAGCTGAGGGTGGAGCTCCTGGAGGATTGCGACCCCGCGGACCTGGACTTGCTCTTTTTCTCTGCGGGTGCAGAGGTCTCCCGACAGCAAGCGCCGCGCTTTGCCGAGGCTGGCGTCTATGTGATCGACAACTCCTCAGCATTCCGAGCCGACCCAGAGGTGCCCCTGGTCGTTCCCGAGGTCAACGGGGATCTTCTGGAGTCCTCGAGCACCCGCCTGATAGCCAACCCCAACTGCACGACCATCATCATGCTCGTAGCACTGGCGCCCATCGAGCGCCGCTACGGGCTTCAGGAGATTGTCGTCTCCACATACCAGGCCGTCTCCGGGGCAGGGTGGAGGGCACTGGAAGAAATGTACGCGCAGGCCAGGCAGTTTGCCTCCGGAGAGCCGCTGCGCTTTGAGTTCTACGACAGGCCCATACTGTTCAACCTGATTCCGTGGATTGGAGAACTGGACGGAGAGGGATGGTGTAGAGAAGAACGAAAGATGCTCGATGAGACTCGCAAGATCCTCGGGCGCCCCGATCTGCGGGTCTGTGCGACGACCGTGCGCGTGCCCGTGGAGCGCTGCCACTCCGAGAGCATATGGGTGCGCCTGAGGGAGCAGGCCGATCCGCGGGAGTTGAGGACGCTGTTGCAGGAGGCTCCCGGCGTGGAGATGGACGAACTGCCCACGCCGGACCGGGTTTCCGAGACTTTCACGGTCAGGGTGGGCCGCATCAGGGCGACAGGGGAGAGAGGGATTGCGTTGTGGGTTGTGGGAGACCAGCTGTGGAAAGGGGCAGCGCTCAACGCCATCCAGATTGCAGAGCGGCTGATCGAGGCCGGCCGACTCTGACGCGCGACGAATCGTCGCTCATCGAGGGTGGCCCCATGGTGTCGGAGGGACCGTGACGATGAACAGACCGATCGTGGTCAAGTTCGGTGGGACCTGTCTTTCCACGGCGGAGGCCCGCAAGCGATCTGCCTCGGTTGTTTACGACCTGGTCCGTGGAGAGAGCTCGCCGGTGGTTGTTGTGGTCTCAGCGATGGGGCGGCTCGAGTCTCCGTACTCCACCGACTCGCTCCTAGGGCTCCTCGAGGAAGCCGGTACGGCTCCAGAACGGGAGAGGGCGGTTGTCGCTAGTTGTGGCGAGGCCCTAAGCGCAGGACTTCTGGCGGCAATCCTGGCCGGCATGGGGATCCCGGCGGCTTCCTTGCTTGGCTTCCAAGCGGGCATTCTCACGGACGAGCGCCCTACGGATGCGAGGATAGCCGCCTTGGTTCCTGCGCGCATACGGAGCCTCCTTGAGCAGGGCGTTGTGCCAGTGGTCGCGGGGTTCCAGGGGCTGGCTCCGTCTGGGGACGTGACGACCCTTTCCCGGGGTGGCAGTGACACGACGGCGGTGGCCCTGGGAGCAGCGCTTGGAGCCTCCGAGGTCCGGATATACACGGACGTAGGCGGGGTCATGACTGCCGATCCGAGGGTCGTGAGATCGGCTTCCAGGGTTGAGCGCCTGACCTACGAAGAGGTCGCAGAGCTGGCCGGCAAGGGTGCCAAGGTTCTTCACCCCGAGGCGGCGGAACTTGCCAGGAGGGGTGGAGTTGCTCTGAGGGTTCTCGGTCTCGAAACCGGCGAGCATTCCAGTATCGGAGCAGGGAATAGCGAGCGGTCCTATGATTTGGTTTCCGTGACTTCGCAGTCGCCGGTTGCCCAGGTGAGAGTCGATGGCGATCTGTCGATGGGCCGTCCGGCAGGAGCAGCCCGCATCCTGGGGGCGATAGCGGCAGCGGGTGTCAGCCTGGATATGATCGATGTGCAGGCAGACCGCCTGTGTTTCACGCTTCAGGAGCGCTGGCTGGATACCGTCCGGGCAGCACTGAAGCAGCAGCCTGGCATCAGATTCTCGGTCAGGTCGGGGTGCGCGAAGGTGACCCTGGTGGGGGCAGGCATGCACGGACGGCCAGGAATCGTCTTTGGCGTGGTGGACGCCCTGGCCCAGGCGGGCATCGATGTCTTTCAGAGTGTCGACTCAAATACGACCGTGAGCGTGCTTGTCGATGGCCATGCAGAGGCTGCGGCTGTTCGTGCGGTCCACGATCGCTTCTTCGGAGCCTCTGAGGGGCGGCCCGAAGACCGCGTCCCTTTGGGGCAGGAGTCTCGCGCAACGGGCAAGGCCAAGCAGCCTCTGGATCCCTAGCATTGGGGGCGCAGGAACCTTCGAAGAATTCCCCGCTCCATCGGCCTCTGGTGCGTCCGGGGCGGTTCCTAGGTCGTACGGTCGTTCCTTGGGCCAGCCGTCTGTGGGTGCTAGAATCCCACCTTCCATTTCGTTGCAGTCCGTTTGTCTCATCGGGCGCTCTCTCTATGGAGCAGCGCCCTCCGGGAGGGAATATGTCGGAAGCCAAATCAGCCGAACAACTGCCTCGTTGGGACCTTTCGGGGATCTATCCTGGCCTCGATTCGCCCGAGTTCGAGGCGGACTTGAAGGCCATCCAAGAGGGGGCTCAACGCCTCTCGAATCGGATGAAGGAACTTGGGATCCGCAGGCTGAGCAAGCCGCCGGAGGACCCGCAAGCGGCGAGCGCGGCGCTTGAGGAGCTGCTTGGGACGTTCGAGGATCTCCTGCTGCAGGTCTCCACGGTCGGTACGTACGTGAGTTGCTTGCATGCTGCGAATTCCTACGACAGGGATGCGGCCAAACGACTCAGCGAGGCTGAGCAGAGCAGGGTTCCCATAATGCAGGCGTGGACGCGCTTCGAGGCCTGGGTGGGTTCACTGGGAGAGGCTTTCCCCAAGGTCGTAGAAGGTTCCGAGAAGGCCAAGGTCCATCGCCTCTTGCTCGAAGAGATCGTTGAGCAGAGCAAGTACCTCATGGACGAGCCTCTCGAGGATCTTGCTGCCGAACTACAGCTCTCAGGCGGCGGAGTCATGTGGAAGCTCCAGAACGCGGTGACGAGCCAGCTGAAGATGCCCTTCGAGCGGGATGGGAAAACCGAGATGCTTCCGATGACGAAGATCCGCAATCTGGCCTACGACCCCGACGAGCGGATCCGCCGACGGGCTTACGAGACTGAGCTCAAGGGGTGGGAGTCGATCCGCGAGCCAGTTGCCTTCGCCCTAAACGGGGTGAAGGGCTCCGCCATAACTTTGGCCAAGTGGCGCAAGCGCGACGGAGTTCTGCACGAGGCTCTGGACCACAACAAGATAGACCGCGAGACCCTGGAGGCGCTGCTGGGAACCATAGCTGACAACTACGAGGTCTTCAGGCGCTATCTGCGCAAGAAGGCTGAGAGGCTTGGAAAGGAGAGGCTGCCCTGGTGGGACCTCTTTGCGCCTGTTGGGAAGGCGGATCTGTCCTACACCTGGGATGAAGCACGCAAGTTCATTGTGGAGCAGTTCGGGCGCTTCAGCCCCGAGCTCGCGGATTTCGCCAGCAATGCGTTCGAGAAGAACTGGATTGACGCGGGGCCTAGGGATGGGAAGCAGGGCGGAGCATTCTGCACAAGCTTCCCCGCAAAGGAGGAGTCGCGGATCCTGGCCAATTTCGACGGCAGTTTGGACCAGGTGATAACACTGGCCCACGAGCTGGGTCACGGCTTCCACAACTACTGCCAGAAGGGTCTTCCCTTGCTCCTAAGAGGCGCTCCCATGGTGCTTGCAGAGACAGCTTCACTGTTCTGTGAGACCCTGACGTTCGACGCTGCCTTGGAGGCTGCTCCGCCTGAGGTGCAGCTGGTGATCCTTGAGAACCAACTTATGGGTGCAACGCAGGTGACGGTCGACATCTCCTCGCGCTTCATCTTCGAGAGCGAGGTGATAAGGAGGAGGGAGAAGTCGGAGCTCTCGGCTGATGACTTCTGCGAGCTAATGCTCGAGGCCCAGAAGAAAGCGTACGGGGACGCCCTCGATGAGAATCATCTGCATCCCTACATGTGGTTGCTCAAACCGCACTATTACATGGCGGGCCAGCACTTCTACAACTTCCCCTACGCTTTCGGACAGCTCTTCGTCCTGGGCATCTACGCGATCTACCTGAAGGAAGGCGATTCCTTCATCCCACGCTACAAGGAGCTACTTCGATCCACAGGAGCTGGGAAGGCAGCGGATCTGGCCGCTCGCTTCGGCATCGACATACGCTCAAGGCAGTTCTGGGCGGACAGCATCGCTCTGATTGCCGAGAAGGTCGATAAGTACTGCGCTCTCTAGGGCGGAGGCGATGATGGGGCCCCTCCCCGCTTGAGGGACGGGCCCCCTAAGACACAAGAGTGACTGGGATCAGTGCTTTGCGGCAAACTCCCTCATGAAATCCACGACCTTCTCCACGGCTTCCATGGGGCATGAGTTGTAGATGGAGATCCGTATGCCCCCGACCGAGCGATGGCCCTTCAGCCCCAGGAAACCTCTCTCGCGACCCTCGGCCACGAACTGCTCTTCCAGCTCCTCGCTAGGCAGCCGGAAGACGACGTTCATGTACGAGCGGCTGTCTTTCTCCACGGGGGCCCTGAAGAAATCGGGGTTCGCATCGATGGTCGAGTAGAGGAGCTCTGCTTTCTTCCGGTTGCGCTCTTCGATTACGTCCAGACCACCGAGATCCTTCATGTACCTTAGGACGTTGCGCACTATGTATATGTTGAAGCAAGGAGGAGTGTTGAAGAGCGAATTCTTCTCCGCATGTGTCTTGTACTTGAGCAATGTCGGGATGTCGTCCTTACACTGAGCGAGTATGTCGTCGCGAACGATGACTACAGTAACGCCGGCGGGCCCCACGTTCTTCTGAGCACCTGCATATATGATCGCGAACGGAGTCGGGTCGAACCGCCTCCACATGAAGTCGGAAGACATGTCTGCCACGATGGGGACGTCGCCCGTGTTGGGGAACGTGTGGAATTGGGTCCCCTTGATGGTATTGTTGCTTGTCAGGTGTACGTACCTGGCTCCGGGGGTCAGTTTGAGGTCTTCCTGCTTGGGGATTCTGGTCAGACCGACGGTCTCGCCATCGAAGGCGAGGTTCACATTACCAAAGAGCTTGGCCTCCGTGATGGCCTTCTTCGACCAGGACCCAGTGTGGATATAGTCTGCAGTCTGGTCCTTCTCCAACAGGTTCATGGGAACCATCGCGAACTGGAGGCTGGCGCCTCCCTGAAGGAAGAGGACGTGGTAGTTGTCCGGTAGGTCCAGGAGCTCTTTCACAAGGGAGATAGCTTCGTTGTGGAGGGCGTCATACTCTTTCGAGCGGTGACTGGTCTCCATGACGGAGGTGCCTGTCCCCTCCCAGTCGAGCATCTCTTTGGCAGCTTGCTCGAGGACGGGAACCGGCAGGACCGCAGGCCCCGGATAAAAGTTGTACGCTCGTGCCATCGTCGACTCCTCCTTGTCCTACTTGCCGCCGTAGTGCTCCTCAAGGATCTTGACTATCAGGTCTCCGATCCTGAGGAGATTTTCCTTTGAAGAAGCGCCTATATGCGGTGTCATGAAGACGTTGGGGGCTGAAAGCAGGGGACAGTCGGGTGCTGGGGGATCGCTCAGCCACACGTCGGTGCCATACGCCCGCACCTTGCCGCTCCTTAGTGCAGCGGCCAGGTCCTCCTCGTTCACCACGGCACCGCGACCCGTATTGATGATGATCACACCATCCTTCATCCTCGAGATCGAATCGGCATTGATCATGCCCCGGGTTTCGTCGGTCAGAGGGGTGTGGAGGGAGATGAAGTCGGCTCGCTCCAGCAGTTCCTCTAGGCTCACGAGCTCTGCGGCCTCACTGGGAATATCTGATCTTCTAGTGGCTATAACCTTCATCCCGAAGGCCGCCGCTCGCTTGGCAACCTCGGTTCCTATCCGGCCGATGCCGATGAGCCCAAGTGTCTTGCCGTAGAGCTCGGTGCGTTTCAGCTCTTTCTTCGCCCACTTGCCTTCTTTCATCGTCATGTGGCCTTCGATCAGTCTGTTTGGAATCGCAATCAGGTGGGCGAAGGCCAACTCCGCTACGGCGATGCTCGAGGCTTCCGGTGTGTTGAATACCTTGATGCCCTTCTGCTTTGCATACTCGAGATCGATGTTGTCCAGCCCGACTCCGCCGCGGATTATCATCTTCAGAGCCGGCGCCGAGTCAATGTACTCGCGCGTGCACTTGGTCTTGCTCCGTACGAGGACGACCTCCGCTTCGGGCAGCTCGGAGTGATCTTCTGTCACCTCGCCGAAGCGCTTCAGCCTTTCAGGCAGCGAAGGATCGAAGGCATCGGAAATGAGAATCTTCATATGGCCCTCCGTGCTTTGAATCTCTTCCTTCAGCGGTCCAGTCCTGCCGCGCCCGGCCTATGGTTCGAGCGGGCGGACGATCAGGCCCGAGCGGAGCTTCGGCTCGAACCATGTGGATTTCGGTGGCATCACCTTGCCGGCATCGGCAACGCTCATTAGCTGCTGGATGCTGGTCGGGTACATGGCAAAGGCGACCGCCCGGCCTTCCGCGCAGCGTTTCTCCAGTTCGCCGATGCCGCGGATGCCGCCGACGAACTCTATCCTGGGATCCCTTCTGGGATCTTCTATCGCAAGCACCGGCCCCAGTAGGTTGTTTTGCAGGATTGCCACGTCGAGTGAGTTGACGGGGTCCTGCTCGGGATAAGAGCCCGGCTTTGCGATCAGCAGGTACCACTTGCCGCCTAGATACATGCCAAACTGCCTGGGCTTCCGGGGTTCCGGTCCGTCCTCGGGCTCTCGTATCTCAAAGCGCTCTCTGGCTCGTTCCAGGAAGGTTCCAGCCTCCAGACCGCCTAAGTCCTTCACAACACGGTTGTACGGCAGGATCTTCATCTGGTCGTGTGGGAATATCACGGCCAGGAAGTAGTTGTACTCTTCGTCGCCGCGATGATTGGGATTGGCGTCGCGGCGCATTGCGCGCACCCTGGCAGCCGAGGCACTCCTATGGTGCCCGTCGGCCACGTACAGATAAGGTATGTCCTCGAACGCCTCGAGTATGCGGTCTATCTGTGCTCGTTCGGAGACCACCCAAAGGGTGTGGCGGATGCCGTCGGGGCTCGTGAAGTCGTACGTCGGCTCTTCCTTGCGGATCGAATCCACCAGTGCGTCGATCTCCAAGCGGGCCACGTACGTAAGGAATACCGGCCCCGTGTTGGCGTTGAGCGCATCGAGGTGCCTCGTGCGATCGTCTTCCTTATCCGGCCTGGTGAGCTCGTGTTTCTTGATCTTTCCCGACTCGTACTCATCAATGCTCGCACCAGCCACGATGCCCGCCTGAACGTGATCGCCCATCTGTTGCTGATAGACGTAGAGCGAAGGCACTTCCTCACGGATTAGGACACCCTCGTCAATGAAGCGCTTCAGGTTCTCTGCCCCCTTCGCGTACACCCTGGGGTCATAGGGCGAGATGGACGGGTCCAGGTCGATCTCTGGCTTGATGACATGGAGGAAGGAGATGGGGTTGCCTTCGGCCATCCGGCGTGCTTCGTCGCTACTGAGGACATCGTAAGGCGGGCAGGCGACCTTCTCGGCCACCTCTGGCCGCGGGCGCCAGGCCCTGAAGGGTCGGATGTGCGCCATGTCACCTCCGGTGGGTTGAAATCTCTGGAAGCTTCCGAAATCCAACGAGCGCTCGATAATAGCAGATGTAGATACCCGTGGCCACTCGTTGGCCCGAAGGCACACCCCCGGAAGCCTTGCAGCTCGTGCTTCGTGGGTGCTACGCTCCGCGGCCGGGGCCCGTAGGGTGAGCTCTATCGGGACTCCGACACCGCTGTTTCCTTGCAGGGGGTGGGGACGCCTCATGGAGGCAGATACTGGAGGGGGAGGAATGGACAAGGAACTGGCCTTTCCGGAGTGCCTCAAGTGCGGCAAAGGGGTCTTGGTTCCGCTCTCGGACTACGGTCGCGAAGGAGCCCCGATCCGCTTCAAGGCCTGGGCTTGCACCAACCCTGAGTGCGGCTTCAATATCCGCATCGACAATGGCGAGATCAGTTACGGTCGCACGATAAGCTACTCCTCGAAGTAGACCAGGCCTCACTACGCAACAGGGCTTCGAGTCAGGCTTCCCTGGCGCCGGAAACCCGCTCTCACGGAAGATTGCGCCTTCTCCGCGCTTTCCCCAGCCACCGCGTGCGCCTGGGCACCCCGCTTGCTCTCAGGGGATCCTTGCCGCCGGGGTCCTGCGGGGCATATGCTGGGGTCCAGCACGGGGGTGACCATGATCAAGGGCGTTCTCTTCGACCTGGACAATACGCTCACCGACTTCGTCAAGATGAAGGAGCAAGCCATAGCTGCAGCCGTGGAAGCGATGATAGACATGGGCCTGCCCCTATCGCATGAAGAGGCAACCCGGAGGATCTTCCAGATCTACGACCGTGAGGGCATCGAGTACCAGCATGTGTTCGATCAGTTCTTGAGGGAGACCGTGGGCCGAGTGGATCCCGCCCTCCTTGCTGCTGGCATCATAGGCTACAGGAGGGCAAGGGAGTCCAACCTGGTGCTCTACCCGCACGTGAGGATGACGCTGATTGGGCTTCTGAAGCGTGGGCTCAGACTGGCTGTGATCAGTGACGCTCCCAGCCTGCAGGCCTGGCAGCGCCTGCACCACCTGTCGCTGCAGTACTTCTTCGATCACGTGATAACCTACGACGACACAGGTGAGCGGAAGCCATCGCCCGCACCCTTCGAAAGGGCCATGCAGCTGCTGGGTCTGCGCCCGGATGAGTTACTCATGGTGGGCGACTGGCCGGAGCGAGACATGCGTGGTGCCTCAGCACTGGGAATACGTACGGTTTTCGCGCGCTACGGCGACACGTTCGGTACCCGTGTCTCTGGGGCCGATTTCGAGATAGACGATGCAGCAGAGATCCTGGAGATCGTCGACCGCCTGAATGCGGGGGAGAGCAGGGATGTTTCTCGTCACGGCCGCTGAGATGAGAGAGTGCGACAAGCGCACGATCGAAGGAATAGGCCTTCCCGAACCCACCCCGGGGCTGCTTCTAATGGAGCGTGCGGGTGCTGGGTCCTTCCTGGCAATCCGCTCCCACTTCCGCGATCTGGCTTCCTTTCGTGTCGTTGCTTTCTGCGGTAAGGGGAACAACGGCGGAGACGGGCTGGTCGTGGCTCGCTATATGCGCGATGCCGGCATGCGGCCACTGGCCGTTCTCTCCAGCCCCCGCGAGAGGCTCTCACCGGATGCCCAGGTTCAGCTTCAGCGTTTCGAGGCCCGCGGCGGCGAGGTTCGGGTAGTGGCATCCGAGGAAGACCTGCAGAACCTGGAGGGCTTCATCGTCCGCTCGGGGACCCGGCGCCTGCTGCTGCTCGATGCGCTGCTCGGTACAGGAACCAAGGGTGCTCCTCGAGGCACGGCAGCGGCGATCATTGGGTTGATGGGCCGCTTGAAAGAGCGCTTCGGCGCCAAGGTTGTTGCAATCGATACCCCCAGCGGCGTCGATGTTGAGACTGGTGATGCGGCACCCGGCACCGTGGATGCTGATCTGACTGCGACGATGGCTTTCCCGAAGGTCGGATTCCTTTTTCATCCGGCCCGCCGGAAAGTGGGCGCAGTGCGGGTGGTGCAGATCGGGATCCCGAATGAGGTTCCCGCGGCGGTGGGCTTGAAGCGCCGACTGTTCACGATGGAAGACGCCAGGGCCCTCTTTCCCCACCGAGCCCCAGATGCGCACAAAGGCAGGGTGGGCAGGATTCTAATAGTTGGCGGTTCGCCGGGACTGACCGGTGCTCCGGCAATGGCCGGTTTGGGCGCTGCTCGAGTGGGGGCGGGTCTGGTCACGGTAGCCGTGCCCGAGGGACTCAATCTGGCTCTCGAGGCGAAGCTGACGGAGGTCATGACTCTTCCCTTGCCTCAGACTCAAGCGGGCGGCATTGCGGCTGCTGCGGAGTCGGTGGTCCTTACGCGGGCAGACCGAACAGATGTGTGGGTGCTTGGCCCGGGCCTTGGGAGCGATCCAGAGAGCAGGGCCCTGGTGCGCAGCCTGATTGGCCGCATCAGCGGACCCTTGGTGGTCGATGCCGATGGGCTGAACGCCCTATCCGAAGGCTCGTGGCAGCCCTCCGCAGAGGCTCCTTGGCCAGTTCTCACGCCCCATCCAGGCGAGATGGCACGGCTTGTGGGCATGGAAAGGCTCGATAAGGGTGCCGAGGCATCCTGTAGGATTGCTGCGAGGTTCGCCGCCGAAAGGGGTGTAGTAGTGGTTCTTAAGGCCGCGACCACGGTTGTGGCAGCCCCATCGGGGGAGGTCTGGATCAACCCCACTGGCAACGCCGGCCTAGCCACCGGCGGAAGTGGTGATCTGCTTACGGGCATCATAGCGGGCTTTCTGGGTCAGGGCCTCAAACCAGAGGAAGCGGCCTGCCTAGGGGTTTTCACCCATGGGCTCGCCGCGGATCTGGTTGCTCGAAAAAAGGGTCCTCATGGGCTCATTCCGTCGGACGTCCTTGATGCCCTACCCGAGGCGCTTCTGGCGCTGGGGTCTAAGGAGGATGTGACGGATTCCAACCCGTGGGTCCATGGGGGCAGGCTACCCATCGTGCCTGGTTTCTAGAGCGGTTTCCCCACCACCCGGGCTTTTCAAGCGTGCAGGATTGGCCGAGAAATGACAGTAGGGGGCGGCCGCGCACTCCAAGGCGGTAGGTCTGGGGTTGGTGTTTTCGCAGGCCGCAGAGGCACGTTTGGCTACCGTCAGCCGGGGGCTATGGGGAAGACCGTCGGAAACACACATGAGGATCCGCTTGCCGCCTTCTTCCGCTCCCTCAAGACGATCACCATGTATCCTGAGGGCAGCGAAGCCGCTAGGGCCGTCTGCTTGCGTTTTCTCTCCAAGCTCCAACCCCTCCTTCTCCGGGCAGGTGAGGTGCGGCTCCTCTTTGGGCCCGACTCGGTGACCTTGAGCGCGGCTGGGGCGGGAGCCATCGCCTTGGAGGCTTCTCTCTCGGAGGAAGCTGGTGAGGGCTCCAGGGAGGGCCAAGGCAAAGACACCGAGTTGGCATCTACCCTATATGAGGCGGGGCTGCGCGAGCTTGGTTTCCTCCGCGGCCTGGACGGAGAGGAGCTGGAAGGCTTGCTTGGGCTCTTGGGGAAGGCGGCCCGCGGCAGGCTTGACCCCACTGACGAGGATCTCTCGGTGCTGCTCTGGGAGATGGACCTGCCCCATGTCACCTACAGGGCCGTAGACATTGCCGAGGTCGCTCCGCCGCCGCTCAGTCTGGAAAGCCGTGGCGCCGATGGCGAGATTGCCGAAGCCTGGGAGCGCCTGCACCCAATCGAGCGCTATCTGGCCCGCAGCGGTGCACTGGAGGAAGCCGAGCTGGAAGTGCTGGACCTTGAGGTTTCCGAGACGGATCTAGCGGGGCTGAGGCGAGAGGTCAAAGAGGACCGGGCCAGGCTGGGGGCCAAGTTCGCGCTGATACTGCCGGAGCTGCTGGCCTGCGACCTGGAGGCCCGGGAGCTGGACCACCTGCTAACTGTGATGGAAGAGCAGGGGATGCGCCTGCTGGAACAGGGTGCCTTTGGGGCCCTCAACGTCTTTGCATCGCGTCTGGCCGACGCGCTCAACGGGACCTATGGCAACCAGCTGAAGCGGATAGGAGCGGCCTTGCTGGGGCCGGAAGCAGCCGAGCGAGCCCTGAGTGCTCTGCGTACTGGGGTTGTGGATGATGCCGAGGCTGCCATCGAGTATCTCAGCGGCCTACGGGAGGAGGGAATTGCCCTTCTGCTAGCCGCCGCTTCGACGCAGGAGCACCGGGGGGTTGCTTCCGCCGTGCTGGCCGGCGCCCTGGCTCGGGTGTTGGAAGAGCGACCACAGATTTTGCTGCAGCGGCTCGGGGCAGCGGACCCGCGTCAGTTGCGCTACCTGGCCGGGATCCTGGCGAGTGCACGCATAAGGGTCCCGAGTGGCCTCTGGGAAGACAGCTTGGCTGCTCTTCTGGAGCACGATTCGGCTCGCGTGCGAGTGGAGGCTCTTCGCCTTGCTGCTGCCTTGGGGCACCCGAGGTTGGAAAAGATGCTTGTTCGCTCGGTTTCCGATCCCGAGGGCGAGGTAAGGGTTACTGCCGCCGAGCTGCTCAGCCGCAGGTTCAAGGCAAAGGCGCTTTCGTCGTTGCTTCAGATAGTCGTGAGCGAGGGCTTCGAGGAGCGCTCCTTCGAAGAGCAGGTGGCTTTCTTCGAGGCCCTGGCGCGGAGCTCGCCGGGAGAGGTCTTTCCGATCCTGGCCGGGACATTGAAGAGGCGGGCCCTGTTCGGGCGTCGGCGATTGCGTGCACGGAAGGCCTGCGCGCTGAGAGCACTGGGCGAGATTCCAATCGAGATGTCGGGTCCATTGCTGATGAAATACCGCAACTCGAAGGATCCCCTTCTGGCCGAGTCCGCCCGGCGGGCCCTCGAGCGGCACCGTGAGCGCATGCAGACCTCGGGTGATTCGGAGGCCCGGGAGTCGGCGTAGTGGAGGCTTGAGCCCGTGTCCATGGGTGACCGCCACATGGAGGCCAACGGCGCAGCGGGTGGTTCCTCTAGCGAACCGGCAGGACCTTCACCCGACGCCGCTCGGCTCCGCCTCGAGCTGGTACGGAGTTTCCATGCCTGCTGGAAGGCGCTCCGGCTGCGCGGCGTTTCAGATCCCGGTTTCCACCGTGTCCTTGAGGAACTCGGGCGAGTCTTGGGCGAGCTGGACTCCCTGGGAATCGATGCCTCGATCCATAGACACGGCCGCGGCCTGGTTTCCTGCGGTTCTGCACTGCCCCTTCGTGGGCTGGAACGACCTGTCATAGAAGCCCTCGCAGAGGAGCTGAGAGCAGCTGGTATCGGGGGGATGAGGTTCGCAGGGCGCTGGGATGGGGCCGAGATGGCGAGGTTCCTTCATCTGTGCGAGAGTTGGCGGCAGGAGCAGCCTGTGGGTTCCGCCCGCGAGCTGCTGCAAGAGCGGGCGGAAGAGATGGAGGCAATGGGTGTAACCTCCGTCACGCTCGAGCCTGCAATAGAGGACCCCGCGGGCGAGAGCGACGCCTGGGACGCCATACCGGAGCTGGGAGAGATTCGCAGAAGGGCCAGAGAGACCTTCTTCGAGGCGTTGCGGGCCGCAAGGATGTACCTAGGCAGCATGGCCCGCAGCTCGCCACCCGGCCTGAGACGGGCGAGGAGCGTGGTTCACAGGATCGTGGACATCGTCGTTGAAGAGGAGTTCTCCCTGCTGGCAATGACAGCCCTTCGGGAGTTCGACGAGTACACCTTCATGCACTCGGTCAACGTGTGCGTGCTTTCGGTAGCGCTTGGACAGAGGCTTGGCCTCAACAAGCGCGAGCTTTCCGACCTAGGCCTGGCTGCACTGCTCCACGACCTCGGCAAGCTGGCTGTGCCGAAGTCCGTGCTGAAGAAGCCTGGGTCCCTAGGGCCGGTGGAATGGGAGATAGTGAAGACCCACCCGCTGGAAGGCGTCCGGAGGCTGGTGGCGCTCGATGCCTGGAGTGAGGTTGCAAAGACCGTCATGATAGTCGGTCTGGAGCATCATATGCGCTACGACCTCACTGGCTACCCTCGCCTGGGTGACGACTGGCCCCTGGGTGTCTACAGTCGGATTGTCGCTATTGCGGATTGCTACGATGCCATGACTTCTCGCCCCGCCTACGGGGGCGAAGCACTGACTCCTCACCGCGTCGTACGGCACATGCTGGCGCGGAGTGGTAAGAACTTCGATCCGCTCCTCATGAAGATCTTTGCACGACTGATAGGCCTTTTCCCCGTCGGCAGTTTCGTGCGTCTCTCGAACGGCGAGGTGGGCCTGGTGATCGCGACGAATCCAGATTTTCCAGCAAGACCGCTGGTTCGCCAGGTTGTGGACGCCGCGGGATCTGTCGTCGACCCATCCAATCTCCTCCTTCTGGACCTGGCTGAGGCCTCGCCTGGTCTGGAGATCGCCGAGGCACTCGACGGTTCGGAATTGGGACTGGACCTCGCGGCCTATCTGGCGTGATTCCCTTCGGGTTGCCTCCTCTCCCCCGCCGCTATGGATTTCGTTGGCCAGTAGCATTGCGTTGACGCAGGCAGGGCAGGCACATATAGTCCGTGGAAACACGCGGGGAAGGTATGCTCGGATGTATACCCGATCGGCCGCTAATCTGCACACGGTTCGGCCCGAGGCCCAGGGGCCTTGGGGCTTGGAGGATTGCAAATGAGGCACCTCCTAGTTGCACTCGTGGTCCTGTTGGTGGCGGTCCTTGGATGCACCAAGAGGGTCGCGCTCGAGCAGACAGATCTGGCACGACTGCTGCAGCCCGGCATGATCATGGGCGAGAGGGAGGAGGCACCCGCCGAGCGAGTGGATCCCAGAACCACCCTGGTCGTCACTTTCGATGACGGTACCGAGGTGAAAGGGAAGATCCACATCGGCAGCCGGGTGGACATTGTGACCGGGACCGCGACCTACTCGGGCTACATCTATGACCTCTCCGATACCCTGATGGTCGTTCGCGATTGTACCTTCATCGAGGCTTCCCAAAGCCTGGACGCGCAGATCCAGCGCATGGAGCATGCTCGGAAGGACGTCGGCGGCGGGCTGCCGAGGATGGAGTTTGACCTGCGGAAGATAAGGAAAATAGAGAAGGTCAAGGTGGACGCTCTGAAAACGGCTTCGCACGCGGTTTTCTGGACGCTTGCAGGGGCTGTGGAAGCGATGTTGCTTTCTGAGAAGTCCTAGCCGCCAGTGGCCTGTCATCAGGACCCTAGGACCCGGAGGGACAATCAGGATGGTCGGTGTGAGACGCTTGCAGGTGGTTTGGGCCATGATCTTGCTCTTCGTGCTGGCCTGTTTGGCGTACGGGTCGGCGCGGGCAGTGTTCGAATACAAGTTCCCGTACATGCTCCCGTACTACGTCCCGGAGGAAACTGGCCTCAGCGAGTCCATGCTCTCCGTGGCCCGAGTGTATCCTGAGGCATTCTACAGGCCGATCGACGATCTTGGGCCCCGGCCTGGTGGTTATGCGCTTGCGATCGGCAGCTCCTATGTGGCCAAGGCCAAGGGTGCTTTGGCCCTGGCATGGAATCCTGCCGGCATGGCCACTGCAAAGAGGAACGAGATTGCTTTCGATGGTGTGCTTACCCAGTCGGGCAGCCAGGCCGACTGGCTTCCTTCTGCGGTCACCGTCGCCGACCTTCCGGAGTTCAGGACAGGGGGTTACAAGTTCACAGGCGACAGGCGGCCTGCTGCCGGCTTCATGGGAATCTCGATGCCGGTTGCGCGGGTGGGGGCCGCCAAAGTTGCTGTAGGGGGTGCTTTCCGCCGCTACCTCGAGACCAGCTACGCCAATGACATCGTGCTGACTCTCAATGTGGCCGAGGGCTCCGGCGTGCCCTTCATAGTTGGGAAGGATACCGACGAGCGGGGAGCCGTGGAGAGCTACACCTTCGGAGCCGCTGTTTCTATGAACGCGGGCCGCCTCGGCAATCTTAGTCTGGGTGCTACGGGCAACGTACTGAAGGGGCGCTGGCGCAGTCACGTGCGCTCCCGGGCGAACTTGGTCAGCTTCCTGGAGGGCCGGAGCTACTACTGGGCGAACAGCCGGGGCTTCGCAGCTGAGCTGGGCGCTCAGTTGGAGGTTCTGGAGAGGCTCGCGTTCGGTGCTTGGTACCGCTTTCCTTTCACACTCAAGGTGAAAGACGCCCATTTCGGCCTAACTTGGCCTGGCCCCGTGATCACACGGGACATGGGCGAGATGGGCTTCCCGGTGCGTTTCGAGGGGCAGGTAGCAGACTACGACCTGGAGATCCCTGGGGCCTATGGAGTAGGCGTCGTTGTTGGCCCCTTCTATGGTCTCGAGGTGAGCGCTTCGGTGGACTATAGGCCGTGGTCGGAGGTGAAGATCAAGAACCACGGCGTGGCCGAGACCGAGACTGGGCTGGTGGACTACAGCATCTTCGACTCCAATCTGCCCTTTGAGGATGTGGTTTCCTACGGGGGAGGGATCAGCCTCCCGGTGCCCTTGCTGGGTCCTAAGCTGCGTGGTGCTGGTCTTATGTCGCGCCTGATGTTTGGTTACAGGACGCTGCCGCTGTCGATGCGGGGGGCGGATCCGGTTGAAGGGGAGCGGCCGTACTACCTGGGAGACCAGATCGATGGTGACGCCACGAGCTTCGGTCTGAGCCTGGAATCGAAGGTGGGCGTGACAGTAGAGGTCGGCGTGGAGATGCGCTCCTGGAAGTTCCGGCGATGGCTGATGGACGATCCCTCCTACTTTTTCGTCGAGGCGGAGAAATCAGGAGTTGATGCTCCCGACCCATGGTGGTTGCCATATGCGGAGAGCTTCGGGCTGGCGCCCGATGAGGCCGCGGTCTTCAACCTGCATAGCCCTTGGGAGGCTGCCCCCCTTGTGAAGTGCAGCGACACCGTACTTCGCCTGAGTGCGCGGATGTCTTTCTAGCGCATGCTGCTAGGACCTCGCGGCGGTCCTATTGGATCTGCCGGGACCCTTGCCTGCCAGGGGCTCCCATCGTGCGGAGAGAAAGAGCAGATCTGCCAACCTGTTTAGAAACCTCACTAGATCACGCCAGGGAGGGGAAGCGCCGTGGAGCCGGACGACCTCTGTTTCAGCCCTGCGTGCCACGCATCGGGCTACGTGCAGGGCCGCAGAGCCGGCTGTCTCTCCACTCACGGTGAAGTGCTCCAGCCGAGGCAAGCGCTCTTCGAGCGCCAGGGCCCAGGCCTCGACCCTTTGCGTCATCTCGGCTAGGCTTGGGGCGGTCGAGCCGCGCTGGCTTGGAGGTGGGCTGAAAAGCAGGGGCGGCACGTTCAGAAGCCACTGCTGAAGTGTCAGCAGTTCGGAGTCGAGTTCCTCTGCTTCGGGGCGAAGTAGGCTTCGGGCCAGCCCAAGGGCGCTTCCGAGTTCGTCCAGCAGGCCAACCAGTGCGATGTCGGGATGGGCCTTGGAGACCCGGCGCTTCATGTCCGGATGGAGGGTGGTTCCATCATCACCCCCACCGGTCGATATCCGAGGTCTTCTCCTCATGACCCGGCCCCGCTCAGATCTCGATAGAGTGGTTTACGAGCACCCCGTCGTGGCCCCGCAGTTCAGACAGACATAGCAGGAGCCGTTCCTGGCCATCAGAGACCCACATTCGGGGCAAGGGGGCGCATCCGGGTTCGAAAGCTCTGGCTTCCATGCCTGAGCCTTGGCCGGCTCGGACTTCTCGGCTGCGCTCGTCTGGTGGGCACGGCCTTGCTGCGCTGCGTCCTGCTCCTGGGCTGTTTCCCCATCCTCCGAGAGGAACTTCAGTTCCAGCCACCTGAAGATGTAGTCCGCTATGCTCTTGGCGTACCTGATCTTTGGATGGTGCGTGAAGCCAGATGGTTCGAACCGCGTGTGAACAAACTTATCCACGAGCACCTTAAGAGGCACGCCGTACTGGAGCGCTAGCGAAATGGCCGTCGCGAAGCAGTCTGTCAACCCCGAGACCACAGTCCCTTCTTTCGCTATCACAACGAAGATTTCCCCTGGTCTGCCGTCTGGGTATAGCCCCACTGTGAGATAGCCTTCGTGATCGCCAATGACGAACTTGTGTGTAATGCTCTTGCGCTCATCCGGTAGGCGGCGCCGCACGGGTTTGGGTGGGTCCTCTTGTTTCTGCTTCTCGGCTTCCTCCTTCTTCGTTGTCAATGGCTGTACCCGCTTGCTTCCATCTCTGTAGACAGCAATCGACTTCAGCCCATTCTTCCAAGCCTGCACGTAGATTTCAGCGATCTCCTCGGGTGTGGTTTCCGCGGGGACGTTCACAGTTTTTGAGATCGCCCCAGAGATGAAAGGTTGAACAGCGGCCATCATCCTTACGTGTCCCGTGTGGTGGATGAATCTGGTGCCCTTTGGTGACTTGAAAGCGCAGTCGAAGACGGGAAGATGTTCTTCCTTGAGCCCTGGTGCGCCTTCGATGGTGCCATTCTCCTTCGTATAAGAGACGATGCGCTGTATCGAATCGTCGTCGTAGCCTAGGGTCTTCAGGGCTCTTGGAATCGCTCTGTTGACCATTTCCATGTAGCCACCGCCTACTAGCTTCTTATACTTGACCAGGGCAAGCTCGGGTTCGACCCCGGTTGTATCACAGTCCATCATGAAGGCGATGGTCCCGGTTGGGGCTAGGACAGTGACCTGCGCATTTCTGTAGCCCCAGCGTTCCCCCTTCTCGATGGCTTCGTTCCATACATCCCAGGCGGCCTTCAGAACCTGCTCTGGTACCATCTCGGGATTTATCCGACCCAGTGCGCCGCGGTGCTTTCGCATCACTTCCATCATCGGCTGCCGGTTCTTGGCGAAGTGCTTGAATGGCCCGATGACCTGAGCGATCTCTGCACTCGTGGCATATGCTTGGCCGGTCATGATTGCCGTCACCGTGGCCGCGAGGGCCCTGCCGGCGTCGGAGTCGTACGGAAGGCCGCTTGCCATCAGCAAGGTTCCGAGGTTGGCATAGCCGAGACCCAAGGGACGGAAGTCGAAGCTGTTCCTTGCAATGGCCTCTGTCGGATACCCTGCGGAGTCTACGATGATCTCCTGGGCCAGAATCATCGTGGAAACAGCCGCCCTGAAGGAGTCGGGATCGAAAGCCGTGCTCTCGTCAACGAACTTCATCAGATTCAGCGAGGCCAGGTTACACGCAGAGTCGTTAAGGAACATGAACTCACTGCACGGATTGCTCGCCTCGATCGTGCCGCTGTTCGGGCATGTGTGCCAGGAGTTTATTGTCGTATGGAACTGGAGGCCGGGGTCGCCACATAGCCATGTAGCCTCGGCAATCATCTTCATTAGATCCCTAGCCCGGTATGTCTCGGCCGGCTCCCCGGTTGTCACCAGGCGCGTCTGCCAAAGACCGTCGTTTTCTACAGCCTTCATGAATTCGTCCGTAACCCTGACGGAATGATTGGAGTTCTGGAAGAAGACGGAGCTATATGCTTCGCCGTTTATCGACCCGTCATAGCCTGCGTCTATGAGCGCCCAGGCCTTCTTTTCCTCTTGCGCCTTTACCTTGATGAACTCAACAATGTCGGGGTGATCGGCGTTGAGGATCACCATCTTTGCTGCGCGGCGCGTCTTGCCTCCAGACTTTATCACGCCAGCGAAAGCGTCGTAGCCCCGCATGAAGGACACAGGGCCCGAGGCCGTGCCACCTGTGCTAAGTCTCTCCCTCGAGGATCGCAGTGTAGAGAAGTTCGTTCCAGTGCCGGATCCGTACTTGAACAACATGCCTTCGATCTTTGCAAGATCTAGGATGGACTCCATTGTATCTTGAACGGAGTTTATGAAGCAGGCGGAGCATTGAGGCTTTTCTTCGACGCCGACGTTGAACCATACGGGGCTGTTGAAGGTGGCCATTTGGTGCACAAGAAGATGGAGCAGTTCCATCTCGAAGGTTTCGGCGTCTTCCTCGGAAGCGAAGTATCCCAGCTCTACTCCCCACCTGCGAAGTGTGGAAGAGACACGTAGGAGCAGGTGGCGTATGGATGATTCCCTTTCGGGGGTGCCAGGACCTCCGTAGAAGTACTTGGAGGCGACGACGTTGAGCGCCCGGTCCGACCAGAAAACCGGGACCTCTACGTCGTCCTGCTCGAAGATGACTTCGCCCTTGTCGTTCGTTATGACCGCCCGCCGTCTTTCCCACTCCACTGCGTCGAAAGGATGTCGGCCCGGGGTGGTGAAGTACCGGGCCACCTTGACCCCGCGCGGGCTGCCCCTCCCGGCGGCCTTGATGCCCTCGGCTGCACTCTTCTTCCCGCCTGCGTGCTGGTGCTGGGGTGCACTCATGGTCGGTTCACCTCCGATGGGCCCCTCCTTGGGCCGATGGATGTCCTCGGCAAACGTAAGCCCGGGGCGAACATCTCCCGGGTGCCTGTCTCGAAGGCCTCAGAGGCGGTCGGAGAAACGCTCCACCGCTGCTGGAGGACCTTCCTGAAGCCGCTTGTAAGCAATGCCTTGAAACGCAATATGTTGCGCTGACAGCGGCAAAGTAGCCCAAAATATGGGATCAGTCAAACGCTTTTGCGCTGCCCTGCCTGTTCTGGTCCAACGCTGCTGACGTCACCGGAATGCGCTCACTCAATGTGCCGGTTTCTGGACTTTCGGTTTGCCTTTCCTCGGGTGCTAGCTGGCCCCCCGGCGCGCCCGAGGGGGCTTCGCCCCGGGAGCCGGCTTCTCACACAGATTCTCCTCCGACATTAGCACATCGATGAATCGTTGCACTGCAGGCGGGAGCGAACGCCCCTTCTTGACCAGGATGCCCAGAGGGCGGCTGAGCCGCTCCCTCAGGAATCCGACGCCCCGAAGTGTCCCTAGGTCTTCTTCCCGCCGTATCGTGTTGCGGGGCAGGATCGAGATACCCGCACCGATCTCGATGGCCCGCTTGCTCGTCTCTATGTTGTCGAACTCCATGACGATACGTACCCGCACTCGGTGGGATCGCAGGAAGCGAGTAACCGCCCTGCGCGTCGGAATGTCACGCTCGAATGCTATGAACCGCTGGCCAGCGAGTTTTGAGATGTCGATGCGCTTGGACTTCGCGAAGGGATGGTCCGGATGGCAGACGAGTACCATGTTCTCCTCAATGAAGGGGATGATCTCAATTCCGCTCCTTCGGGCTGGATAGGCCACGATGCCTACGTCCACCGCGTTTGTTACGACCTCTTCGTAGATGCGGTTTGCCCTGTTGTACTCCACCTTCACGTGCGCCGCCGGATACTCCATCAGGAAGCGGCCCAGGTAGGACTGCAACTCGTGCAGCCCGGCGCTGTAGATGGTTGCCACGCGCACTGTGCCACCGACGCTCTTCGAGAGTGCCTGGAGGCGGGCCTCCATCTCGTCCAGACGGCTGAGTACGTCCTGGGCCACTTCGTAGAGAATCTGCCCAGCCGGTGTTGGTCGCAGGTTCTTCTTGCCTCTTTCGATCAGCCTATGGCCGAAGCGCTGTTCCAGACCGCGGATCTGCTGGCTGACGGCCGACTGGGAAACGAAGTTCAGGGTCGCTGCCTTAGAGAAGCTCCTGCTTTGCACGACGTCACAGAAGACCTTGAGTGTTTCGATCTGCATGACCCTATCCCCCGGGGCGGTGGCCAGGGCGCCGCGCCCGATTAGATCCGCTGATAGCTCGCATAAGACCTTCCGGCTAATAGCACGCCGAAGCGGTTGCGTCCAGCAGGGCCTCGTCCTGCGCTGAAGGTGATCAGGACAAGGAGTCGAGGTATCTGGACCTGTGCCGTGCCGGGCGGCTATGGTACGAGCTGCTGGTTTCTGGAACCTATTGGCGAGCGGCCGGGGCGTCGGGGATCGGTATGGCCACCAAAGACGGGAGCCTGGGCCTCCCTTCCCGGTGCTGGGGGTGTTCTGCTTGTTGGAAAGGGACAGAAAGAAACGGTTCCACCTTCTCGGCCTCGGGTGCCGGACAAACCAAGCGGAGCTGGAGTCTGTCAGGGCCCAGCTCATTGCTTCGGGTTGGGAAGAGGTATCGGAACCGGGTGAGGCAGATTTCGTTGTACTGAACACCTGCGCAGTTACGGTGTCGGCCCAGGCCCAGTCGAGGCATGCGGCCTCGAAGGTCATGCGTGCAATCCGGACCGGGGCGAGGCTCATTGCGACCGGGTGCGGCGCCCAACTTGAGCCCGAAGCCTATCTCGGGCTTGGTGCCGACGTTCTTGGCAACGGCGGAAAGGACGCGCTTCCGGCAATCCTGAGGAGCTGGGGCGCTCGGCACTTGGGTGCGGGACCCCAGATCGACCCCTCCTCGCTGTTGCTCCAGCCCCATCAGCTTGAAGGTCACCCCTGGGAGACGCCGCAGGCCCACACGAGGGCCGTGATCAAAGTCCAGGACGGCTGTCCTCTGCGGTGCACATATTGCATCGTGCCCCATTTGAGGGGCGCCCCTGTTTCAAAGGCCCCGGAGACCGTGCTGGAGGAAGCAAGGGACCTCGTTCATGCAGGGCACCGGGAGATCGTGCTAGTAGGCGTAAACGTTGGACTCTATGGCGTGGATTCGGTTCCATCAGCTGCCCGGAGGGCCGGGGCGCCGCTGGCAGAGCTCATCCGTCGTATGTCGGAGATAGCCGGGCTTGCCCGCATAAGGCTGAGTTCGCTCGAGCCAATGACGCTGGGTGATCCCCTCTTGGGGGCCTTCAAGGAGGTTCCCTCCCTGTGTGCTCATGCCCACCTCTGCCTCCAATCAGGCGACGATGGAGTGCTGGCGCGCATGGGGCGTCCCTACTCCTCAGCGGACTTCCTGGCGCTTTGCCGGGCTCTAGAGTCCGCCAGGCAGGGAATCTCTATCGGGGTCGACGTGATCGCTGGCTTCCCGGGTGAAGACGAAGATGCCTTCCGAAACACCCTTGCCGTCATAGAGCGGGGTCGCGTCGCCTACCTGCACGCTTTCACATACTCGGAACGTCCCGGTACGCCGGCGGCATCACTCGGGCAATCAGTACCGTATGAGGTGCGCAAGGCGAGGACCAAGCGTTTGCGACTGCTAGACCGTACGTTGCGGCTTGCGTTCCAGGCCAGGATTGCCGGCTCGGCCTCAAGCATGATCGTCGAAGCGACAAAGGATGGGCGCTCTGTGGGTCTGGCCGATCGCTACCTCCGCGTGGAGGCTACGGGCAAGTACCACCGCGGTGCGTTCCTCAGGGGCAAACTCGGCGACCCGCTCGGCCCGGGACGGTCGGCTTTCTTGCCTGAGCAACAGGGCTCAGGGGGTAGCTAATGGGGCGGTTCTTCATACAGACCTACGGTTGCCAGATGAATGAGGCCGACTCGGAGCTATTGGCCGGGCTTCTAGTGGAAGAGGGCTGGGCTCCGGTGGGTAGGCCAGAAGATGCCGACCTAGTTCTCGTGAACACTTGCGCTGTCAGGGAGCGGGCTGCTGCCCGGGCACTGGGTTACCTGGAAAACCTGGCAGCACTCAAGCGGGAGCGTGGACTGCGGATTGGAATGGTCGGCTGCCTTGCGCGCCATCTCGGTCGCAGCGCTCTAGAGAGGCTTCCCCATTTGGATGTGCTTCTCGGCCCGGATTCCTACGAGCATCTGGTGCCGTACTTGAGGGCTCAGAAGAAGGAGCGGCTCGTAGATCTCAGGCCCAGGCGCACAGTGACCTATGCGGGACTCCCGCACCTACGCAGCCCGGGGGTCAACGCGTGGGTCAGCGTCATGCGTGGCTGCGACCGCTTCTGCACTTACTGCGTCGTTCCCTACACCCGTGGCCGGGAGAGGAGTCTGCCAGCGGAGTGCGTTTTGGAAGAGGTGCGCAGGGCTGTTTCGGAGGGCTTCGTTTCAGTCACTCTTCTGGGTCAGACGGTGACCGCGTACCGGGACGAAGGGCGAGATCTGGCATGGCTTCTACAAGAGGTAGCCCGGATAGAGGGGCTGCTGAGGATCCGGTTCCTTGCACCCTATCCTGGCCAGATCACCGAGAGGCTCGTAGGGGTGATGGCCACAGAGCCGAAGGTGTGCAAACACGTTCACCTGCCCCTGCAGTCTGGCTCGGATCGAGTATTGGAGGGCATGCACCGCGGCTACACATCCAGTGAGTTCGTTGACCTGGTGGATAGGATGCGGGCGGCGGTGCCGGGGCTGGCGGTCACAACTGACCTCATGGTTGGTTTCCCGGGCGAGACCGAAGAAGACTACGATGCAACGCTTTCTGTGATGAGGCGCCTCAGATTCGACGGGGCTTTCATGTTCGCCTACTCGGAGCGACCGGGTACGGCGGCTGCCCGACGCATGAAGGACAACGTACCTCGGGAAGTGAAAAGGGCCCGCCTGGAGAAGCTGATCGCGCTGCAGGAATCTCACTCCCTCGAGCGCTTCGAGGCGTTCCTTGGGAAGACCGTGGAGGTGCTGGTTGAGTCTGAAGCCAGAAAGCCGCAGGGCTGGTTCTACGGGCGCTCTGATGACTTCAAGGATGTCATCTTCCGCCCGCTCGAGGGTGAAGACCTCAGAGCGGGCGTGCTGGTCTCCGTGCTGATCGAGGAAGCATCGGCGCACACCCTCAAAGGGAGGCAGGTGCCTGCGGCTGGTACCTGAACCACTTCCTAGAGCCCGTGGTGATCAGGAGTGCGCCAGCCACGGCATGGACAAATCCGAGTGGTCTGAGCGTTGCGACAACAGCCTCGACTGCCTTGCCTGCCTGAGCTGCCTGGGGTTCCATGCCCAGTGCAGCCATCCTTGCTAGGGACCCAAGCCTAGGGGCTACCCACACACTGGGGACTACCGCTGAGGCTACCATGAGGAAGACCAAGATGAGCTGCAGCAACAGAACTGGCTTCCGTCGGAGTGCCGCCAGGTACATGCCGAAGGTTGAGAGCAAGAGGACCGTGGCCGCGATTGTCGAGAAAGCAGCGAGCCATTCGAGCAGGGAAGCGATCAATCGTGCTGCGAGCATCGGCTCGGCGATTGAGGCTATCCGAGGCAGCACTACCATGGCCGACCAGGAGAAGCTTCCCACCCAGGCGGATGAGGTGAGCAGGAAAGCATACTCGATCGCCTGCAACCGCCAGTCCGGCACCGGGTTGAGCAGCACGAGCCCCTCCGCGGGGCGTCTTTGTAAGGGCGTTCCCGAGCTCATCGGCAGACTCCGGGCGTGCTGCGTGAAGGGCCAGAGGCCTTGCCAGCGTCAGAGACCGTGTGGCCACCGGGAAACGACAGGCATGCGTTCCGCTTCTTGCGCGCTCCCACCGGTCATATCGTCACACCCAGAGAAGATCAGAAGGGCTCTTCCGTGAATGGGCAGCCAGTCGCGTTGCCAAAGGCTTCGTATCCTCGTTGACATTGGCCGTGGCCAGCACGTAGCATTCGTCGTTCTTCGCCGCACTATGGGCTTGGATCGCGCAACGCGGAGGATCGAACTTGCGCGGAGCAGGGACCTGCTGGAACTGCGAGAATCCCCTCGACGAGCCGCTGGTCTGCAGCCGCTGTGGTGTGCCGCAGCCGGTGGGTGCTCTTGGGGCCTACGAGGTGCTAGGGCTACCGCCAAAGCTCGGCTTCGAGGAGGAGGAGATAGAGGGCACGTATGAGTCGATCGCTCACAGGTGCCACCCCGACCTTTTCCGCGCTCACCGCGACGAGCGGGTCTTGGCAGCGGCCAGATCCGCGATGAGAGCCCTGAATGACGCCTACCGGACGCTGCGCCTGCCTCTTTCGAGGCTGCGCTACGCACTTGCGGCCAGTGGGCGTGCCGACCAGCCCACCCGTACTGTGCCTGCGGCGCTTCAGTCCTCGGCCCAGATCATCGAGAAGGTCCTCAGCGAAGTGGAAAGGGCCAAGCGCGAGAAAGACTACGAAGCCTGGGAGGCTCAGCAGGACCACCTTGCCGCCCTGCAGGTGCAGGCTGAAAAGGCCCGCGCGGACTCCGACGGCATACTCCTTGTGCTCATGACCGAGTGGGACGAGGCCGTGGAAGCGAGCGGGACCTGGCCGGACGTACCTGAAGGCTGGTACGAGCGGGCTAGCCAATGGCTCGGTGAGAGGGAATACCTAGAGGCGATCGAGGAGAGGATGCTGATGGGACGGATCTGGGCGGCCGAGGGCTAGCCGGGGTCAGTCCCACAGGGATCCGGGGGGAGAGTTGGCCAGATCGGTTGGAAAAGGCAGACCCGAGGATTCTTTCGTTGTTTTCGACGTCGGCACGAGTGTGAGCCGCATCGCCTATGGGCGTGGCCAGTCTGGTGCTCTGGTTTCCGATGTCACGGGTGAGACACGGATCCCTTCGGTGATGGCCCTTTCGGAGGATGGCGGAATCCTAGTCGGCCGGGCTGCCGAGCCACACAGGGTCTTGGCTCCGGAGATGAGCATCGAAGGCCTGAAGCTCCTCTTGGTTCAGGAGAAGGCCTCTGTGGAAGGGCGCGGTGCGTTCTGGCCGCATCCGGTCCGTTCCGAGGAGGGCCAGCTGCTCTCGCTGGAGGTTGGTGCAAGGCGGCGATCCGTAGTCGAGATGCTCGCGGCCTTCATCGCGCATCTGCGGCGGACGGCCGAGATAGCGCTCGAGCGTGGTATTGGCTCTGCGGTCCTCACGGTTCCTGCTTCCTACTCGCCCTTCGATAGGGAGATGCTCCGGCTAGCAGCGAAGATGGGGGGGCTGAAGGATGTGCGCCTGATAGACGAGCCTTCGGCCGCTGCGCTGGCCTGGGCGGCACAAGGCGGGCGCGGCAGAGCAGCGGTCTGCTCGTGGGGCGCGGGCTTCTTCAGTGCGGCGATCCTCGAGGTGCGGGAGGACCAGGTCAAGACCCTGGCCATTGCAGGAAGCAAGGAGATAGGCGGCCTCCAAGTGGATCTGACCCTGGCGAGGGACTTCCTGGAATCTGCCCGTCAGGCTAAGGGCGGCGATTTCGAGAACGCCTCCTGTGTCGCTGCCTATGTGCTTGCTGCGGCCGAGACGGCCAAGAGGGACCTGGCGGCGCGGGGCAAGGCCGAGATGCGACTGCCCCTCTCGGGAGATGAGGGACCATTCAAGAAGACCTACGGGAAAGAACACCTGGAGGGGTGGCTCACTCCTTTGAAGGAATCGGCAGAGGCTCTGTGTAACAGCCTGCTTCTTGAGTCGGGGTTGACACCTGCGGACCTGGATGCGCTGGTTCTCGTGGGTGGGATGTTCCGCCTAGAGCCCCTCAAAGAAGCAGTTCAGTCGGTCTTTGCGCGCGGTGCGGCGGAGGGTCTAGAGACTGAGGAGGCAGTGGCACTCGGGGCACTCTCTCGGGCGCGTTTCCTCGACCACGCGGTGCCGGGTCCCCTAGTGCTAGATTGTCTGCCCAGCGCTTTGGGCCTCGAGGAGCGCAGCGGGGGGATAGCTGCGATTCTGGAGCGCACAACCACCACACCTGCCAGCAGGGTGGAGCTCTTCACCACTTACCTCGACAAACAAACCGAGGTGAGCGTGCCTTTGTATGCCCGCGGTAGCGGCGAGTGGGACAGGATTGCCCACCTGAAGATCTCCCGCATCCCCTCGATGAAGGCGGGCCAGGCGAGCCTGGAGCTTGCGATTCTCGTGGATGAGGACGGAACGCTACAGGCACAGGCGCGTGAGACATCCAAGGGCAGGGATTTGGACGTGGACATCTGTCCGGTGCGCGGACTGAGGTCTGCGAGCGTGGCTGCGATACTCGATGCTGTTGGTTCTCAGGAAAGTGCCGAGGATTTCGAGGCGCAGCTCCGCGCGGAACTGCGCATGAGAGCGCGCTACCTGCTTGCCACCATCCGGCAGGTCATAGTGAAGTACCCGGGCATGATGGCCCGGGACGAGAAACAGCTGATCCGCAGCAAGTCGGAAGAGCTCGAGGAAGTGCTCGAGGGCGCAGACTTGAGTGAGATGAGGACCTGCTGGCAAGAGCTCGAAGAAGCGGCCCGCCCCTTGATGCAAAGGCTCTATGACGCAGGGCTCAAGAGCCTGCTCCGTTGATCCGAGGTGAGTGAGCACCGCGACCAGCCGGGACTGAGCCTGCTTGAATTCTGCAAGCTCGCGCAAAGCAGGATTGCCGATTCCCAGGCTGTCCTTCTTGTATCGCACATGTTCCCAGAGGCCGATTCGGTGGGTTCGGAGGCTGCCTTTGCGAGGTATCTCAGAAGGCTGGGTAAGCGCGTCTACGTCCGCAACCCTTCCGAGATTCAGGAGATCTACAGGTTCCTGGTTGATCTCTCGGGGCTCGAGCCCTCGGCATGGCAGCATGGTCCCGACGGTATACCCGAGCACGATCTGCTTGTGCTGCTCGATGTGAGCGATTGGGACTACATGGGTGGCTTGGGCCAGCGACTAAAGGAAGACCCGGTTCCCAGGATCTTCTTCGACCACCACGAGTTCGACCTGCCGGATGGTTCGCTAGCCTTGATCGATCCAAGCGCCAGTGCCACTGGTGAGGTACTTTACCGTTTCTTCACGGCGACTGGCGCTGAGATCGACAGCGAGATGGCTTCGTGCCTGTATGCCTCGATCCTCTTTGACACCGGCTGTTTCCGTTTCAGGAACACGCGCGACGAGACCCTCCTGATCGCCGCGGACTTGATCCGCAAGGGCGCGAGTCACAAGGAGATCGCCGCCAGGCTTTTCGAGAGTGAGTCCTTCCCAAGGCTGGAGCTGCTCACGGCCGCCCTCAGTCGTCTCGCCACGGCTGTTGAGGGCAGGCTCGCCTGGACGTACGTTTCCGAGGAGATCTTCAGGCGCACGGGTACGACAGCCGTCGATGCAGACGGAATAGTGGACCACCTGATGACTGTGCGGGGAATCGAGGTCGGGGTTCTCTTCCGGGAGATCCAGGACGGAGGCATAAAGGTGACCTTCCGCTCCAAGGGCGACCTCAATGTAAGCGACGTGGCCGAAGCGCTGGGTGGCGGGGGCCGACCCACCGCTGCAGGCGTCACCCTGAAGGGTAGCCTCGATGAAGTGATAGCCCGTGTGCTTGGTGAGCTGGAGGTTTGGATGCACAGGGGTGCCTCGGCGCGGGACGGGATGACCTGAGTTGGCCGGGGTTTCAGGGCCCGCCGGCTCTTCCGATAGCCCGGGTAAGGGTCCTGCTGGAGGACGGGAGACGATGACTTTCGAGGATCACGTAAGGGCCATAATTGAGATGCTGGGTGAGGATCCTGAGCGCAGGGGTCTGGAGAAAACGCCTCAGAGGGTGGCTGAGTCACTTCGTTTTCTCACCTCAGGCTATACAGGCTCGGTCGAAGAGATTCTCAATGGCGCTGTCTTCGAGGAACCCTATGACCAGATGGTGATCGTGAAAGACATCGACTTCTACAGCCTCTGTGAGCACCACATGCTTCCTTTCTTCGGCAAAGCGCATGTAGCCTATATCCCGGACGGTCGGCTCATCGGCCTCAGCAAGATTCCCCGCCTTGTGGAACACTTCGCCCGCAGACTCCAGCTGCAGGAACGCATGACAACTCAGATTGCGGAGAGCATCCAGGAAGCTATCCGCCCACTTGGTGTAGCTGTCGTAATCGAAGCTTTTCACCTTTGCATAGCGATGCGGGGTGTGCAGAAGCAGAACGCCTACATGACGACCAGTGCCGTTCTAGGCGATTTCAGGGAAGATCGCGCAACCAGAAACGAATTTCTCGACCTACTGGGCAAACGCGGGCCTGGCTCCCGCTGAAATCGCTCCGTGAGCCCAGGCCCGCGCAGTTCCTTCTGGCCGCGACGACCTAGCATGATGACAGTCGCCGCGCCCTTGTGGCCGGTCTAGATTTCGTCGAAGAAGTAGCTCCTCAGCGGCTGCAGCCTCTCCACGTAGTCATCGGGATACAGGAACCAGGTGGCGATTGCGACCGAGGAGAGAAGCGAGTTGCCGTCTTGCGGCGTGAAAGTGAAGCCGGTTACTTCGTGGTCATCTTTCACGTGTAGCGTGGGTACTGGAACCACAGTCTGACTCAGCAGTCTCCCGTAGTGACCGTGATCGCGGCCAAAGGAGAAGATGGA
>CAYMBA010000007.1:0-38852 GCA_964388535.1 uncultured bacterium | reverse complement strand
GCCCTGGTGTTTCTAGAGGGCGAACCTCTGGCTCCCGATAGCCTTACTCGGGCGGTGTGGGTCCGGGAAGGTCTCCCGGCAGTAGCCTCCCCAGGCACCGAGCAGCACTTCAGACTCGAGGGCCTGAGCCCTGGAGCCTGCTATGGGGTAGGGATGCTCGTTGAGACGCCATCCGGATACGTCTCGGATCTCTGCAACCCGGTATGGGTGCCAACGGTTGAGCCCCAGGTGCCCGAGCCCCCCTTGGAAGCGGAGGACCTGGCTGTCGATTCCTGCGGCACCTCGTGGGTGGTGATTTCCTGGACTATTCCCCCCATCCCCGAGCGGGGTTCCGCCGTGGAGCGGGTCGAGATAGGCTATGCGCGGCTAGAGGTCTCCGAAGAGAACTGGGATTCAGTGTTCCATACCGAGGTTCCGGCTGCCGCTTCCGGTGAGAGGCAGTCTTTCAGGCTGCGTGGCCTCACCGAGGATACGCAGTACTGGGTTGCCCTCCGCTTGCACGATGCAGCCGGGCTCACCTCGGGCATTGCTGGCCCACTCCAGGTGCACACGAAGGGCAAGGACCGAGAGCCTCCCGAGCCGCCGGCTGCACCCGAAGTCCTCCTCACAGCGGGCATGGTGGAACTTGCCTGGAAGCCGGTCGCCGACAGAGATGTGCTTGGCTACAACGTCTACGGCCGCTATGAGTCTGATCTCGGTGCCCAGCGGCTGAACGAGAGCCCGATTCCCCAGACGCAATGGGAGTTTCCAGCGCCGGAGCCGCGCGAAGCCTACTATGTCAGCGTCACCGCGGTGGATTCCTCCGGCAACGAGAGCGCTCCCTGCACCCAGGTCTCTGTCTTTCCGACCGGGTTCCGCGTCGTTGGTCCCTGCCCACATCCGATCCGAGATGAGGCAGACCTCCTTCTGGAACTCCCTCCTGATCCGCGGGGCACGTTGGAGGTAGAGGCGAGGGTATTCTCCGTGGCAGGCGTTCTGGTGCGCTCGGGTCTGGGAGGGGATTTTGCCGCTGGCCGCACCGTACGGCTCCACTGGGACGGCAAGAACGACCACGGTCGCCGCGTCGCACCGGGCCTCTACTTCATCAGGCTCGAGACACCGCTGGGCAGTAGAACACTGAAGGCGTACGTCTCTCGCCAATAGGCGTCGGCCTGCCTTCCGGCATACCCGTAGCCAGGTACCCAGCCACTCGGTGCCGCAACAGGCATCCTCCTTGCTACGTAGCTGCTGAGTGTTTCCGTGACTCTCCGAGAAGCGGAGTTGGCCGGCGCCTTGAGATTTGCTGGGTTCCAAGGGCCGCTGCTATGCTCCGCGTCACGCCGAAACCTACTCTAGAGACGGGGGGAAGCATGCGGGAAGTTCGCCGGCGCTGCGGGACGAGGCGGCGGTTTGTTGCGGTTGCTGGGGTTCTGGCCGGCTTTCTCTGGGTCGGTCCCGCCACAGGCCTGGAGGGGGAAGCCCTCAGAGTGGACGAACCACCCGTCCTCGATGGTGTTCTGGATGAAGCCTTCTGGAGCCGTTGCCCTGCCTATGCGGACTTCATCACATTCGAACCCGAGTACGGCAAGCCCGCCAGCGAGCGCACGGAGGTTCGCTTCGCGTATGACGAAGATGCGATCTATCTCGGAATCGTTTGTGCGGACACAGACCCCTCAGGCATAAGTGCTCACGTTACTCGACGCGATGCTCGGGTAATCTTCGAAGACGACTGGGTGATGTTCATGATCGATCCGCTTGTGCCCGGGCGTGGGGCGGTCGAGGTGGGCATGAACCCCGCGGGTAGTCAGATGGATGCGTGGAAGACTCCCGGGGGGAACGACGACGTCTCGATCGACTACGACTGGGATGGGGCAGCCCACATGAATGATCAGGGCTGGAGTGCCGAACTGGCGGTGCCTTTCAAGACCCTTCGGTTTGCCGCAGGAGAGACCGTGGCCTTCAAGATTCTCTCTTGCCGCCAGATAGCGAGGCTGGGCGAGAAGTCCACCTTTCCAGCCATCGACTTCTCGACTCCGGGGGTCACCGCTTCTGGCTTGCTCCTGCACTTCCAGGGGATAAGGGGGGGCAGGATCCGGCAAGTGCTTCCCAGCCTCACGGCTTCCTCCACAGGCTCGCTGAACAGCGCTGGGCGGATGGTCCAGGAACCACTTGATCCCGACTTCGGGGCGACACTCCACCTGGGACTTTCGACGGATCTGGTTCTGGATGCAACGTACAACCCGGACTTCAGTCAGGTAGAGGCCGACGCCCCGCAATTGGCAGTCGTCAATCAGCGTTTCCCGGTATGGTACCCCGAGAAGCGACCCTTCTTCATGGAGGGTGTCGATGCTTTCAGGCTGGCCTGTGACGGCTCACTCATCCAGCGTGGTTTCTACACACGAACTGTCGAGGCTCCCCAGTTCGGTCTGAAACTGACCGGCTCGGTCTCAGGGGGACTAAGCCTCGGCGTGCTTGCGGCGCGGGACGAGCTTGGGGCCGACGCTGACTTGGGCGGTGAGGCCGCCACTGTCGCGGTCGCGCGGCCTCGCTACGGCTTTGGCTCGAGCTCTTTCTTTGGTGCTTTTCTTGCGGCACGCCAGAGAAAGGACTCGCGGAATCAGGTCGGTGGCGTGGACTTCACCGTCTTCCCCGGCGGGGGCATACGCTTCTCGGTTGCTTCCTTGGCCAGCCACTCCCGGGGGCTACCATGGGTTTCCGACAGCGATTCAACGGGAACCCTCGATGGGCATGCTGTGAGCTTCCACTTCTCCGTGGGCGACGGCCGGGGCAGTGCCGATGTCGCACTGGCAGAGGTGAGCCCTGGCTTCAGGCTTTCTAGCGGCTTCGTCCAGCGCACAGGTGAGAGGAAGGTCGGCTGGTATGGACACTATGCCTTCTACCCACAGCTTCCTGGCGTGGAGCGCTTGATGGTGAGGCTCTACGGTGCGCGATACTGGGACTGGGATTGGTGTATCAGCGAGGAGCGCATCGGCCTCGGCAGCTCCGTGACCTTCCTCGGCCGCAACGCAATGTGGGGATCGGTGCAGCTGGGCCATGAGGCTTGGAGTGGTCGATGGTTCCCCAGACGGGAATGGACTCTCGGGGCCGAGGGCTTTCCCTTCGGGTGGCTGCGGCTGGAGGCGTACCTCGAGAGGGCTGAGGCCGTCTACTACGAGACGGCTGAGCGCGGGTGGACCTGGACGCACGGCCTTGAGGCGACAGCCACACCGACTCGGTGGTTAGAGATCTCACTGGATGCGAATCATCAGCGTTTCCTCGCGGACGATTCTGGCAAGAGGCTTTATGACGTCACTGCGATGCGCCTTCTGGTCAATGTGCAGGCCGATAGGCACCTGCGGTTCAGAGCCATCGCTGATGTCGATGACTTCAGCGGGCGGAGACTTCTCACTGACTTACTGGCCTCCTACGAATGGAAGCCAGGCTCTGTGGCTCACGCCGGATACGGCAGCCTCTTCTTCGACGAGGATGGGAAACCGCTGACTGAGGGGGGCTCCTTCTCGGGCAAGGAGGTCAACAGGGAAATCTTCCTCAAGATAGCCTACGGGTTCGACTTCTAGTGACTCGGAAGAAAGCGAGGGCCTGGGAAGGTGACCCAGGCCCTCGATACCTCAGCTCGCCAAGCCGGAAACCTCGTTTCCCCACACGCCTGAAGGTTCCCGCGCAACAGATAGGGGTAGTCTTGCTACTTACGGTACTTCGAGGGGAACGAATCCCCGAAGTCCTTGTCCGGATGCAGCTGGCGTGCCTTTGCGATCAACTGTTCTTCTGTCTCCTCGTGCTCCGGGTCGGGCACGATTGCGTCGACCGGGCAGACGCTGACGCACTGCTCCTCATCGAAGAAACCCACGCACTCTGTGCACTTCGAGGGGTCGATGACGTAGATGTCGTCACCGGCGCTTATGGCCTCGTTGGGGCATTCCGCTTCGCAGGCGCCGCAGGAAACGCAGTCCTCGGTTATCTTTAGTGCCATCGTAAGGTCCCTCCCACAGTTTCATCCGCTAGACCAGCATCCCGGCCGTCTCGGGCCGAGTCTCCATGCTCCAAAGGAGCCACGGACTCTAGCAGCGCCGGCCTGCTCCTGTCAAGGCAGCCAGCGAATCGGGGCCTCCAAGCCCCCGGTGCGGATGTTGGCGTTTTCCTGATTCCGTTGCCCGTGTGGGCGGGTGGTTTCTAGGGGATCGACTCGTAGTCGCCGGGCTCGCCGCCCAGGTAGGGGGAGCTTCCCCAGAGCTTACCGTAGCGCTCAAGCAGTTCCCGACGCACCTCAGGTGCGGCTTGCTCTGGGAATGAATCGGCCAGTGCTTCCTTCAGCACCTCGGCGTCGTAGCCCGCAATTGCTGCCATCTCACGGTTGGTCTCACCCAGGTGCGCGACCTCGACGCGGGTGCTGCCCTCCAGCAGTTCCACGACGACCTCTGCCGGGCTCCCAAAGAGGTTGTGAGAGTCTCCCATGACCTCCTGGTAGGCGCCCAGCAGACAGATGGCGAGCAGGTAGGGTTCCCCACGGGAGTCCGCGTGCAGCTCGAGGACCTCCTTCATGTCCCTCACATCCACGAAGTTGTCTATCACACCGTCGGAATCGCAGGTCAGATCGACCAGTATGCCTTTCTCAGTGGCGGGCTCCGCCAGCCTGTGGATCGGGACAACAGGGAACAGCTGACCGATGGCCCAGGAGTCCGGGACGGAGCGGAAGACGCTGAAGTTGGTTACGTACCTCGTACGGAAGGCCTTCTCCAGGACCCGGAACTCGTCGGACACGAAGCCGGTCTTGCGGGCGAACTGGAGGGCCTTGCGGCAGATCTCGTAGAAGTGCCTCTCTGCAGTTGCCTTCTGTTCCAGCGACAGGTAGCCGAGGTCGAAGAGCGTCAGCACCTCGCCGCGGGTGACGACGGCGTCGTGGTAGTACTCGCGGAAGTTCTTCACCGAGATCTCCCGCGCGATCTCTTCCATCTCTTGCAGCTGGGGCGGCGCCTCGGGCGTATCGGCCTCTCCGTTGGCCGGCTCGTATTCCAGTGGTACGTCGCTCTCCCTGCTCTCGCAGTTGGTGATCAACATGCTGTGATACGCGACCAGAGCACGGCCGCTCTCGGAGACCAGGTGCGGCAGAGGTACTTCCTCTTCGTCGCAGACCTCTTTCACCGTGTAGACGACGTTGTTGGCGAACTCCTGCATCGAGTAGTTCACACTGCTGTCCGAGGGGGTGCCGCTTCCGTCGTAATCGACACCAAGCCCGCCGCCCACGTTGAGGGAGGATATCGGGGCCCCGCGCTTCCGTAGCCTCGCGTATATGCGTGCGGCTTCCTTGACGGCGTCCTTTATCCGCCGCACGCTCGTTATCTGCGAGCCGATGTGATAGTGGAGCACCCGGAGATGGTCCAGCATTCCGCGGGATTTCAGGAAGTCGACCGCGTAGAGGAGTTCGGAAGCTCCGAGCCCGAATTTGGACGTTTCCCCGCCGGATGCCTCCCAGCGTCCGCTGCCCCTGTGGTGCAATCTGCAGCGCAGGCCGATGGTGGGCAGTCGGCCGAGGCTTCGCCTGGCCATCTCGAGCATCTCGAGCTCCTTCAGCCGCTCCACCACGACGACGATCTGCCTGGATCCGCCCGGCAGCGAGGCCGCCGAAGCCATCTCCACGATCTCTGGGTCCTTGAACCCGTTCACGCAGACCCATGAGTCTTCGGGGAGCCGCTGTGCGAGTGCTATTGCGAACTCCGCTTTGCTTCCGGCCTCGATTCCGAAGGCCCCAGGCCTGCCAGCCTCAACAAGGCTTTCGACCACACGGCGGATGGGATTGACCTTGAGCGGATAGACGCTTCGGTAGGAGCCCTCGTAGTCGAACTCCTTCATCGCAGAGTCGAAGCAGCGGTAGAGACGATCCAGTTGCGTACGGAGGATCTGGGGGAACCTCACCAGATAGGGTGGAGCTGCACCCTGCCTTGCTGCTTCACGCACGACGTCGACCAGAAGCACGCTGCGTTCGTCCCTGAAGGGGTGGACGGCCAGATACCCTTGGGAGCTTATCGCGACGTAGCCGGAGCCCCATTCCTCGACCCCATAGGGGCTCTGGATCTTGGCGTTCCTCGGCATCGGCGGTTCGCCTCATCCCCCGAGCCGGAGCGTGAAATGGTGTGTGGCTCCTAGCCCGCAGAAGTCGCTGACGAAACCGTAGTCGAAAGCTACCCTGCCGCGGCCCAGGGTGAGCCCGAACGTACTTGCCAGACTGGCGTCGGCTGAGGGGTCCAGCGAAAGAAAACCAGCCCTTGCTCCCACGCCCGCCACCGGCCGCCACGCAAGCCCCATGGAGAAGTCCGTTGTCCCTTCGCTTGGAGCGACGCTGAAGCCCACTGGTATCGAGAGGTTCCACGCATCGCGGTGCCAGGCAGCGGCTAGAATGAACCTCATCGGCAGATCCTCGCTGGTTTCGTTGTCCCACTTGATGCTGGAGAGTGCGTTGCGGAGCACGGCGGCGGCAGAGAAACCGCCAGGTAGCGCCCGCGTGGCGGCAAGGTCTAGCGCGTAGCCGTTTCCTCCAACGCCGTCGAGGTCGCAGCGCACAGAGAGGAGATGACCTGCAAGGCCTAGCACGACTCCGCCGGCAAGTGGTGCGGCGTAGCCAAGGGAGAGGTCCGTTTCTGTGTATGACTCTGGCTCGAGGTCCACACTGAGGCTTCTTACCCCGATCCCCAATGCGGAGGTCGTACTTCCCCTCCGTACGCTTACCGCACCGTCATCGGAGATCCGTGTCTCCTGCTGCCCGAATGGCACGACAAGACGAACCGATGTAACTCCAACCAGTCCGAGGCCGAAGAGGTCGGTGTAGCTGACGGCCAGCGAGGTGTTCCGGAGGCACGTCATGCGGGCCGGGTTGCATGCCAAGGCCGTTGCGTCATCGACCACGGCGGCATAGGCGGGGCCCATCGTGACCGCTCTGCCGCCCTCGCCCACCTGGGGGAAGGCACTTGCAACAGTGCCGCTGCCTGCAGCAAAGGCCCTCCAGGCTGCGAGCGAGAGACAGCCTGCCAGTAGGGCGCACCTAGCGGGAGAGCACGAATGCCTTGGTTTCCTCATGTCTCTTTCCTCCCGACCCCCTGGTTTCTAGGCGGAGCAGGAGAGGGCCTTGCCTGATCAGTTCGTTTTGCGAGTTCCGGCCCTCCCATACGAAAGTCCAATAATGCCCTGGTGGTGTTCCGCTCCAAGAGGCTTGCTTCAAGAGGCGGCCCTCAAGGTTGAAGATCTGTAGATGCGCCTCGGTCCAGCCGGCCGTATCCTCGATTAGTATCGCATCGCCCGGGAAGAAGGGCTTGGGGATCTCGAGGCGAAGTCCGGTGGCCAGGTAAACCTCCCAAACAGGGCTGCATTCCCCTTTGTTGCCCAGCTCGTCGGTCGCACAAGCCTTAAGCCTATTCTGGCCTGGCAGCAGGTCCACACCCGCCCAGAACAGCACGCACGAGGAGTCAGCAGCCGGCGAAAGGCTGTCTGAGGCTACTTCAGTCGTGTCGTTGAGAACGATGACAACACCCTCACTGCCCCAAGGCGCCTGCCCGGTCAGTGCAAGATGGGAATCCGATACGCTCGCTGGCAGCGGATCCAGCCTAGTCTCGCCGTTAGGGCCGTCGATGTCGGCCTCAAAGAAAACAGTGTGAATGGACCTGCCACAGCCTTCGTCGAAGACCTCGATTGTGACCGGAACGTAGCGCTCGCTCTCCTCGATTCCAGCGTTCCTTACCTTGTACTTGATGCCGTAAAGGTGGATTGCCGGATCCGTATCCGGCGGCAAGCTGATCTTCCAGACCCAGGCATCATTCACTGAGGCGAACTGATCCAAGTCCCCGAAGTCGCACCAGACGGCCAAGTGCTCGTTGCGGGAGAACCAACACGTCTCCAGGTGAATGGAATCACCGTTTGTCACTGCGTAGAGCGAGTCGACGCCGCCACTGTCGCTTTGAACGATCCTCCAGCGCGACGCATCCCCCAAGATCCTCGTCCAGAGGTGGATCGGTGGATCGTCCGAGATGCAGACCCGCCACGAGCGGGTGGTTGTACTCGTGCCCCTGGCCGGGTCGAACGCTGTGATTGGCACTGGTATGTCGCTGTCGTCGGGAAACAGAGCGTCCGAGAGCGTGTATTCGATTCGATAGCAGAAGAGCGTATCGGGGGAGTCCCCCTCGCCGCCGATCACCTGGTCCATCGTGGGCGCCCGCGATACGAGCACGTTCCCGTGGGAGCCGAAGAGGGAGTCGACCAGGCTGAAGTCCGCCTGGAGGTTGTACCCAGGCCCGTCCCAGTAGGAGTAGGCTATTAGCGTAGCGCCGCCCCAGACGGTAACCTCGATGCTGTCGGCTGCATAACCGCGGACCACGTTGGTTGTGTCCCCCGTGCTGTCGGGCACGACCAGCTCGAGCATCCCGAAGACGGGAGCCGAGAGGTAGCTGACGCTGAGCATGGCGGAGGCTTCGGAGCGGTTTCCCAAATCGTCCAGTCCGTAAGCGACGACGGTATTCACTCCGGCCTCCAGGTGGACAGTGGTTTGGAAGCAGAACAGGGAGTCTTGGAACGTCCAGACGTCTGCCACGTATTCTCTCGAGGAGTTCACTACTACTAGTGCGGACTGGCTTCCATCCGGAACCGATCCTTTCACGACGAGCGTATCGGCGGTGACCTCTTCCGGAATCTCTTCATCGAAGAGCGCCGCAGCGCCCTCGGGCCCCTGGTTGTCGAAGATGACTGGCACTGTGACGGTGTCGCAGATGCACCCAGGCCCACAGGCCCAGAGCCTCAAGGCCCCTGCGATTCCGTCTTCGTTGGCTTCCTCGCTCAGCCTGTAGTGGACCGAGAAGGTACGGGTCGTGTCGGTGTCCGGTTCTGCGAGCCAGATGAAGACGCCTGCCGTGTTAAAGTCGCTGTCGATGTCCGAGAAATCGGCTCGGAGCACGGGTGGTGTGTCGTGGAATACCCAGCGAGAGTAGCAGACAATGTCTGCCCCGTTGCGCACGTAGCAGCTGCCTTCCCTGTATCGTAGGCCGCTGGAGAGGTCTTCGACGAACCACGTGCTGTCGTGCACGGGGGGATACATGCTCAAGCAGAGAAGGAGCGCAGCATCGGTCACGGTGGTCTCTGGTGCCGAGGCAGTCACAGGCACTGTTATGTTGGGTCCATCGGGCACGTCTGTCGTCTCGGGCATGGTCCATGAGAACCTGAAACACGGCCATGCCTGCTCGTCCCCCTCGTTTACTTCACGCATGCCGACCAGCGTGCCCGCCAGCGTTCGCGGTGCGCTTGAGCACAGTCCGGAAAGATCGGCCGTGACCGTGTAGCTCGAATCGTCCCAGAAGGAGTAGAAAACGATCGGCGTGCCCGGCCGCACGATGCCGTCGGCCGGCTGCTCTATCTGGTATCCCTTGCATGCGGGTGCGTCATCGGCATGGGAAACTCCTGGGAGTGCGCTTGCGGCCAGCAGCAATGCGAGGAATGAAATGGCCCGCATGGCCACAAACAGCGTACGGCGCGAAGTTGGGCCTGCCGGTGCACATACGAGGTGCCGGCTGGTGAGACCACGTGGCCCCGGGCCTTTCGGGGCAGCAAGCAGATGCCGCCTTGCCGGGCGGGCGCAGGGAGTAATCAAACGCATCGAAAGGGAGAATCCAAACACCATGGGTCAGACTCCAATGCCGGCCGGCATCGCCAGTAGCCCCGCGGGCCGGCGCGTAGATGGACTGGCCCGGGAACCGGCCGGGCTCCGGTCGCCTTCAGAGCGTGGATCTTCACGACGGCGGCCGGGGATGTCAAAGGGAAAGTAGTTGGCAACTTGCCGCAGGAGTCCCTCCACGCGCCTTGCAAGGTCTTCGCCGTTGTTCCATGCTGCAGGGCCATGTGGATCGGAAAGCGGCGGGGTGTGTCTCCCCGGGAGGCGAGATCCGTGAAAGAGCATGCCGAGAGAACCGTGGCATTGGCCCTGAGCGGCGGCGCTGCCCGTACGATTGCGCACGTGGGCGTGTTGAAGTCGCTTCAGAATCACGGCGTCGGTCTCAGATGTATAGCTGGCACCAGCGGTGGGGCTCTGATCGCCGTCATGGTGGCAGCCGGCTACCCACTCGTGGATCTTGAGCGCGAGGCCATGCAAATAGAGTGGAGGCGCCTGGCGGGGTTCAGGCCTCACCCGCTCGGCATCCTGAGCACCGAGAAGTTGGGCGAGTTCGTCCGCAGGCGCATCGGCGAGCTTCGCTTCGAGGACCTGCGGATTCCCTGCCGTGTGGTGGCGACGGATCTGTCGACGCAGTCACGCCGGGTCTTCGACAGCGGCCCTGTGGTGCCCGCCGTGGAGGCCAGCTGCGCGATCCCTGAGTTCTACAGGCCTGTTACCCTCGATGGCCACGACTACATCGATGGTGGTGTGGTGGAACCGCTGCCCCTGGAGACGCTCAGGTCAGTGCCGGAGGCCGAGGGTGGACCGGTCGTGGGAGTGAGCGTGCTGAGGAAGGCAAAGAATCCCCCCAAGGTGAGGCACGCATGGCAGCTGCTGGGACAGATCTCTCAGATTATCCAGTACGAGATGGTTCGGCGCGTGGCGCACCTGGCCGATCTGCTCGTGGAGCCTGAGATCGCACCTTTTCCCTTCTTCGACCTCGACAACGCTTCGGGGCTCATTGCTTGCGGTGAAGAGGCGATGGAGAAGCGCATGCCGGAACTGGAGCGGCTCCTCTCGAGCGGCCAAGGTGTGCAGGAGTCCTCGGGATCTCATGGCGAGTAAAGGGACTATGGTCGGCGGCGAGGACAGGGTGCTGCCGGGGGGCAGGGCGGCGGCCGAAGGTGCTGCGGTGGAAGAATCCGGGGCCCAGGGGACATCCAAACGGGGCGAGGCCAGGCTTGCCCTTTCTGTGATCGTAATTGCCTACGAGGAGGCAGATCGCATAGGCAGGGCTCTGAGAAGCGTGCAGTGGGCCGATGAGGTTGTGGTGGTTGATGCGGGCAGCCGGGACGGCACACCCGAGGTGGCCCGAACCCATGGTGCTGAGGTCTTCCACCGCTCCTGGAGTGGTTTCGTGGAGCAGAAGCGCTTTGCGGTAGAGAAGACCCGGCACGAGTGGATCTTCTGGCTCGACGCCGATGAGGAGGTAAGCCCCGAGCTAGCCCGCGGTATTCGCCGTGCGCTGACTTCGGAGAGCGAGCGCTTTGCCGCCTTCGCGGTGCGGCGCAAGACATGGTACCTGGGCCGTTTCGTGCGCTTCGGCGGGTGGTATCCAGATTGGAAGGTACGGCTCTTCCGGAAGGACCGGGCCACCTTCACGGACGTGGAGGTGCATGAGGAGCTCGTCGTGGATGGGCCCGTGGGGCGCATCGACGGCGATCTGTTCCACTTCTCCTACAGGAACATCTCTCACCACGCTGAGAAGATTAGGACGATGGCAGCCCTCTGGGCCCGTCAGAACATGGGCAGGCGCGTATCCTGGCTTCATCTCGTCTTTCATCCCTTTTCCCACTTCCTTCGCAGCTACATTCTGCGCCTCGGGTTCCTGGAGGGCTGGAGGGGGCTGGTAATAGCTGCAATGGGCGCCTACTATGTTTTTCTCAAGTACGTGATGTTGAAGGAGGGAAACCACACTGAGGGCCGCCCGTAGCCTCGCGGGCTGGTGGGACTCGGCCGCAGGGAGGGGAAGATGCAGGATCAGAGCGGCGCCAGCGGGAGTGTCAAGCCGGAGATCGGTTACGAGGTCTTTGCTTCGCTCGATCTCAGGATGGCCAAAGTGATCTCGGCCCGCAAGCACGAGGGGGCAGACCGGCTCACCATACTGGAGATAGACGTTGGAGAGCTGGGGAAGCGGCAGATCGTTGCCGGCATAGCCAAGCACTACGAGCCGGAAGACCTCGTGGGTAAGACCATCGTAGTGCTGGTCAACCTGAAGCCCGTCAAACTAAGGGGAGAGGAGTCCCAGGGCATGCTGCTGGCCACGACCGGCGACGACCGGGTAGTCCTTTTGACCGCGATGGAAGAGGTGCCGCCGGGCTGGCCGGTTTCCTGATTCCCAGGCGCCCGGTCTACCCAGGCCACGGGTATCATGCTGCGACTTTGGCCGCTGTAGGCTGCGGGTACTCCTCGATCCCACGGTCGTTCAAGCGGTGGCTGCGGCCTGGCGATTCGCCTCGACCTCTATTCTCGGTATGTGCCGCCCGAGGCGTGCCACTATCTCGTAGCCTATCGTCCCACACAGGGCGGCCAGGTCTTCGGCGCCTATTTCCTCCTGACCGTCGCGGCCGATGAGCGTTGCCACGCTGCCCGGCCGGGCCTCGGGGATGTCGGTCACATCGACCATCGTGAGGTTCATACACACCCTTCCTATGACCGGCGCACGTCTGCCATGGACGAGCACGTAACCCCTGTTCGAGAGCCTTCTGTCGTAGCCATCGTAGTAGCCCACGGGAAGTACCGCGACACGCAGCCTCCGCGTGGCCCTCACCGTGCACCCGTAGCCAATGTACTCACCCTCATCGACCGGTTTCACCTGCCCGATGCGCGTCCTCCAGCTCAGAACCGGCTTCAATACCAGTGGCTCCTGGGAGGCGTGGCGCATCGAGACCCGCGTCTCCCTGGATGGCCAGAGCCCGTAGCCGGCGATGCCCAGGCGCGCCATGTCCATCTGTACCTCGGGCATCACCATGACGGCGGCCGAGCACGCCATGTGCCGCAGAGTAGGGCGGAGGCCCAAGGCCGAGAAGCGCTCGAGGCCCTCTTCGAAGCGGCGGACCTGGGAGCGGGCGAAAGTGTGGTCGGTCGTGTCTTCGATGTTCGCGAAGTGACTGTGCAGGCCGTGGAAGAGGAGGTGGGGGCTGTTGCGGAAGAGTTCTGCCCAGCGCGGGATCTCCTCCAGCCTGATGCCCTGCCTGTGCGTGCCGGTCTCCACCTTAAGGTGGAGGCGAACGCGGATGCCGGCCTTGGCGGCTTCGCGCTCCAGCGCCTCGGCGGCCTCAATCTCCGAGACCGTCGGTTCCACGCCGGAGCCGACGACCCTCGCTGCGTCCCCGGGAAGGATCGGGCCCAGCAAGCAGACGGGGATGCCAGAGACGAGATCGGCGATCTCCGCATATTCCTCGATCGAGTGCACCCCCAGGTAGTCTGCTCCCCATTCGAGGGCGTGCCTCGTGATGATTCTGGCCCCGTGGCCGTAGGCGTTGGCCTTGACGACGGCCATCACTTTCGTTGTGGGCGCCAACTGTGACTTCAGGGCGGAAAGGTTCTGCTTGTAGGAGGCTGTGTCGATCTCGATCCACTGGCCAATCCGGGTCGCCGAGGCTGTGGCGTTCACCTGTGTCGTATCCATCGATCATCCCTCTCGTTGATCGCCACCGTCGGTATCGGAGTTCCACTCCTCTTGACCCGTTCCCGCCAGCGCCGGTTCCACGCTTTCGATCCGATCCAGCCTGAAAGTCCGCAAGCCGCCCTCTTCGAGATAGATCGCTCTGAGGTAATAGAGAGGCCCATTGTGGACGAACTCCAGGGGCTCAAGAACGTACTGCAGCGTCGCCGCCCGGCCGCGGTAGGTGATCGTCACAGCCTCGTGCCGCTCCATCGAGGCACTCAGTGCCTCTACGATTGCCTTCTCGTAGCCTTCATCCAGTGCCTGGGCCGCACTGGCGGGCTGCGGCTCCTGGGCCTTGAGCAGGTCTGCCAGTGTCTGGGGCTTCGGCTCCAACCGTTCCAGCAGGTAGAGGAAGAGGTCTGCGGTCGCTTCTACGTCGCTCATCGCCCTATGGGTCGGCTCGTGGGGAAGCGAGAGTCGCCGCTGCAGGGCCCCCAGGCCGTATTCGGGGGCGCGGATCACGTTGCGCGCAAGAAGCAGGGTATCGACCGCCTTGCCCTTCCACCACGACCGACCCAGGCGTTTCCATTCGTTGCTGAGGAAGCGCATGTCGAAGAAGGCGTTGTGTGCGACTGGCGTGGCGCCATCGAGGATCTCCTCCAGCTTCGGCGCTATCCCGGCGAAGGGTGGTGCATCCCGCACCATCTCGTCGGTGATGCCGGAGACCTCGGAAGCCTGCGGCGGGATGGGGATCCCGGGGTTGACAAGGCTCTGGAACCTGACCGTCTCCCGTCCGTTCTTGAGCCCGAGACAGGCGAACTCGATGACCCGGTCCTCGTCGCCGAGGCCCGTCGTCTCCACATCGAGCACGATGAACTCGACCTCTTCCAACCTGACATCGAGATCCTGCATCATTGAGCCTCCGTGCGGCATTCTAGTCGCCGTGCGCGCTAGAGTCATCCGGAGGTCTCTGCTGGGAGGAACCTTTCATTGAAGCGGGTGTGGCTGTGTAGTTCACTTTCGGCATGACGCACACTTGGAGGTCACGACGATGGCGCCAACGGTTGCTGTGATCGGTGCCAGCACCGACAGGAAGAAGTATGGCAACAAGGCTGTAAGAGCCTACGTGAAGATGGGATACAAAGTCTATCCCGTCAATCCCAAGGAGAAGGAGATAGAGGGCATCCCGGCCTTTCCGGACATCTCCTCGGTCCCCGATCCCATAGACCGAGTGACGATGTACGTGCCCCCTCAGATCGGCATAAAGCTTCTCGAGGCCATAGCGGCGAAGCACCCGAAGGAGTTCTTCCTCAACCCGGGCAGTGAGAGTCCGGAGCTGGTGGAGAAAGCCAAGGAACTGGGCTTAGAGCCCATCTTGGCCTGCTCGATTCTAGACATTGGCGAAGATCCCTCGCAGATGGATTAGCGTTTGTGCACTGGCGGCGCTCGCGCTGGCTTCTTGCCGCAAGACGGTGAAGGAAACAGTGCATGTGCCCTCTGTGGCGCCGGAGGGCCTGCGCGTCTCTGGCTCGCTGAGACTCGAGAGTGCCGGAGAGCGCTCCCCGACGCTTCGACTGAAGGCAAGGGTGCATCCCGCCGGCCTGCAAGCGCTGCTCACCGCCGGGGCGATGGGGCCTGTAGCGAGTCTCACCGCTTCCGACTCTTCCTGGGTTCTCCTTCTTCCCCGGATGAAGGCCTTTTCGGGAGCCCATACCCCGGGCCCGGGTGATGCCTTGAGCGCAGCCGGGCTTCTTCAACTGACCAGGTTGCTGTTCGAGCCGGAGGCCTCATGGAGCGCTTTCGAGCGCTGCAGCACCTTCCGCTCGGGCAAGTACGCCGTACGTTCCTGTTTGCCGGAGAGAGGGCCCCTCAGGGGGCTCAGAATCGAGACGCGCCGTGGCCCAGGCGGCCTGGTGGAGGGAGCGGTCGTTTCGGGTGCCGAGGGTCCCCTTCTCGTGCTTTCCTTCTCGCCCGAGCGCCATCCTTCGGGTGTGCCGAAGGGCATCTCCGGGGCCATCCCGGGTTGGGACCTCGTTTTCGACCTGGCCATATCACAGGCACAGGCGGTGCCGCCCGAGCCGGTGGCAGTTCGCCCGCCGCCGCTTGAGTGGGACTACGTACCACCCCAGTCGCTGGTTCACCTGATGCGCTGAACAGATGGGGCCGGGGGGCTTGCGGGTGTCGGCGGCATGGCAGGTGGTGCCTGAGCATGGGCTGCCGTCGGGTAAGGTTGCTACCGCGGGGCTCCAATCTCTTCGTTGACCGGATCTCGGGTTCTCTGCTAGATTGCAGGCTCTATGTCCGAACGGGCCGGGTTCTCCCGGCCCTGGCTGGTGACGAGCGCTTCCGGTGCGGCCGTCGCCCTGGACGCTCGTTTGTTTTTCGCGCCGGATACGGCCACAGGCCGGGTGTGCGACCTGGGAGGCGTTTGGAAGTGAAGATAGCCGTTTGTGTCAAGGAAGTGCCAAGTTCGGAGGCGCGCATCGCACTCGCTCCGGACGGGAAGTCGATCGACGAGAGCAATGTCGAGATGGTCGTCAATCCGTACGACGAGTACGCCCTCGAGGAGGCCCTGAGGATCAAGGAATCCCAGGGGGGCGAGGTGATCGTCGTTACCGTCGGGCCGGATCGTGCCAAGCAAGCCATCCGGCAGTGCCTGGCCCGGGGGGCCGACAGGGCCATACACGTGAAGGATGAGGCTTTCCTTGGTGGCGACGGCTTGGGGACGGCCCGCATCCTTGCTGAGGTCATCAAGGGCCTGGATGTCGATCTGGTCTTCTGTGGCAAGCTCAGCATCGATGTGGAGGACGACTGTGTGGGCATCGCCGTTGCCGAATACCTGGGCTGGCCTCATGCGTCGATGGTAACGAAGGTCGAGTGGACGGGAGAGAGGACGGCTCGTGTGCACCGCGAGATCGAGGGCGGCCGCGAGGTGCTCGAGGTCCAGCTGCCCGCTGTGCTGACGGCCGAGAAGGGTCTCAACGAGCCCAGGTACGCATCGCTTAAGGGCATAATGGCGGCCAAGAAGAAGCCGATCGAGGACACAGTACCCCAGCTCGATGCGGCCGAGGTGGGCCCTGCCGGAGCGGGTGTGGAAATCGTGGCTATGGCGCCGCCTCCAGAGCGAGGGGGCGGAAAGAAGTTCGAAGGGGCTCCCGAGGAGGTAGTACCCAAGGTGGTGGAGCTCCTCAAGAACGAAGCCAAGGTGCTGTAGGGGAGAGCCGTTTGGTCTTCCCGGGCGGAACGAACCAGCAGAAGGAGTCGATAGATGGCCGAGCGGATTCTGGTCTTTGCGGAACAGAGAGAGGGTGAATACAGGAAGAGCACCTTCGAGACCCTTACCCTGGCTTCCCGGCTGGGAGGAGAGGTCCACGCGCTGCTGGTGGGGGACGGTGTTTCCTCGATGGCAGACGACCTGCTCCGCCGCGGCGCCGGCCAGGTCCACGTCGTCGAGGATCCCTCACTCAAGCTGTACTGGAGCGATGGCTATGCAGCGGCCCTGAGTAAGGCGATAGAGCAGGTCAACCCCGATCTGATTCTCATGATCGCATCGGCGATGGGAAAGGACCTTGCTCCCCGTGTCGCCGCACGCAAGGGCGTCGCGCTGCTCACCGATTGCATAAGCCTCGAGGAGTCCGGCGGGGGCTTCGAGGCCAAGAAGTCGATGTACGGCGGGAAGGTCTTCGCCACCGTGCGCTCGAGGCGCAAGCCAGTCCTTGCCACGATACGCCCGAGCGCCTATCCGGCACCGGAAGTGGGTGAACCTACAGGACAGGCCGCAGTACTCCAGGTCGATCTTCCTTCCGACAGCAGGGTCAAGGTCGTCGAAGTCGTCAAGAAGGAAGAGGGCGAGCTCGACGTCCAGGAGGCCGACATCGTCGTCTCCGGCGGGCGGGGGCTGAAGGATCCAAAGAACTTCGAGATTCTCCGTGAGCTGGTCGACGTGCTGGGCGGTGCCCTGGGTGCGTCCAGGGCTGCGGTGGACGCGGGCTGGATCGATCACTCCCACCAGGTCGGCCAGACGGGCAAGACCGTTTCACCTAGCCTCTATGTCGCCGTGGGCATCTCAGGCGCGATACAGCATCTGGCCGGGATGCGCACCTCGAAGTGCATCCTGGCGATAAACAAGGACCCCGAGGCCCCGATCTTCAACATCGCCGACTATGGGATCGTCGGGGACCTGTTCAAGGTTGTTCCTCTGCTCACGGAGGAGATCAGAAAGGTGAAAGGCTAGGCTACGCGGCCTGCACCAGCCTCTACTCAAGGAGAGTGAGCCTTGGACTGGATGCTTCAGAACCACATGACGGCCAACGGGCCGGACGGTGCGCCGGTTCAGGCGCTGGATTCTTCCGGGGCAGGCTCGCCGCCTCCGCCTCAGGAGCCGCCGGAGCCGGGGGAAGCCGACACTTCCGGGGGCGTGGAGTCCCCGGTGACGGAGCCTGAGGTGCAGGGAGAGCCGCAAGAGGAGGACCGCACCCTGGTCTTCCCGCTTTCGTACCCAGTGCCGCTCGCGAAGCTGCGCGAAAGCATTCCCTTCCTGCTCGACCACGGACTGAACGTCGAAACGGACCTCTCCGATACGACTTACAACGCCGAGGTTTCTATCCGCGAACTCGAGCGTCTGGCGATAGAACTGAGGCGGAACAAGATAAAGGTCATTGCAGCTTTGCCGCACCACGACCTTAAGATCGCAAGCCGCGATATGACGATCCTGCGACACAGCCTCGATGCGATTCAGGAGGGCCTAGAGATCGGCAAGATACTTGGTGCCAGGATCGCCGTCTTCCGCAGCGGCTTCAGCAACCACGTCAAGCCCGAGGACATCGACTGGTGGGTCGAGCGAAGCATCGCAAGCCTCGAGGATCTGGTGGCCCGGGCGCAGGAGGAAGAGGTGATTCTTGCGCTCGAGAACACGTGGGAGTCCGATGAGCAGGTGCTGGTGAGGCTCTTCGAGGCGATCGACTCGCCCTGGTTCCGCTTCTGCTGTGACGTGGGTCACGCTGCGTGCTTCTCGAACTTCGCACCTGAGGAATGGATCGTGCAGTTCCGGGAGAAGATCGTCAACCTGCATTTCCACGACAACGACGGCATTCAGGACCTCCACCTTGCCTGTGGTGAAGGTGTCGTGGGGTTCGACGTGATCTACGAGACGGTGAAGCAGGAGCTTGCCGAGCCAGTCAACATCACGTTGGAAGTGAAGCCCGAGGCCCTCGAACCTTCTATAGAACACCTGGAGAGCTGCGGCTTCCGCTTCGCACGCGAGCGCACTCTCTAGGGCGGCGATCACACATGGCGATCACCCATGAGGGCTGGGCTTTCCTTTGCAAGGAATCCCGCTATGGGAAGACGAGTGCGGCATAGCTGACGATGCTCGCTGTCGATTCCTCCAAGCTGCTTCCGTAGCGCAACACCTGACCTTCTTTCTTCCCGAGGAGCGTCATCAGGCTGTAGATGGCCGGGAAACCGCAGACACGGCGTGCGTTGCGCTCGAGTGCTATCTGACTCACGAATGCCTCTCTCTCGCCAGCAGCCACCGCATCCAGGAGCTTCATGTCGAGCCGCTCGAGGCTCCGAGCCGTCTCATCGTCCGCCGGAGGGTCACCGAAGCGTCCGCCGACGTGGGCCAGGTCCACGCCTGCGATGAGAAGAGTGCTGCGATCGTCGCTGGAGAGGAGCTCACCTAGTGCCTCAAGGAAGCCGTGAATCCTTCCCCGGCGCGGGCTGTCTTCAAGCCAAACGTCTTCCCACGAGAAAGAGCAGAGAATGGGCACTAGCTCTGCCTGGGCGCCCCCGTGGCCATTGGGCCTTCCCATGGCCGTCGCGTATTGGGCGAAGACTACCTGAAACTCGACGGAGTGCTCCCATTGGTGGATCTCCTCCTGGTTCATCGGGTCCCAGTCCAGCCGCCCAACCAGTTCGTTGACAAAACCGAGGTCGCACTCCATCAGGCCGAAAGGCGTCTCGAATCCCTTTGCGGTCAAAATGAAGGGCTCTTCCGAGCCTCCGTGCGCTATTCCCAAAACCACGATCCGCTCTGGCTTGGTGCCCCAGATGCGCGCGTAGGCGTGTGCGTAGACAGGCCCGCCTCGCGGCGGATCGATGTGGGGTGCAACGATCGCCGATGGCATGCTTACTGCCTTCTCGGGTGGTCCCGGGGCTCCTCCGCTCGAGAAGATGGCGTCCATCTCGGCCTGGAGTTTCGACGGATCCTCGCTGTACGCGAGGCCCGCGTAGCGAGCCGGGCGGCTGCGGAGTGAGGCATACTCACGGGCCAGCTCCTTGCGGTATTCGGCGAACCGTTCACTCTGGAGGTAGTACTTGGAGTCGAGGATCTCGGCGAAACGGCGGATTTTCTCGGCTGGTACGATCTCGCCGGTCGCCTTTGCGATCGCCAGCTGGATTTCCTCCACCGAGTGGCGTCCGTCGAGGTAGCGCAGCAGAGAGGCGGCTTCCAGACTGAGCACCACCGGCTCGGCCGCAAAGCCCTGGGGGTCACGCAGCAGGATCAGCCTCCTGCCCTCGTGCTCGATGGGGAACGCTTCCACGGGTCTTAGTGCCGGGATAGGTTCTTCGCTCACGGCTACCTCCGCGATGCCGACGGGGCCGGCCGGGGTGTGCAAGGGACCGCCTTGCTGCGCGGTCCAGAAGCCTGGCAGCAGGCATGTGTTGGCGCACGATAGCACCGGAGGCGCCCGGATGTCCAGCCTAACGGCTTGAACGCGGAGTTGCTCCTGAATAGCCTGCACGCGGCGGGATGCTTCGCGCAGGGGGATTCTATGGGGGTTTCCTCGATCATCGGCCGGCTAAGGCCGTCGCTATCGCGTCAGGCACTGCTGGCGCTCTTCCTCCTGCTCCTTTTGCTTGTGCTCAATGTGAGCACCTTCGTTATCTATCGCGGTGTGCGGAGCACCGTGGAGGCCGAGCTTGGCGAGCGTCTCCTCTCTGTTGCCTCGGTGGCTGCAGCCGGCGTCTCACCGGAGCTTTTCCTTGCAGCCCAGGCGGATCCTGCTGGGCCGGAGGCCGATTCCCTGCGCGCATACCTCACCCGACTGAAGCGCGATACCGGCCTTGGGGGCCTGTATCTGTTCACGGTCGAGCTCACTCACCTTCTCGACCCGGAGGGACGTTACGAGCCTGGTCAGGTCACGCCGTCGCTGGAGCTGCACACGGGTGAAGCCACCGCGGCCCTGGCTGGGGTGCCCAACACAAGTGAGCTCTACCGCGTCGGCGGCGTCTTTCTCGAGACGGCCTTCGCTCCCGTTCTGGGAGAACACGGAGAGGTGCTGGGGGGGCTGGCCGTAGAGGGGGGCAGCGGGCTCTTCGAGGGTCTCCTGGCGCTCAGGCGCCAGGTATTCCTGGGGGCGACAGCAGGGCTCCTTGCCGTGCTCGCACTTTCACTTGTGTTTGCCCGCCTCCTGCGCGCCCAGGCTCTTGCCGAGCGAACACTCAGGGAGACCTCGGCCCTGGCGGCTGCCGGAGAGCTGGCGGCGATCCTCGCTCATGAGATACGCAACCCGCTCACGATCATCTCTTCGCGGGCCGAACGCGTACGCGCGAAGTTGCTCAAAGGCAAGCCAGCTTCGGAGGTGCTCGAGTGGTTCGAGGCGATCCCGCGGGAGGTCGAACGCCTGGACCGAGTGCTCTCGCAATATCTACGTTTCGCCCGGCCAGGGGATCTTGAGGCAGCAACCGCCCCGCTGGGCGCGACGATAGACGCCGTGCTGGAGCTCTTGACCAATGAGTTCGCCCGCAAGGCGATTGAGATCGACCGGCACACCGCCGCGGCCGATGCAAGCGAGGTGGCAATGGCCCCTACAGCCTTGCACCAGGTGCTGCTGAACCTGCTGCTCAACGCCCGCGACGCCATGCCCGAGGGCGGGCGCGTTGACATCGAGGCGCGCGAGAGCGGTCGCGAGGTCGTTCTGGCGATTTCGGACACGGGGCAAGGTATGAGCCCAGAGGTCGCCGCCCGGGCGTTCGAGCCGTTCTTCACGACAAAGGCGAAAGGCTCAGGACTTGGTCTGGCCGTGGTGCGCTCCATGTTGGATCTATATGGGGCGGAGATTTCCGTGCGCTCGTCGCCTGGGGAGGGAACAACGTTCACCCTCAGGCTGCCCCGGGTGCGCACCTCGGATCGGGCTGGACATCGCCCCGCCCGCGCGCGTGGGGGCAATGGGGCGTCCAAACCGGGGGAGGAGGCGGAATGACGAGCAGTGATGTGGAACAGCCGCAGCTGCTGCCGCGCGAGGAGTTCAGGATCCTAGTGGTAGACGATGAGCCCGAGATCGTAGCCAACCTGGCTGACCTATTCAGCGAGGAGGGCTACTCGGTGGAAGGGGCTAGCTCGGGAGCTGAAGCCCTGGAAAGGCTCGAGGCGGGCCGTTTCGACCTGGTGGTGACGGATCTGCGGATGCCCGCTCCCGACGGGCTGGAGCTGCTTCGGATAGTGAAAGAGAGGTGGCCTTCCACAGCAGTCATCCTGCTCACTGCTTTCGCGACGAAGGAGACAGCAGCCGAGGCCCTGAAAGCCGGTGCGCTCGACTACATCGTCAAGCCGTATAAGGAGTTCGAGATGCTGACGCGCGTGTTGCGCGTCTACGAACGCGTGAGCCTTCTGCGCAGGAGCGAGCAGATCGAGCGCGAGCGCACGCGCCTTGAGCGCGAGAGGGAACACCTGGCCCGCCGGCTGGAGGCGCTCGAGGAGGAGGCTTCCGCCGAAGGCTCTTTCGAGAGCCTGGTTGCGCGAAGCGAGGCGATGAAGCGGATCTTCTACCTGGCGCGGAAGGTGGCCGCCACGGATGCGACCGTTCTGCTTCGGGGCGAGAGCGGTACTGGCAAGAGCGCACTGGCGCGGGCCATACATCTTGCCAGCCCAAGGCGCAAGGGGCCGTTTCTGAAGGTCAACTGTGGGGCCTTGCCCGAATCTCTGCTGGAGAGTGAGCTGTTCGGGCACGAGAAGGGAGCCTTTACCGGCGCGGTCAAGCGCAAGGAAGGACTTTTCTCCGTGGCCGAGGGGGGCACCATATTCCTCGATGAGATCGGTGATGTCTCGCCCAAGATCCAGCTGAAGCTCCTCCAGGTGCTCGAGGAGCGCACCTTCATCCCCGTTGGCGGCACCACACCCCGGACGGTGGATGTGCGGATCATCGCGGCCACGAACCGTGCCCTGGAAGAAGCCATCGCTGATGGTTCCTTTCGGGAGGATCTGTTCTACCGCATAAACGTCTTCCCCATCTCGATACCCCCGCTACGTGAGAGGCCGGAGGACATACCGGCGCTGGTGGAACGTTTCTTGCAATCGAAGGGATTGGAAGCGTCCAAGGTGAGTCCCGAGGCTCTCAAGGCTTTGATGGAGGCCCAATTGCCGGGCAACGTAAGAGAACTGCAGAACCTGCTCGAAAGGGCGCTGATCGTTGCGGGTGATGGTCCCGTGCTCCCCGAGCACTTGGGGCCGGCTACCGCTTTGGAGCGCCCGCCTGGAGGCGCTAAGCCTCGGGATCCCTACGACTTGGAGATTCCGGACGAAGGCCTCTCTCTCGAGAAGCTGGAGAAGGTTTTGATCATGAAGGCTCTGGAGAAGGCCGGCGGAAACAAGAGTAAGGCGGCGGCGCTTCTGGGACTGACGCGCCGAACCCTGTATTCGCGAATGGAGCGTCACGGCCTGAGGCTTTGAGCACCTGTACCAGAGGGGCCAGGGGGTGTCCGAGATGGTTCACGAGAGCACCAAGAGAATCGGCTCCGGTACGGAGAGGACCAGGGGCGAACGTGGCCGGATGCGGCCACGTGTTCGCCTGGTCCTGGCCTGCCTGGGGCTGCTGGTTTCCCTCTGGCCGGTTGTCTCGCAGGCGGCCGCAACGGGTGGGGTGGACCCAAGGCGGGTAGCGGCCGAGATCAATCGGACCGAGCGGGTCATACAGCGTGCCCGTCAAGTCGTGAGGGCGGCCAGTGCATCTGCGGGTCCCTCGAGCGAGGCGCGCAGTTTCGCTGGCGTAGCCGAAGGGCTGCTGCGTGCAGCCGTGAAGCTGCAAGAGTCGGCTAAGCGAGAGGCTCAGCGGGGAGCGTATCAAGCAGCGTTGAAGCTCACACTCGAAGCCAGAAGGCAGGCGGTCAAGGCCATAGGTGCTGCCCGCTCGGGTCAAACGGCTGAGGCGACGGCCCGGCGGAGGATCGAGGAAGCCGAGCGGCGCCTGAAGGCAGCCACCTCTGCTGTGGGCTCCGACGATCGGCCGGCTGCGGCTGTTCTGGAGCAAGCCGCCTCACAAGTCGAGAAGGCCAAGGCGGCTTTCAGGCGGGGCAGGTACGTCGAGGCTTCGCGGCTGGCGTTGCTTGCCATGCAGCTGCTCGATCGAGCGATCGAGGATGCCCGCCGCGCTGCAGCCGATCGCCGCTCTGCAGAGGCTGCCATTCGGAACACGCGACGCCTTTTGGATGCCGTGGCGGATAGGGTCGAAGCTGGCAACGAGAAGGGACAGTCGTTGCTCGAGCAGTGCTCCAGGCTGCTCGACCGAGCTGAGAAGGCGCTGGCCGAGGGGCGCCCAGCGGCCTCACTGCGGCTTTCGATCCTTGCCCATGAGATGCTCGTGCGCCTGCTCGATGAAGTTGCTGCGCAGCCGGCAGCGGCTCAGGTTGAGCGGATGATCGAGGAGAGCGAGTCTTTCGCCAGGGCGATCGAGATGAGGCTGGGTGAGGATGCCACGTCCGAGCAGAGGGCTTCGCTCGATGAGGCCCATGGACTCTTGACGGAAGCCCGGAAGCTCCTTCGGACCGGGCATACGCGAGAGGCCCTGCGTTCGCTGGCCGCGGCCGAGAGTGTGCTTAAGGATCTAGCACGCAGCTGCGGCATCTGAGGGGTCCCACGAACCGGTGCTCCGTTTGCACTCGAACGCAACCGCGTAAGTGGTGTATGAAGCCCCGTGGCTAGGCTGCGGGGCTTGTCCGTACCGGGACGTGGAGGAGGCAGTGTCATCTCTGGGTCTACTGGGGGCACCGGCGTACGCATTGCATTGTGGTGCCGGATGGCATCCCTTGCGGCCGCGGGCCCCGTGGTTGCTGCTTGCTTGTCTCATCCTCGCTCTTCAGCACCGGGCGCAAGCTGAACCGCTAAGGCTTTCTGCTGGGCTTACCTTGGAATCGTTCGGTCATACGTTCGCTGCGGACTCAGTTCTCCTTGGGCCTGGCGGCACGCCGGAAGAGCAGCTGCAGACGGTCAGATACCAGACCACCCTCAGGGAGGTTGACCTTTTCGGGACGGCGCGCCTGGAAGCCTCTGGCAGATCGGGCGCGCACGCTTATGAGGCGCGGACGAATATCGAGGCAGGCTCGCGTTGCCTGAGACTCGATGCCCGCGGCAGCCTCCGTCTGCCAGGCCCTGGCTTCCTTGCCGGGGAGTCGGGCATCCGGATTGAGGGCACCTTCGACGGTGAGTGGCGGGGAGACGGTGGGGAGGGCCGCAGCCTGGAGGGCCGTTTGGGAGCCGGGATGGAGAACCGGTGCAGCGAGGTCTTAGAGACCAGGCTGGGGGTCTGGGCGGATTTGTCGAGGATCCAGGGAGACAGTGTCTTCCTGCCCCAGGAGACCGACGAGGTGGGCGTTGATCTTGGCCTCGATCTTTCGATGCCACTGTCGTGGATCGGTCTTGGCAGGCAGGCGGTAAGCGATCTGCCCGCTGCCGATCTACCGCTCGACCTCTCGCTCTTGCTCGCGATTTCCAGGCGGAGTGACGGCAGCCCGGATAGTGCCGTTGATCTCTCTGGGTCTGCGCTCAGTCTGGCCTTCGATGCTTCCCGCCCTGCACTGGGTGGGTTCTTCATGCTGACGGTCTCCTGCGAGTGGCGATCCTACGACCACCCCTCGCTTCTCATGCGCTCGTACAGGGAGATGCGCGCAGGCTTCACCTGGTCGGCTACCAAGGGCTGGCTTGGCTTGGACGCCTCGATAGAGGCCTCAGCGCAGCACTACGACGAATGGGAAAGCGAACCTGAGGGCATGACGGATTCTCTTTCCACTCGTCGCCTTGCAAGTGAGTATGCTGACTCGATCTTTGCCGAATCGCTCGCAGGGCTCTATGCCGAGGCTCGCTCGCTTGAGGTTTCCTTCGGCGTCGGCCCGGAGTACGTAGCACTCGAGGACTCAGTTGCGGCGGTCTCTTCGCTCTCCCTCAGGATTGGCCCGCGCCTCGAGTGGCTTCGCAGCGAGTGGGAGGCAGGCAGCTACGGCTCGGCTGCGGCGGGGATCGAGGCCACGGTGGAGGTGAAGCGGCCGCTTGTGGCTTGGCTCAGTGTAGACCTCGAGGCGGGGAGACGGAGATACCCGCACGCGTCCGAGGACGGAGCTGTCTGGGTTCCCTCGGGGTACGAGGATCTGATCCTGGGCTACTCACCCAGCGACTACTCATTCGTTTCAGCCTGCCTGACCGGCTACGGAAGCCTTGGGCTTCCGCTGATTGGGAGGGTCAAATGGGAAGCGACCGCGTCGGTTCAGTCCGAGTACCACGACGATTCCTCGGACGATGCGCGCATATTCTCGGCCTCGCTGTCTCTCATGGTGCCCCTGTCGCGTTGACACCCGCCAGTCGAGTCGGATAATCCCTCGCAGGCCTGCCGCGCGCTCCGGGGGGTGCCATGCTCCACTGGCTCCACAAATATGTTTTCGCCAATCTGGGTACAAAGGCCCTGGCGCTTCTGCTCGCTCTGGTCGTCTACGCTCATGTACTGACGAGTCAGGAGAGAGAGGTGGTCTTCGACGTTCCCTTCGCCCTGGCGGGGCTGCCCGAGGACGTCATGGTCGTGGGTGATATCCCCGCAACGGTGAAGGTGCGCTTCCGCGGCTACGGGGTAGACCTGATTCGTGCGCGTGTGAAGCTTGCGACCATAAGGCTCGAGGCTCGAGTAGTCGATGCCCGCCCGGGCAGGTTGCAGAGGCCACTGGTGTGTGAAGACGTGCTCATCCCCGGCGACCTCTCGGTGAAGCCCATCGAGGTCGTGGAGCCTAAGGTGGTCAGCCTGGAACTGGACAGGGTAGTATCGCGGAGTCTGCCAGTGGCTCCTTCCTCACGGGGGCAGCCCGCGCCCGGATACGTGCTGTTCGGCAAAGTCGTAACGAAGCCCGAGTCTGTGCTGGTCCGCGGACCCGCCGGGATAGTCGAACGCCTGCAGTCTGTCCCGACCGCCCCGATAGACGCTACAGGTGCCACCGCGGATCTAACCAGACGGGCACCGCTTCTGGTCCCTGAGGGCTGCACGTGCATCCCGGAGGCGGTCACCGTGCGTGTGGGGGTCGAAAAGGTCGTTCGTGTGCGCTTCACAGACCTGCCTGTTGCAGTTCACCACAGCAGTGGAGTGAGGCTCAAGTCGGTGGTACCGCCGACGGGGTCGGTCTCGGTCAGTGGGCCTGCCGCTGCGGTGGAGTTGTTGTCGCGCGATGACCTGAGGATCTCGATCGATGCTACGACTCTGCCTGCTGGAACGTACTCACTGCCTGCGGTGGTGAACATCAAGCGTTCGGCGCGCCGGGCGGATCTTGCCATTGAGCCGGTGGAACCGGAGAAGTTCGAGGTGACGCTCGAGTAGTCCGCCCCGCGGAAGGGACGTTTCGGGGGAGGTGTGCCGATGGCGGTGGAAGCCGAATACCTCTACTGCCCGCTCACGCATCAGCTTTGCCGGGCCGGGAAGGTGTGGGTGGATCCGGAGGAACAGACGACGGAGGCCTTCTGCGCATTTTGGCACCGGAAGGAGCTCCGCTGCGTGCTGCGCATGATGGAATACGACCTCTACAACGTTGCCCGGGCGCTGGATGCCCTGCGTGGATCCTGACGCGCTGCGGGGCTACGGCACTGGGATGGGCTCGGCCGGCCTTGTGAGGGGCACTTGCCGGGAGTCCGCGGGGGATCCTTCGCAGCCACCCGTCTCTGCGGCGTAGCATGCTCGAGTTGACCGCTCCGTGGGCGCGTGGTAGCTTGCAAGCGATTGATTCGTGTAGGGTTGCGGTGCAGGGGCGTGAAGCGGGTTGTGTCTTCAGCCAAGGAGGGTTCGATGACAAAGGCCGATCTGGTCGAGGAGATCGTCAGGCGCACGGGTCTACCCAAGAAGGACGTCGCCAGGACGGTGGACGAGTTCCTCGAGGCCATAAAGAAGGCCCTGAGGGCTCAGAAGAGGGTCGAGATCCGCGGATTCGGGACCTTCAAGGTGAAGAAGCGCGAGAAGCGGATCGCACGAAATCCCAAGCGGCCCGAGCAAACCGTCGAGGTGCCAGAGCGGCTCGTGCCAGTCTTCAAGGTCTCGAAGCAGCTGCGTGAGAAGGTGACGATGGAAGGCAGGGCTGCTGCTTCGGGAAGCGAGGCCACAGCGGGTTCAGCGCCGGCGGACCAATAGGGCTTCCGAAGGCCCGCTTCTTGGAGCGAGGGCTAAGTGCAGACCCCTTTGAAGCAACGACTTCGCGGCCTGCTCGCGCCTGTTCCGCGCGCGCTGGCGTCGGCCGGCGTCTCTCCGGATGCCGTCACGTTGGCCGGTCTGTTTTGCTCGGGCCTCGCTGCTCTGGCCTTGGCCCTGGGCAGCCGTTTCGTTGCCCTCCTGTGGATGGCCCTTGCCTTCTCGGCCGATGTCGTGGACGGGGACCTGGCCCGATTGCGACCTGATGGAGCCAGCAAGTGGGGCGCCTTGCTCGACTCCACGACCGATCGTCTCTCCGAGGCCCTTCTACTGATCGGTTTGCTCCTGGGGAAGGCGTATCACGGCGGGGGGCTTCGATGGCCCTGGGTGCTCGTTTGGGGCCTCGCCTTTGCTGGGGGCTTCCTCGTGAGCTATGTTCGGGCCCGTACAGAGGGCCTTGGGGCGGATTGCAGGGTAGGGCTTGCCGAGCGTCCGGAGCGGAGTCTGCTTCTCGCCCTCACGGTCCTGCTAGGCTTTCGTATCTCCATATTGCCACTTCTCCTGCTGGCAGTCGCTTCCTGGTTCACCGTATGGCAGCGGGTGCAGCATGCCCGCCGTGCCTTGGGGGCATCCGATGTGGTCTGAGGCTCCACACGAGGGCGCCGCGCCGGAAGGAGGAACGCGCCGCCGGCGTGGCCTCTTCGTTGCTTTCGAGGGGGTGGAGGGAAGCGGCAAGACGACGCAGATCCGCCTCCTGGCCGATCGCCTCTCAAGCATGGGGTTCGAGATTGTGGAGACACGCGAGCCCGGAGGGACCCCACTTGGAGAACGAATCAGGAGCGTGCTTCTGGCTGCGCCCGCCGAGGGGCTCAATATCCACGCCTTGGAAGAACTCTTTCTTCTGGCCGCAGCGAGGCACGCCAACACGCTCGGGGTGATCCTCCCTGCCCTCGAGCGTGGGGCTGTGGTGCTCGCCGATCGGTTTTCCGACTCCTCCGTTGCGTATCAAGGGGGAGGTAGGGGACTCGGGATGGCGGTGGTGGACGCTGTGAATGCACTTGCCACAGCTGGGGTGACTCCGGATCTCACGGTCCTCCTGGATCTTGATCCTTCGGTCGGGCTGGCGCGCAAGGCCTCTGCTCAGGCTGCGCCGGATCGGATCGAGGCCGAGGGGCTTGGCTTCCACGAAGCCGTCCGCCAGGCCTACCTGGAGCGGGCGCGGGTATCGGGCCGGAGGTACCTCGTCGTAGAGGCCGCTCGGCCGGCGGAGGAGATCGCCGAGGAGGTGGCAGCCCACGTGGCGGCCCTGCTAGGGCTTGCTCCCAGATGACACTCGCCCTGCCCACCACCGCCCACAGGCCATCCCGACCTTCCAGCGTAGCCGCGGCGTGAGGGCTAGCTGCATTCGGCCAGAGGCCCGTGCGTACTGCTGTATAGATATGTTGCTCTCGCGCTTTCCCTGCGGATCCGGATGCTAGAATCGTAAGCGTGAAAGCGCTCTGCACGAATCAATGGCCACCAGCAGGCGGTCCTTTGGGGCCGCCCTCCGGCAAGTGGCGTTCGAGGGTCGCGCCAACCTCCCCGGGGGCTCTCGTGCGACTGGTGGCCGCGGCATTCTTTGCAGCAGTGCTTCTCCATGCCTCCATGCCTCTGGCCGCACCAGCAGAGGCGGCTTCCTCCCGCACCGCACCTCCCCCGGCCGCCGGCAGGCCCGGCGCCGGGGGGGAGGATGCGGGCGCCAGGCTGCGGGCCCGCGCTCTCCTGGGGGAGGCATTCGATCTGATCCTGGATTCCTATGTCGTTGAGATTCCACCGGAATCGCTTGCCTTGGCTGCAGTCCGAGGCATGCTCTCAGCCCTTGATGAGCACAGCAGGCTATTGGAGCCCCATGAACTGGCGCGCCTGCGTGGGGCTCCTCCTCCCGAAGGGCTTAGCCTTGGGATAGATATCGAGGTTCTATCCGGCGGCTGCCCCGTTGTCTCGCGGGTCTATCCTGGCTCGCCTGCGGACCGAGCCGGGCTCGAGCCGGGTGACTCGATCCTGGCCCTATGTGGTGCCCCCGCCGCTGGGCTTCCAGTGGATTCGCTGACGGCGATCCTCGAGCGGGCTGGGGAGCAGCCCCTAGAGGTGCTAGCCTCGGGTCCATCTGGGCGGCGCATGCTGAAGCTCGAGCGCGAGGCAGTCCGCCGGCTTCCAGTAACCGCAGCCTACCTCGCCCCGGAGGCCCTGGGGTACCTCCGCATACACCATTTCCGGCTGGGTACATCGGCACTGGCCGCTGAGGCCTTGCTCGAATGGCAGCAGCGGGGGCTCTCGGGGCTCGTTCTGGATTTGAGAGGAAACCCGGGTGGGTTGCTTTCGGAGGCTGTCGAAACTGCTTCGCTCTTCGTGCCTGCGGGCACGGAGGTGGTGGCCACCGAGGGCCGGATGCCCGGGGAGACCGAGAGGCTTCGCACGCTGGAGCCCCCTCTCGAACTGAGCGTCCCGATCGTCGTTTTGATCGACAGCCTGACGGCCAGCTCGGCTGAGATCCTGGCTGGCTGCCTCGCGGCTGCTGGTCGTGCGCGGCTGCTGGGGGAGCCCAGTTTCGGCAAGCGCAGCATTCAGAGAATCAAGTTCCTCCGATCGGGCCATGCGCTCAAGATAACGACGGCACGCTTCCGGCTTCCCAAACCAGCACAGGGTGCCGACTCGCGCCTTATGCCCGAAGACCTCTCGGGCTCTCCACCGAGTCTGCTGGCCTCGGGCTGGGAGGCTACAACACCGGGCTGCAGCCGCGCTGAGCTGCGCATGCTTGGCACGGACGAGATGGTTGGCCTTGCCGCAGGGCTGCTCCTCAGCAGCACTCACGCCCGTGCGCATGTCGCAAAGATGGTCGGATCCTAAGCGACCTCCCAGGGTGTGATCTCCCGCTTCTCTGCTCCGGCCACACGTAGTCGTTCCCGAGGGTGCCGGTTCCCCCACGCAGTGCTCCTCAGGCAGCGTTCTTTCTCCCGGCTCCCTGTTCAGTCCCCGCACTATGTGGTATCCTCCCTCCACTTCATCGCAGCCCTACGATGCTGCCTCGGTGCAGCGGGTGGGTTCGGGAGGAGACGGTGGACAGGCAATCACTTCGCACGATTCTCGAGCAGATAGCGGGCGGGCAGCTCGGGGTGGACGAGGCGTTGCGTCGCCTCGAGCATTGGCCCCTGGAGGATCTCGGCTTCGCTCGGGTCGATCACCACAGGCACCTTCGGCGCGGCTTCCCGGAGGTCATCTTCGCAGGGGGCAAGCAGCCGGAGGAGACACTCGAGATTGCACGCGCAATTCACAGAAGCGGCTCGCCAGTCTTTGTAACGCGGGCTTCTGGCGAAACCTCCGCCCTGCTCCTGCGCGAGTTTCCCGAGGGGCGTCTGAACGAGCGCTCCGGAACCTTCTTCCTCCCCGGTCGGGCCCCGCTAGAGCCGAAGGGACTGGTGGCCGTCCTAGCTGCGGGCACGAGCGATATCCCTGTTGCCGAGGAGGCGGCGGAAACAGCACTCGCAATGGGCAGCCGGGTGGAAAAGGCATACGACGTCGGTGTGGCGGGGCTTGCGCGACTCGTTCCTCATCTGGATCTCCTCCGGCGGGCCAACGCCATCGTGGTCGTGGCCGGGATGGAGGGGGCCTTGCCGAGTGTCGTTGCAGGCATCGTCCGCTCGCTTGTCATCGCCGTGCCCACGAGTGTGGGCTACGGTGCCAGTTTCGGGGGCCTCTCGGCACTGCTGGCGATGGTGAACAGCTGTGCCTCGGGTGTCGTGGTGGTCAACATCGACAACGGTTTCGGCGCCGGCTTCGCAGCGTCCCTCATCAACTTGCGCCTCGTTGAGGCCCGTGCGGGGGACGGGACCGGGGAGGAAGAGCCTTGAGAATTGCATACCTCGACTGCGTGGGAGGAATAAGCGGTGACATGTTCCTCGGCGCCCTCGTGGACGCCGGTTGGGATCCTGCACATCTGCGGCGCTCGCTCGAGTGGCTCGGCGGGAGACTCGAGCGCATCGACGTGATCGAGCGGAGGCACGGGGCAATCGTGGGCACGGGCATCGAGGTCGTTCCCGGGCCGGAGTGCACTTCGCCGCCCGGTTCCTCTCACGGGCATGGGCGGATGCTCGCACACCCGGAGCAGGTGATAGACTTGCTTCGCTCCTCGCCCCTACCTCAGCGAGTAAAGGAGAAGTCGCTCGCGGTCTTCGAGCGCCTCATCCAGGCTGAGGCCCGCGTTCACGGGAAGGATCCCGGGGCCGTGCACTTCCACGAAGTCGGGGCGCTGGACTCGGTCGTAGACATCGTGGGCACGTGCCTGGGCCTTGAAGATCTGGGCATCGTTGAGCTCTACGTCTCGCCCTTGCCCGTTGGGAGCGGAACCATAGAAGGAGCGCACGGGACGATCCCGGTCCCCGCGCCCGCGACCGCGGCGCTGCTAGAGGGCGTGCCAGTGCGTTGGAGCCCCTATCCTGGTGAGCGGTGCACGCCGACCGGCACTGCTTTGGTGACCACCCTGGGACGCTTCGAGGTGCCCCCACCCATGCGGATCGATGCCGTGGGGACGGGGGCAGGCAGCCGTATCGAGGAAGGTGTGCCGAACTTCGCCCGTCTCTTCGTGGGCGAATCCACACGGGAGGTGGCCGACCTCGTGGGAACCGGGGCTGGGGCCATCCCAGGCGACCGGCTGGAGCGCGTTCTGGAGCTCTCCGCTTGGCTGGATGACGCAACCCCCGAGCACATTTCGGCGCTAGCCGAAGATGTGCTCGCAGACGGCGCCCTTGATGTCTCGGTGGTGCCGAGGCTGGGCAAGAAGGGGCGGCAGGGATGGAGCCTCACGGTTCTATGCCGCCCCGAACAGGAGAGCCGGTTCGCGGATTTCCTACTCGAACATTCGCCAAGTGCGGGACTGCGAAGGCAGGTGCTCTGGCGGCGGGTGCTGGAGCGCAGGATCTCACGGGTGGAGACTCCGTATGGCCAGGTGCGTGTCAAATGGGTCCGCAGGCCAGGCGGCTGGGATCCGAAGCCCGAGATGGACGACTGCGTGGCCGTGGCGCACGAAGTGGGTGTGGCGCCTCGGCGCGTCTGGGCCGCGGCGCTGGCTGCGGCTCTGGCAGCAGGGGATCCTGGGGAGCCGGCTGATTGACAAGGGCAACGACTATTGATATACTTCGTGCGTGCTGTGATGGGGGCACTGGGAGTGTGCCCACGTTTCCTGGACATCCCGCCCGATGCGAACTGACAACCGGGGGCTGCATCGGTCGAATCGATGAAAGCGTCACTTGGAGAGCATAGCTATGCCAGTCTGATGGCTTTGGAGTCTCGAGCGCCGACGTCGCCCATGCTCCCGGCGGCGTGCAGGTGCTTTTCGTGTCTCTTCTGTTTCCGCTACCCCCTGACCGAAGGTAATGGGCCAGAAGGGAGCCTTTCTGGGGGAGGAGGTGATGCAGGAGGAAGCCGCTTGCGACTCCGCTTGACTCCGATGCTCTGACCGCAGGCCGGTACCCTCCCGTGCTCTTGCGCGGCGGCTGCGGCAGGTGCCAACGGATCGGCGGGGCTCAACTGGTGTAGTGAAACGTTTGTCGTGTAGGACAAGCCGAGGTGGTTTCGGGGCTTTGCCTCCGGCACTGCGCCGGCGAGGCTGGCTCCGTGTACTACAACCATGGAGGCATGAGATGAGAATGAGGTTTTCGCTTCTCGCCATCGCGATCATGGCCTTTGCGGGCGTCGCAATGGCTGTCGCTCCTGGCCCGAGGAAGGCAATCGAGGTGAATCCCACTCTCGAGGCGCCTGATATCGCGACCAGGGCGGACTACCACTTGAGGCCCGATACCACCTGGTGGGGCGGTATCGGTCCCGACGGTCTTGCGGTGCAGGACAGCATGTGGAACTTCAACGATGGCACCTTCCAAGGCTGGCAGTCGATCGATGAGACCGAGAACGACGACGACTACTTCGACCGCGTCACCGAGGATACATTCCTTGATCACGGTGACCCCTACCAGCCTATGTTCCCTGGCACCTATGCAGAGCTGTGGTGCGGTGCACACGAGGACTATGCCAACCAGCACGACTGGGTCGACGGCATGGGTTACGGGAACAACTGGTGCCAGTGGGCGATCTCGCCCGAGTATGAGTACGATCCCTTCAACCAGGACATCCATTGCACCTTCAAGTACTTCAACAAGACCGAGCCTGGATACGACTACACCCACGTGATCATCCGCTGCTACGACCAGAACCACGACTGGATCGAGGACTACGAGTGGGACACCTTTGACGACGAGATCGGTTCCTATACGGAGCCTGAGACCTGGAGTGGGGATATCTGGGGCGATCCGTACCCCGTGGTCGACTCGGCTACGGTGTATGTGCGCTTCGCCTTCAAGTTCACCTCGGACGGCGGCTGGTCGGACGAGGACGGCGACTACGCCACGCCTTACGGCCCCTTCGCTGCCGATGACATCGAACTCCAGGTTGGCGACAACACCTATGTCTTCGACTTCGAGGCCTCGGCCCAGGGCTGGACCTTCGAGCGCTGCCCGGGTCTGGGTGCCTTCATGGCCCTCTACGACGAGTCCGTCTGGGGCAGCTGGCAGACCGATTGCGCCAACCTCATCTGCCCCTGCGACATGCAGGGCTATGCGATGGCCTTCGTCGATCCCGCCCACGTGATTGAGGGCTACCACTTGCCCGGCCATTCGGAGATGGCCTACTCGAATGTGATCGCGAACCCGACGCCGGATGCACCTACTGCGGCTACGGCATTCTGGTACCAGTACTCCTACCTGCAGTACCGCGACGGCACCTTCTACAGGCCTGGTTACAGGGTCTACCCGTACACGACGGAGGTGAACCCGAACCCGCACTGGTCGCCGCGCATGGGCCAGCGGGTGTGGTACTACACGGGTGACGATCCTGGCTGCTATCTGACGGGAGCGGACTTCAGCAACCCGCCCGATGGCACGCCGCTTCAGCCGCTGTGGGACTCCCTGCGGGTGACCTACCAGGTCATAACGAGCTGCGAGCAGTTCGGCATTCCGCCGACGGTCTGCACGACCGAGGGCCAGACCTGCGGTGCGCCGGTCATCGACAACATCCGGGTTGCGCTGCTGGGTGCCGTGGATGCTCCGCCGATAACGCTCACGACGGGGCATCAGTTCCAGGATGCCTTCGGTATGTTCAACGAGATCTACGGTGATCCTACGGACGTCGCTTATGCCAACGTGGCCGACGATCTGTACATGGACGATGAGGACATGAACGACTGGCTGCGTGATACGGCGTGCATAGCGGGTCCTACGGTCACCGGGGATACACCGAGCTGGCTGTGCGAGATCTGCTTCAAGGTATCGCGCAAGGGTATGAGGCAGGACTGGATTCCGGGGTACCTGTCGTGGAAGGAGCGTCTTGCTCCGCACGGCGATGTGGAAGAGGACTTCGTGTGTGTGCTGATGGACTCTGCCGAGACGCCGCAGGGTGTCTACAAGCACAAGTTCACGACATACTTCCACGAGGACGATCCTGGTTTCGATGCCTCGCACGCCGATTACACGGAGGCGCAGGAGATCTTCCCGGATCTGCTGTTCAGCCCCGGTACTGAGATTCAGTACTACTATCGTGCCAGGTGGGTCAGTGGTACGGACTATTACTACTACTACACGCCTGAGCATCCGCAGGAGTTCCGCGTGCTTCCGACGGTCGTGCCGCATGGGCAGTACGACTTCTACACGCCTGGGTTCCTGTATGTGGATGCCTACAACCGCGGCGCCGAGCCGTATCTGACGGCGGTGCTGGATGACTTGGGCATCGAGTACATGGACAAGTACGACTACTTCAACTACAGCTCGAACTTCAATGCGTCCTTTGCCAGGACCTATGGCCTGGAGGGCTGGTCGTTCGATCCGTCCTCGGGTGAAGAGGTCTACAATGGCGGATTCTGGGGCAATGCGGGCTGCACGCTGCGCCAGATGCTGGGCTACCGGATGATCTTCTGGAGCACAGGTGGGTTCGGAGCCGGCGGAGGCGAGCCGTACGACTGGGCCCAGTTGGACAGCTGGGTCACGACGGGCATCTGCGACATGGCGACGTACAACCGGTTCCTGCTTCTGGACGGTGATGCGATTCTGGAGGCCATGTGGCACGATGCGACCTATGGCCAGCTCTTCATGCTGAATACCTGCGATGTGAGGATGACGGATCCTGCGATCTACCGCGAGTACAACGACGATATGAACTACTGCGTGGATCTGGATCCGGTTGCGGATCCGGAGTATGCGCCTGAGCCTCCGTACGTGACGCTGTACGGCAACGGGTGCCCGCACATCATTCCGTACCACGTGGTGGATCTGCAGCCTGGTGGTACGGCGTACGGGAACCTGGTGTTCTCGGTCTACGGCAGCGGCGGCATCGAGCCGCAGGTGGAGTATGCCGAGACGATCAACCTGCATCCGGGTTCGCACACGCGGGTGCTGGTGCGTGGGTTCAGCTTCCACCGTGTGCTGGAGCGTGACTGCGGCGGCGGTGGATACGATCCGCACTGCGATCCGGACAGTTCGTGCCGGGTTGCGGGTGTGTACGAGTTGATGCACCCGTGCTTCCAGTGGATGCGTGACATCGAGCCGCAGATCTTCGATGTGACGAACATTCACTGCTACGAAGAGGGTGTGGACGACGGCGAGAGCGAGTTGAGCGGCCGGGTGGATTACCTGTATCCGAGCAGGCCGAACCCGTTTGCGGGGCGTGCGACGATCAGGTTCCATCTGGGTGCTGAGAGCGATGTGACGATAGCGGTGTACGATCTGAACGGTCGTGTGGTGAAGACGCTGGCGGATCACGAGCGGTTCGATGCGGGCGAGAACAGCCTGACATGGGACGGTACGGACGATGCGGGAGCACGTGTGGGAGCTGGCGTGTACTGGGTGAAGATGACGACGGCGAGTGGGTTCGAGTCGGGCAAGAAGATGGTGGTGCTGAAGTAGGCACTGCGCGGGCCCGGCGAGGACCTGCGGCTGTGAGAAGGGGCCGGGGGTTGTCCCCGGCCCCTTTCCTTGTGCCCCAAATGCTTTGACCCGCAGCGGCGTCTCTGCTAGTCTGCCGAGTCTGCAGGATCCTGTATCTGGAGGGTGCCGGACGATGAAGACCAAAGCCGTTGCCGGCCGCGCCCCGCGGCACCGGAGGCTCATTGCGCTTGCCGCCCTCGCGGCCCTGGTGCTGGGACTGTGGGCAGGCTGCCGGGAGGAAGAGGTGATCGAGGTTGACACCAACCTTCCCCCCGATACTTACCTCACCTGTGCGCCGCCTGAGAGCTCGAGTAACCTCTGCAGGATACACGTCTACTGGCACGGGGAGGATCCAGACGGGGAAGTGGTGGGCTTCTATGTGGCAGTGACCGACTCGATGCCCGTAAAGCCCGACACCATCAGCTTCCGTTTCACTCGCTCATCGGACTCACTCTTCCTCATTCCGGTCTGGGAGGACGCCCAAACAGTCGGGCATAGGATCTACGTGGCTGCTGTCGACAATGAGGGCAAGGTGGATCCCGAACCAGCCTTTACCTTCTTCGGTGTCGGCGATCTGAGCATCCCCAGCGTGGAGATGAGAAGGGCCTTCGGCTTCTCTGGCCGCGATACCTTCTGGATCGTATCCGACCGTCCGGGGATCGAGACCTGCGACACGGTTCCCACGGGCTGTTCTGTCGTCTTCCAGTGGAGGGGTATGGACGAGGACAGCATGCTGACCGAGGATGGTGACACGGTCGCGATAGGTGGCATCCGGGCCTACTACTACAAACTCGTGCCCTATCACGCAAGGGAGGTTCGCGTCGAAGACAGGATAACGGAGGCCGTCTTCACGACGCTCGAGAGTGGGGCCTACCAGTTCAGGATCCGCGCACTCGACAATGCAGGCTTTGCAGCTCTTGATCCCCTCACTGTCGACTTCGTCTGGAACATGGATCCGGATACCTGGTTCCTCAAGGATATCAATCCTGCCACGGGGGATTCGGCCATCAAGGTGGTTGCCTATTCCTCGGCCTGGGCTGGCTCGCTTGTCGTCTTCATGCCCGACACTATCCCCTTGCACATGGATCCTGCCAGCCCCGGTGAGGACGTCTTGCCTATCGATTCGGCCGTTGTCTGGGTCGCTGCCAGCGACCCAGATCAGCCCGAAGGCCAGTCGATGCTTGGCTTCGTCACCAGTCTCGAACAGGGAGTCATAAGGACGGACCCCAGGATCGTCGTCACGGACATAACGAGGGACGTGTATCTCTCTGTCAGTGCTGTTGATGCCCTCTGGCGGCAAGACGGGACGCCCGCGGAGATAGTGCTTGCCGTCGACCGCGCCCCGGTATTCATCGACACTCTGGGCTTCGATCAGTCTGGTGAGCCCGTGCTCCAGTTTCCCCGCCCGGGGCAGCAGGTGGATAGTTCCTTCGTGGCAGAGAACTGGCTGACCTTTCGCTTCGGTGTCATGGATCCCGATTCGACTACCACCAGATTCAAGTTCTTCTTCCAGCCCCCCTTGGGAGGGCCGTCCGAGGGTGTGATGGTGGAGTCCACGGTCTGTGAGTTCACCCCCGATCCGACGGATCCGAGTTGGGCGGAATTGAGGAACCCGGGGCACTACACGCTCCGTGTGCTCGCGAGGGAGATGATTGGTGCATCTCCGGCGCGCAGCAGTGAGATCTACGTGCCATTCGAGATCGTAGCCAGGTAGGTTGAAGTGTGGGCCTAGGGCAGGGACGGGAGTAGTCGCGATGCTTTCTGTTCGGCTTTGGAGATCCGGGCCCCCTGGGGCCCTGGCCCTGGCGGTTTCACTCGCGCTGCTCAGCGGGTGCATTCTTCTCCCTGAGGAGGGGTTTATCGGTGAGAGGGTACCGAACAAGAGACCTGTCGTCCAGATCACTGGCGGGGTTCTGGCAAATGGACTCGATGCGCCCAACAACGTGCACTTCTTCTGGCGCGGCGCCGACGAAGATGGGGTCGTCCTCTGGTTCGAGTGGGCGATAGATGACACCTTGCTGCCGGGAGCCTGGCAGAGGACCAAGCGGTTCGACGAGACCATCTTCTTCCCGGCCTCGACTCCACCCGAGGACACCACCGGCCGGGAGACCCGTTACTCCGACTGGCATGCCTTCATCATACGGGCGGTGGACAACGAGTTCGCCCGCTCGAAGCCGGATGTCCGCTGGTTC
>CAYMBA010000006.1:12167-39705 GCA_964388535.1 uncultured bacterium | reverse complement strand
TCTAGGCTGGCCGATCCACATCCTCCGGCCAGTACAGGGAGCACCCGGCCAGACGGAAACTCTCATCTATTGGCCAAAACCCATTCTGGCCGACACCGTGCGGGCGCACAGGTTGACACCGGAGGAATCGGTCATCAGGAAAACGCAGTTCATCTCGATCGTGCGCCCGCAGGCACGCGGGGTCCCCCTCGAGGAGACGGGAAGGATCCTGGAACGAGCCGTGGGTGTCTCCCTGCGCAGCCTCGGAGGACCAGGGGCAGTCACGTTTGTCTCCATCCGCGGCTGTGAACCCTCGGATGTGGAGGTCTTCCTCGACGGCGTGCCGCTGAGGAGTGCATCGAGCCCGGGGGTCGACCTGAGCCTCCTCGATCCCGTTCTGCTCGAGCGGATAGAGATCAACCGCAGCGGCCGGCCATCGGTGTCTTTAGGAGCACCAGCGGGCACGGGCGTCTACCTGCACACGCTCATGCCCGACGGCCTCGGCATGAGGCTCTTTGCCGCCGCAGGCAGCTTCTCGAGCCGGAAGATGGGCTTGAGCGCCTCCCTGCAGTTGCCCCACGCAAGCCTGCTTCTTTTAGGCTCGCGATTCGCGAGCAGAGGCGATTTCCTGTACCTGGACGACAATGGCACCCACTTGAACGAGGATGACGATCGCTGGAGGCGCTGGGAGAACGGCTCGGTGAGCCGCGTGAGCGTGCTTGCCAAGGCCGCAATCCACCCCGCCCATAGCATGGAAGCTACCGTGGCTGTCACCACCACCGATCTCGACCGTGGCTTACCCGGTATGGCCGGGCACCCGACCCACCGTGCGAGGCTTGCGAGGAAGACGAGGCTCCTTCAGGCAACTGGGAGCTGGCATACGTTGCACGGGAGCCTCCGGTGGAATCTTCGAGGGTTCCGCGAATGGACGGCAACTGAGTATTCCGATCCGCTGCGCGAGCTGACCATTACCGGGACGCCCGCATCGGGAACGTCCGAGACTGACAGACACGGAGTCGGTGCCGCATGCCGCCTGGCCGCTTCCCCCCCCTGGATATGGGGAGACCTTTCGTTGAGCGCCTCCGGATCACTGGAGCGTGAGACCTACTCCTCCGGGAGTAGCAAAGAGGATCCGCGCCACAGATCGATGGCCACGGCAAGGGGGACCCTGGAATGGAGAACCCGCCGTGTGGGTTTTCGACTAGCGGTTACCCGCGCGGCGGTGCGCGACGACTACACGGGCGCTAACCCGTGGCTTCCATTCACGGTACAGCCGGTCCACCGCGAGCACGCAGGCGGTCTAGAAGCAGGCCTGAGGCTAGCCGTCGATGGGAACACCGTCGTGCGTGCCAACTGGGCGCGCTATGTGCGGCTGCCAAACTTCTTCGAACTCTTCGGTGCCGAGGGCACTGTCCGCGGCAACCCAAGCCTCCGGACGGAGCGCGGCATGCGCTGGGACATAGGCTGCGAGTGGACGAGCGGCACGCCCGGCGGTGACAGCCTGTACGCCTCACTTTCGGCCTACGAGGTCCGCTCGGAGAACATGATTGCCTTTGTCACGATCTCCAACAGGGAGAGCAAACCACTCAACATCGAGGCAGCCCGCATCTCCGGCATCGAGGCGGCAGTTGGCCTCAGCCACCTCAGGCTAGGAGGCACAGCCCGTTCGTACTGGCCTGTTCCGCAGGAAGTGGCATTGGAAGGAACTTTCACCTGGCAGGACAGTCGGAACGAAGGTCCCTCGCCCATCTACAATGGCAAGCAGTTGCCCTATCACCCGCCACTGCGCCTCAGGCTCGCCGTTGACCTGCAATGGCCCGGCCTGCTGTTAGGTTTCGAGTGCACTTATACAGCTCCTGTCTTCTGGACTCGCTCGAACATGGAATCGATGCGCTCCGACGGCGCAACACGGCTCAATGCTCAGGCGCGCATAGACCTTCCGCGCACACCTGCAGTGCTCAGCCTCGAGGCGGCCAACCTCCTCGATTCACACACGCCCGATGTGCGCGGCTATCCGCTTCCCGGACGGAGCTTCTCAACCGCAATCGAGGTCCGCATGGGAGACCCGCCCCTCGCTGGCTCCACGGACTGAAGGCCATCAGAAGAGTTGTAGAGGCTGCAACCCTTTCATACAGCAAGGAGGTAACCAATGAGAGAAGCATCAACAGAGGCAAGGAAGAATCGGTACGATGCAACCCGCTGGCTTCTGCAGCTTTGCACGATCGTATTCGGCGCTCTCGCGCTTCCCTTTGCGGCACCTGGGGCTTCAGGCTGGCCCGATGGCAACTACATGTTCGTTCTCACCTCCGAGTACGACTACTCGGCCGGGAACACCTCCCTGATGGATGTGATTGAGCCGTGGCAGCATGAAAACTTCGTCGAACCCATAAGCGGTGATGCCGTAGCCCGCAGCTACGAGGGGTTGATATATGTCGTAAATCGTTTTGGCGCCGACAACATCCAGGTGATCGATCCCGCGGCAGGGTTCAGCACCATTCGGCAGTTCTCCGTCGGTCCTGGGTCAAATCCCCAGGACATCTGCTTCGTGAGTGAGACCCGCGCCTTCGTGAGCCGCTACGAATCCGCCGAACTCTGGGAGGTCGATCCGACAACCGGAGAGCATACAGATTCGATTGACCTATCGCCGCTGGCCGACGGCGACGGCATCCCCGAGATGCACTCGATGTTCATTGCCGACGGCAAACTCTTTCTCGCCCTGCAGCGCCTGGACAGGGACAACTACTGGGTGCCCGTGCCTCCTTCCTACCTGGCCGTGATCGACCTGGAGGACAACTCGCTCATCGACGTCGACCCCGAGACTCCAGGCATCCAGGGCATCCGCCTCTCTGCAACCAACCCCAATTCGTTCATCATAGAGGACCCCACAACTGGCAACCTGCTCCTCGGCGAGTGCGGCGCCTACGGTGCTGCCGATGGAGGCATCGAAGCCGTCGATCCTCTGACCATGACCTCCCAGGGCATGTTGATCGATGAGGCCACTCTCGGAGGCGACATCAACTCCTGGGACACACTCGACGGTGCCCTTGCGTATTGCGTGGTCCTCTCCCCCACCTGGACAACCAGCATTGTGTGCGTGGATTTGCGGTCCGGGACGAAGGAGGCCACCATCGCAACCTCCAGCGAATACGCGTACGCGCACGTCAATCTCGAACCATCGAGCGGCGATCTCTTCGTCGCCGATCGCACCTTCGCTCTGCCCGGGGTGAGGGTCTTCGACGGAGAAACGGGTCAAGAGAAGACGACGAACCCCATCGGCGTGGGTCTCTATCCATCCTGGCTACTTGAGATGCACGGCGTTCACTCTGGCGTGGAAGAACCGGCCTGCGCACTGGCTACGCATAGGCTCCAAGGCCTCTGGAGAGGAAGGCATCTTTTCTTGCGTGTCCCGAACCTGGAGGGTTGCGGGATTGCCACCCTGTTGTTGGTGGGAGCCGATGGGCGGTCCGCCGGCCGCTTTGAGGTGTGCCTCAAGGATGGCGTTGGTTCGCTGGAGATGCCCAGGCCAAGCTCGGCCGGCCTCCTCTTCGGCACACTTGGTGGAGCGGATGTTCTCGCGAGAGGAAGGATCGTCGTTCTGCCCTAGCCACGCAGGCAGACGGCTTCCCAGCTTACGTCCTCAAACCAGCGGGGGCATTGACATGCGACCCGTGCTGGGTATCGTTGAGGTGTCCGGCCCATGGCTCAGATCCTTGGCTGCGACGCCGCCTAAAGTTCGCGGCTTGAAGCTTCGATACAGCAAGGCGTACGGCCTCCGTACTAACCGCGGGCAGTGTTCGCAGCATTGGGCCAAGCGACATCGGAGCTCCCATGGTACTGGGCAGGACACACAGAGCGCGGCTGCGCTTTCCAATTCACTTCACGGCACCCGACAGATCCAGAACCTACGTAGGCGAAACCTTCGACATTGCCGTAACCGGCTTCTCGGTTCAGGTAAGAACCGAGGAAGATCTTCCCCGGATCATCGTGGCGGGGATACTTCCCACGAAAACCCCAGGCGACGCGATTCTTTGCAAGGCGCGGCTGGTTTGGAAAGGAGGGGTCTCGGGGGAGTTCAGGCGGGCTAGCTACAGAATCACGTCAATCTCGGAGAAGAGCAGGCAGCGACTCGAAGAGATAATCCGCAATGCCATAGAAGCCCTCATCGAGGAGCTGCAGGATTTCTCGGCCTTCTCCGGGACATCGGCGTCAGATCTGGAAACCTTGATCTCGTTCCTTCGAAACCGAGATTTCCCCGAAGGCGCCAGATTTTTGGGAAGCGAAGAGAAGGGCAGCTACTACATCCTCATGGACGGCGAAGCGGAAGCCTTCGGATGCGAGACCGATCGTTTCGGGCCGGGTGCCATTCTCGCAAGGCCGGAAGGGGCACAGGAAGAGTTCATCGCACTGGCCGCTACGCCGCTTCGCACACTGTATCTTTCAGAAAGTAGTGCTGAGGACCTCGAGCAGGAGGCACCCCACCTGATGGACCACCTGCGGGCCCTGGCCTGCAAGCAGCCCTCTGCACGGGCCTCGATGGGGCCACGCAGAAAGAGGCTGAAGGTGGAGCTCCTCAGAGACCTCCAGGAGATCCCGACACTCCCGGCGGTCTTCAATGCGATCATAGACTGCATGGATGATCCGGATGCGACACCAAAAGACCTGGCTTTGCTCATCGCAAAAGACCAATCGCTCACTGCAAAGGTACTCAAGACGGTCAACTCGGCTCTCTACGGTTTCCCAAGGCGCATCACATCAGTAGACGAAGCAGTCGTCCTGCTCGGAATGACGCAGACGGCCAACCTGGCAATCACGGCTACCTTGCTCAATACACTGGGAGGCGCAGGTGAAGGGGGGGAGCGCCCCGAGTTGCTTTGGGAACATTCCCTCGCCAGCGCCTACTTCGCCCAGTCCATCGGAGAGAGGCTGAGGAGCTCTGCCCTGGCCTCAGCCGGACTGGACTATCGACCTGCCTCGAATCTGGCAACACTGGCCAAGGGGCAAGCGGCTGGGGCGACGGCAGTGCAGCCCCCGGCCACAGAGCAGACCGCGCCTGCGCGCCTCGATCGGCTCTTCACCTATGCGATCCTGCACGACATCGGCCTCGTCATCCTGTTCCTCAAGTTCCCCGACGCATACGAGCTGGTGATGGACTCCATGGACGAAACCAAGGACTTTCACTCCTGCGAGCTGGAGCTGCTCGACGGCACGCACTGCGAGCTGGGCTATCGTGTGGCAGTGGCATGGGGATTGCCCGAACCCATCCCGACGGTGATCGCGAACCATCACCTGCCCACGCTCTGGGCAAGGGCGCAAGAGCCCTCCGAGGTCGTGCCCCGCCTGAGGGAGAACTCGCTCATCACCGTCCTCTCGCTGGCAGACATGCTGGCAAGAGTCACCGGGATAGGGGCGAAACTGGACGCTGGTGAGCCCACATTGCCCCCGGCTCTCCCAGAAGCCCTTGGTCTCGGGACAGAAGACCTGGAGGCCATACTGGCTGAGGCAGACACAATCCGCCAGAAGTCGGAAGCCTTCTTCAGAGGCATGGCCGCATAGCTCACCCCGATCCCGGCCCCTCCTCCCAACTCCCCGGCGGAGCCAGTCGGCACACCCTGTGGGCGCACTCTTTCCGGGGACCAGGGAGACCTGATCGCTCTTCGGGGCAGGCATGAGGCTTGCTTGACTCCTTTCCATGGTTGCTGCCCACAGCCGAAGACCGTTGCCCGCCCACCGGAAGAGGCAAACCAAGAGACGCAGGAGTTATGCCGACATGAAGGCTTCGACCGGACCTCGATGGCTCTTGTCTGTGATCTGCGGACTCGCGTTTCTAGCTGGAGCATGGGGATGCATCAGGCCATCTCCCGAGGAACCAGGTCCAAAGGATACTTTGCAAGTGCAGATCCTCCGTCCCACAGAGGGCGCACACGTTGCAGACAGTGTGGAAGTGCTCGTGAGCGCTCCGGGGGCTGCAGCGGTCGAGCTTGCTTGCGATGGACGTAGCATGGGCCGCATTTTCGAGCCACCCTGGCGGTTCTCTTGGGACACCGCCGGACTCGCGGACAGCAGCCTTCACAGCCTCCTCGCCATTGGGTGGCTCCCCGACGGCACACTGCGGCAGTCCGACCGGCGGACGGTGGTAGTTCGGCGAAACACTCCGCCAACGGTGCGCCTTCTCTGGCCCTCCGACGGGATATGGCTGGAGGCAGGAGAAGACACTGCAGTCTGGAAAGCGTCTGTCGTGGACTCGACGCCCGGACCTCAGGGCATCAGCATCGAATGGACCCTGGACGGCGAAACGGTGGCATCGGGCACCGCCGTCGTTTCCGAACCACCTCGCCTGAGCCCGGGGGCACACACCGTCAGCGTCCTCGTGCGCGACTCCTGGGGCGCCTCTAGTTGCGAGAAAGCCAGGGTTACAGTGCGCCTCTACGAGCCAGCCGACTCCCCAGTGCGCGTCGTGCAGAATCTCCTACTCGCCGTGGCCACATGTGCTGCCGAGCGCTTCGCTGGGTGCTTCAGCCAGAGCACTCGACTCTGCCTGCCTTGGGGAACCACGGTCCACGCTACGCCGGCAGGAATAGAGCAGGCTGCCGGCTCGGTTCTGAGATGCCCCCTCGTCGTAGAAGCACCCGCCGCGCGAGTCGAGATGCTGAGATACGAGAATACCGAGAAAGCACTGGTGGAACTGATGGGCGTCTCGATTCATCCTGGCTCCTCGGCCGCGCCCGAGCAGTGGCCACTTCATAGCGCATGGAGGTTCGTGCTGAGCAAGGAAAACAGCTCGTCACTTTGGGCGATCGAGGTCTGGTGGGACCTCCATGGGGCAACGGGCCAGGCTTCTTCGGGCCCGGCACTGACGACTATGCTGAGCGAGCAGCTTCCACGCTAACAACTCCACGGGCGATGCTTCCTAGCCGCCTTCTAGGATCCTCTCTACGAGATCCATGACTCGACTCCCAGCCTCACCCTCGGCACCGAAGACGCCGCGTACAAAATCCGGTGGGGGTTCTGGGGGCTCAGAGACCGAACCAAGGAGTTCGGCAACGACCTCAGGCAGTTTCGCGGCATCTTCGACTGCCCTCACAAGCGGCGCCGTCGCCCGAGCACACGCAGCCGCAGGGGCGTGCGACGGCGCCACCAGAACGACATGCGTACCCGCAAGCACCCCTTCGGCAGCATCCGGCCAGCGCGTGACGATCAAGACGTCGGCCGCCGCCTGCCATCCAAAGTAACCCGGGTCCTCGGTAGCATGGGCCCACTCAAGCCCGTAGGAAGCCAGATCACCGCTGGAAAGCCCGGCACCAGAACGATGAACCACGAGCACGAAAACCGAGCGGTCAGCACCAAAGGTGCGACCGAGGGCCGCAAGGACCCCTCCAGCGATCGAACGGCCCATCGAGACGGCCACGACCCGCTGGCCATCTTCGACACCCCAGCGCCTTCGAACCCTCTCGAGGTAGCGAGAGTCCAAGTGCCTTCGGCTCGGCAGACCAAGGTCCAGCCTCGGATCGCCGCAGACGGCTACCTGGGCCGGTGGCACGATCCCTGCCTCGACGAGCGCCTCTTTCTCGGCAACCGAGAACGCGCAAACCCGCACGGGGAGGCCCCGGCCGGAGTGCATCTGGAGAGAGGCAAAGTCCTCCTCATCCAGCGGTCTCTGCTGGACACAGACGGTCGGGATACGCTTCTGGAGAGCAGCTGCGACGACTGGCTGTGCCCCAGCATCCCCCAGGGGAGCTAGGAGCACATCGGGACTCGTACCCGCGAGGAAGTGGCTCTCACGCCGCATCTGGCGGACCGCGGTGGGCACAACCGTCCGCACTGCCACGTCCAGCCAGTCCAGGGCGAGCCGGCCCACCGGAACCCCTCGCAATTCGAGCCCCTCGGCACTTCCCAGGGAGGCCCGCAGATCACTCCAGCGCCTCTGGATGCTTCGGACCTCCCAGAGGCCGCGGCTACCCTGAGCCAGCAGGAACAAGAAGTGCCTCAGATAGGCGGGAGCCAGCCGCCCGGAGGTCATGGCACCCACGTCCGGGTGATAGCTCTCCGCTTTGTAGTAGAGCCTAAGCCTTCTTCCCCCTCCCGCTCGCCACACCGGCTCGAGCAAGGGATCGGTCCGGCGAGAGGGCGGCAGGCCCCAATGCCTCAGAAGCTGCCTTTCACCCGACACGAAGACTACAGTCGGGCGCCTCCCGAGGGCCTCTACCAGGAAGCGCACGGCATGCCAAGCATCCTGGAGAAGGAAGAACGCTGTGCGTACTCTCCTACGGGCTCGCTCCCCCGCACCAGGAGGGCTCTCCAAGAAGAAGGCGGTTTCCGACTTGATCCGTCCGCCGGAGGCCTCGGAAAGGACTCGAAGCATTGCCCGCCTACGTGCCTCTAGCCCAAAGGCAACGACGTTCAACTGCCCGTCTCCTGCAAGGGACTGCAACAGCCGCCATTCCCGAACGGCATCCTGGATCCATTGCACCAGATGGGGCCGCAGAAGCACCCAAACGTTCGATCCCCCTGCAGCCAAGATCTCGTCCAGCTTCCACAGCCGGGCATGGCGATCTACCCACTCCGAAGCCTCCCCGAAGGAAACCTCGACTTCTTTTCTCCGCGGCAGCTGCTTCGCTCCAGCCCCAAGGTACCAGGCATGAAGCCCGCCAAACGCCCAACCGAGGTCCACCGCCTCCGGGCCCCGCCACGGATGCAAGCTCAGCGCTGCGACTCCCCCCCGAACAAGGCGTGGAGACTTGAAAAGAAGTAGCGTATCACGCCTCTCTAGGATCTCGAGGCCAGCCGAAGAATCCGTCCCCACTTGAGCCTCCTCAGAAACCGCTGCTCCGCTTCAGAGAGAATCCTCCGTCCCCTCCACAACCCACTGATGTATCCCCCCAAGAAGGCGAGTCCACCGAGCCCCGGTGCGCTGCGCGAGAACACGAGCAGCCCGGCTTTCATGAGCACCAGCGCCAGATCGTAGCCGAGGTTCCAGCAGGCCAGGCCCTGCTTCAGCCGGCCGCGGAGAACTCCCGACCCCGACCCCGTGGGGCGCTGCTGCCGGACGAGAAGGTCCTCGAAACTCCTGGTTTCCCACCCGGCCATCATCGCCCGGATCTCATCTGCAGTATCCCAACCCAACGCTGACTCGAGCCTTCCCAGGGCAAGGAACACCTCTCGCCTGTAGCACTTCAGCGCCCCCCTCACGTGCCAGCCGGGAACCCGCTCGATATGGCCATCGGGACCCGCGCAAGCACCACCTGCGATACCCAACCGATCGTTCTGCGCAAAGCGTTCCGTCAGTGTTTCGAAGTAGCGGGGTGGCAGGAGGATATCCGCGTCCAGCTTCGCAATGAAATCGAACCGCCCAAGGTCCAGTCCTCCCACCCCCGCGTAGAAGGCTTCGACCACTGGGGATCCCACGGCCCGCGGACCTGTCCTGCCCGTTCTCCTAAGCTGCAAGTACTGCAAGCGGCCCGCCCACTCTTCCACTATCTCAGCAGTCCGATCCCGAGAGCCATCATCCACGACAATCCACAGTGCCGGCGGGTGCGTCTGGGCCGCAACGGCCCGAATCGTAGCCTCGATGAACGGTTCCTCATCCCTGGCGGGCGTGATGAGGAGATAGGAAGCCATCCCGAGGCGCTCCTTTCCTCGGCACTCCGGTCGTACCCCCCTCGACCGACCTACCGGTGCGGGGCCACAACGGGCATGCCTAGCAGTTCCATGCACTCTAGCAGTGGCCGCAGGATCCGATCAACGCTACCCGCTAGCGCAGGCGGTGCCTACTTTGAGAGTGATCGGCCCGATCGCTCCGGATACACTCTGCACGTTGCTCTTGGTGGGCCTTGGGGCCCGCTGGATCGGAAGCACAGATCCTTGAGCAGGGAGATTGAGGCTGCCATGGGATTCCTTCCTGGAAACGGAGCCACTTCGTGCGCCGGGACGAGAGCGCGAGGAGCCTGCTGGGCAGCGGCGCTGATCCTCACCGCCGGACTGCTCCTGGCACCCCAGCAAGCACCCGCCCAGTTCGAGACTGGCTTCAGGATCGTGGGCGCCGAAGAGCCCGTCGAGCTCACGAAGGACGAGGCGCTCATGGTGCTCACGGCAAACGGTATCGCCCCCGACTTGGCCGAGAAATACTTAGAGCAGTTCGAGGACGATCGCACTTTCACCGAGCCGGAAGTGGAGATCATGGTCAATCTCCTGCGCGCCCAGCAGGAGGCGGCGATGGCTCCGCCAGCTGGGACCGTGCAGCCCCCCGCGCCCGCACCCCAGCAGGTGCCCTTCTACCCCGAGGTCATCTATCCCGAGGAACTGGGCATCAAGAGGCCTCTCGAGCTCTTCGGCTATGACCTCTTCCGCCAGCCTCCCGAGGGCGCCCTGCCGCCAGAAGACATCACAGTCGGGCCGGAGTACGTCGTTGGGGTCGGTGACCAGGTACTGATAAACATCTGGGGCGACCTGGAGAAGCGATACGCAAAGACGGTGGACCGCCAGGGAAGATTGGTCCTCCCGGAAGTGGGAGTGATAATGGCCGCAGGCAGGACGCTGGCCGAGCTGCGTGAAGAGATCCAAGGGCTCTACGCGAAGGTGGTAAAGAACTTCCGCCTCACCGTCTCCATCGGGGATGTCCGAACAATCCAGGTATATGTCTCCGGCGACGTTGCAAGGCCAGGTGCATATACCTTGAGTGCCCTCTCAACTGTTCTTACAGCCCTATACGCAGCCGGCGGTCCCACGGAACAGGGCTCCTTAAGAAGAATAACCCTTTCTCGCCGCGGCAAGCCCACCCGGGAGATCGATTTCTATGGATTCCTGCTCTCGGGCGACCGAAACGTGGATGTCATCCTACAGAGCGGGGACGTTGTCCACGTCCACCCCATTGGGCCCACCGTAGCTGTAACAGGCGAGGTTGTCAGACCGGCGCGCTACGAGATCCTTCCAGGCGAAACGTTGAGAGACGTTGTACGAATGGCCGGGGGACTGACGTCCCTGGCTTACGAGGAGCTCGTGACAGTGGACCGCTTCAGCGAGTTGGGCGAAACCCAGTTGTATAAGATACGCTGGAGCGATCCGTCGCAGGATATGGAGCTGCGAGGGGGCGACGAAGTCACCGTGTACTCCGTCTACCAGGTGAGACCAAAGGAGACCGTCGAGATCTATGGGATGGTACAGTTCCCTGGCGAGTACACCCTGGTTCCCGGCATGAAAGTGACTGATCTCATCTTCAGGGCCGGTGGCATCCTGGAAGGCACCTACAAGCAAAGGGCGGAACTGGCCAGGGTTGTCGAGACAGAGGCAGATTCGGCACTTACGATGGTGCTAACCTTCCCCTTGGGTGAGATACTGGATGACCCCGACCATCCGGAGAATCTGCGCCTGCGTAAGGGAGACAAGGTTTTCATCCGTTCCTCGCCGGGCTGGGAGCCGCCTGCGGTCGTGGTCCTAGAAGGTGAGGTCAACTTCCCTGGCCGCTACGGCCTAGAGGGAGAGGAAGAACGCATTAGCCACGTGATGGGTCGAGCGGGTGGCCCCACCGACAGGGCCTTTCTGAAGGGCGCACAGCTATTCCGCAAGGACCAGGGCAGGATCATAATCGACTTCAGCGTTGCCCTCGGCGATCCGTCCAGCCGGGACAACATCGTGCTCGAGGACGGCGATTCCATCTACGTCCCACGCCGGCCGGAGACGATTCGCGTATCTGGCGCCGTCGCGAACCCAGGCCTGTTGCTCTACGTGCCGGGCAAGAAGGCCGGCTACTACATCGAGAAAACAGGCGGCTACACGGAGAAAGCGAACAAAGGGGACGTGAAGATCGTGCGGGTCACAGGCGAGATCGAGAGCGCTACACGCAGATTCTGGCCCGACCCGATCATCTACGAGGGCGACGAGATACTCGTTCCGGAGAAGGAAAAGGCAAAGCCGGTCGACTGGGGCAAGACCCTCAAGGAGGCCGCCACGATCATTGCCAGCCTCGCGACAACGGTCTATGTCGTAGCGAAGCTGCAATAGGGCAACGGGGAAGGGTGAGGGAAGATGCTAGCCGATCGATTCCTTGGTTCACTGGTCGGGCTTGCAGTCGGAGACGCCTTGGGAGCACCGCTGGAGGGAATGACCGCCGAGGAGATCGAGAAGACCTACGGGAGGGTCGAAGGCTACGTGGAGCCCTCGACGGAGAATCCTCAGCGCTGGAGGCGCCCGGGACTGCACACAGACGACACCCAGCAGACACTCATCGTGGCCGAAGCGATCCTAGAGGCGGGCCGGGCGGATCCCGATGTCATAGTGCGCAAGATGATCGAACTGAGCGAGGGACCACGCACTGTGCCCTTCGGTGCTCACAGGGGCACCGGGAGGAACTTCCGCCTCAGTGTCTCGATGATGCGAAAGGGGGGGCGCTGGAACAGCGGATCCCGGAACACTGCAGGCATCGGGGCAAGCATGAGGGTAGCCCCCATAGGGCTCTTCTTTGCCGGCGACGACCCAGCAATCAGGGAGAACGCCACACTAAGCGCCTTGGTTACTCACAGCGACCCGCGCGCGTGCCTGGCCGCCTGCGCCGTCGCCTACCTGGTCGGTCGAGCCTCACGTACCTTCAAAGAGCCCATCGAGTCGAAGGACCTCCACCGACAGGCCGTGGCCTTCATCAGGCGCAGCGAGGATTGGTTCAATGATATCCATGGCACCCGCTGCCACCCCGACGTGCGCAACACCTACCACCAGTTCGGCGATGCCCTGGAGGCAATCGAAGGCTCCTGGACGGCACCTCCCGAAGAGGTGCTTCCGCGGATCAGGCAGAAGGCCACCGAGCTGGCCGGCTACGAGATCGAGCACCCCTGCCGAGGCTTTGCCCTCGCTGGGGTGATTTCGGCTATCTACTTCTTCCTCAAGTACCGAGACCGCTATCGCGAGGCAATCATACATGCGATCAATGCCGGCGGCGATACAGACTCGGTCGCTGCCATCACGGGAGCCCTCTGCGGCGCCAACGCAGGCGAAGGGGGTATTCCCGGCGATTGGCGCGATGGCCTGCTGGCCCTAGAGCAGATCCGGTTGCGCGCCCTTGCCCTGGCTGGACAGGAGTGGGACGAGGATCTCTGGCGGCCGCTCGATGAGTTCGAGCTCGAGCTCACGCTGGAAGAAGACAGAATGCGCCGCGAGCTCTTCCCCGAGGGCACCTTCCCTGACGAGTATGAGCGAGAGGAAGCCCCGGAGGAGGAACCGAGGCACAGGCAGGCGCGCCCCCGTAGTGGGCTTCGCAGCAAGAGGCGTGGAAGCAGGGGAAGGCGCCGGAGGTGAAACAGCGCTGCTTCTGTCGCACCCGCCTACGCAAAGAGGTGTGCCACGAGATTCTTCAGGTCTTCCAGATCCGCCAGTGCAGAAACCTCCTCGCGTTCCAGCACCCGAAGGATCTTGCCCCGCCGCAGCACCATGATCCGGTCCGCGATTCTCAGCGTCTGCTCGAGGCTGTGGGATACCGCAAGAATCGTGTAGCGTTCCCTGAGCCTCAACAGTAGGTCCTCGATCCTGAGAGCAGCTCTGAAGTCGAGCGAGGAGGTAGGCTCATCCAAGAGCAGAGCCAAGGGGTCCAGCACAAGGGCACGAGCCAGGCAGAGGCGTTGCTTCTGACCGCCGGAGAGCGTAGCCGCCGGATCATCCAGCCTGTCAGCCACCTCCTCCCAGAGATCCACGTCCTCCAGCGCCTTGCGGATCCTCTCAGTGGCCTCTTCGCCCTTTATGCCCAAGAGCATCTGGAGCGGTAGCCTCAGGTTATCCTCTATCGACTTTGGCAGCACATTCGGGGCCTGGAAGACCATCGCGACACTGCGTCGGATCCGTGTCAGCGGCCATTCCCCGCCATAGAGATCGACCGAGCGGTCCGGCCATCGCAGGCACACGCGCCCGGTTGTCGAACAGCCCGGGAAATACTCATTGAGGCGATTGAAGGCCCTAAGAAGCGTCGTCTTGCCAGACCCGGAGGGACCGATCAGCACCGTCAGCTGACCCGGGGAGACCTCGAGGTCGATTCCATGGAGCACCGTCTTGCCGGAGAAGGCCACGGTGAGTCCCTGGGCAACGAGCTGGGGTATGGACCCGACGGGAGTCTCCATGGGCCTACTCCTTGGGAAGCCACTCCGCTCCCGGGGCACCCGGAAGACGCCTGTGAACCCAGTAGGCGAATCCGAAGAGCAGAGTCGTCAGCACAAGCAGCGCCAGGGCCGCACCGAAAGCCTCGTCCATCTCCGCCGCTGTGCGGTGCTCGCTGGTCCTGAAGAAGACCAGGAACGGCAGGGCCTCGAACTTCTGCAGCAGCGATGTGGGAACCCCGGCATTCGCCACAGCGCCGGTCAGGAGGATCACCGCGGTGTCCTCCGCGATCCGGCCGACAGCGAGCACCAGACCAGCCAGCACACCGCGCCGGGCCGCAGGAAGCAGGATGCTCCAGAGTATCTGCCATTTGCTGAAGCCCAGCGCATGGCCTGTGAGTCTTAGGAGCCCGGGCAGCCCTTCCAGGGCCGACTGTGTCGCGCGCGCCAGGTACGGAAGGACCAGCAAGGCAAGCGCCAGGGATGCACTCAGCAAACACGTTCGCGCATCCCTCACCCCCAAGTGCCTGAGGGTGACAACGATGCTGAAGCCGAAAAGACCCATGACCACTGACGGAATCCCAGCAAGGAAGTCCACGGCGGTGCCAAAGAGTCGCTGCGCGCGAGCCCCAGCGTACTCCGCCAAGTAGATGCCCGTGCCCACGCCCAATGGCACAGCAACGACTGACGCCACGAGCACAAGCAAGCCCGTACCCGCAAGGGCGGGCAGCAGATGCTCGAGCATCTCGCTCAGGTCGTGGCCCCCCCCCAGCAGTGCACGCCCCCCAGGACCAAGGGCAAAGCGGGCGACGACGAAACCCACTACAATGAGGAGCCCCGCTACCACAGCCCCGGCGCTTGCTGCACCCCAGACCGAGGCGAGTCTCACCCCCAGACCCCTCATCCTCCCTCCCCCTTCCCCGGACGCACCAGGACCCCCACGAACCAACGCGCTACCAGGAGCATGAGGATCAGCAACAGGGCACTCGCAAAAACCGAACGATACGCCGTTCCGGAGGCATCTGTAGAGAGGGCCAAGGCAATGTGGGCAGTCAGCGTCCGCATCGGGTCGAGCAGGCTGTGGGGTACGATCGGGGCGTTGCCCGAGACCATGAGAGCGATCATCGTGTCACCGAGCGCCCGCCCGAAGGCAAGCACCAATGCGCGGACCACACTACGGCGCAGCAGAGGCAACTCGACAAAGAGAAAGGCCTGCATAGGGGTCATGCCCAGGGCAGCCGCCGCCAGCCTCAGGCCCCTGCCCATCGATCGAGCCTCCGACTCGATCACGAGCACCAGGCCCGGAAGGATGAGCAACGCAAGCGTCACTGAGGCTGCAGCCAGGGAATACCCCGAGCCATAGGAAGAAAGCCGGCGTAAGAGCGCAACCAGCAGAAAAACGGAGACGAACCCGTAGAGCACTGTCGGCACGCCCGTCATGAAGTGGACGGCCATGAGCACGGCCCGCCTCAGACTGAAGTGCCGGGTCGTCTCGACGAAGGCAACAACCCCAAGAGCAAGCGGGAAAGCGAGGCCGACAGCGAGGATCGAAAGAAGAAGCGACCCGACGAGCATGGGCAGGAGCCCAAAGTGCCCCGAAGTGGGATCCCAGCGCCATGCTGCAAGGTCCCGCAGCACACCTGAGGCCAGGAGTGGTACCGAGTTCGCCAGAAGGAAGCCAACCAGGGCCGCAAGTGCGGCGAGGCCAGCCACCGCCAGGCACCTTAGCAGTGCCGCAGGTACATCGAAGCGTGGTCTCGGCACGTTCCCGCCTCTAGCGAGTGTCTCCGCCCTCGGGGGACGGGCTAAGAGGAATGTATCCCTTGTTCCTTATGATCTCCGCCCCTTCGGGGCCAAGGATGTACTCTATGAAGGCCTTTGCCAGGCCTTGGGGTTTTCCCTTCGTGTTCATGTACAGCTTCCTTGCCACCCAGTAGGTGCCGGAGGCAGCGTTCTCCTGCGAGGGCAAAACACCATCTATGGGCAGCGCCTTGACCGTGGAATCCACATGCCCAATGCTCAGATAGCCGATCGCCAGGGGATCTTCGGAAACTGCCACTCGCATGGCCCCGTTGGAGGGTACTACGACTGCCCGCTGATCTATCGGCCCTTTCTCGAGGAGTTTCTTCCAGAAGACAGTCCGGGTGCCGCTAGCCTCATCGCGGGTGTAGAGATGGATCGCACCCTCTCCACCCCCCACCTCACTCCACTTCCGGAGTTCACCAGCGAAGATCCGTCTCACCTGCTCAGATGAAAGGCCCTCTACCGGGTTCTCAGGATGAACGACCACTGCGATCCCATCGACCGCGAAGGGGAACGTCTCGAGGCCAAAGGACTCCTTCTCTTCTTCGGTAAGTGGCCGGCCCGTATTGCCGATGTCCACCAGTCCGTCGGCAAGCTTTCTAACCCCGACGCCCGAGCCACCCCCGGCTATGGTGATCCGGATCCGCGGATTGAACTCCATGATCCTTTTGGCTGCTTCCTCCATGACAGGGATGTGGGCCGTCCCGCCGGCGATGTCCAGGCGCCCCTCGAGGCCCCGGAACCGCTCCAACTCGCCCCCAGCACCAACATATGTGGCGACAACGGCGAGAAGTGGCAGCCAGCCCACCGCCCACCACACGCCCGAAACCTGCCTGCGGCGGGCATCCTTCGGCTCTCTCCGTACGCCACCGTGCCATGCCCACCGTGAGACCCGGTGCGGATGCAATCGATGATGATCCTTCATCGTCTCACCTCCTGAATGACGCCGGCTTCTCCCCAAGCGCCTTGCCGCCGAGGCCTGAGCAACTCAAAGCGGAGCCTGCTCTCAGGATGTCCCCGCAGGCGGTCTCCAAAGCCGGCCTAGAGTCTCCTCCAGCGCCGGGCCGAGCTTCTGCGGATCGTCGGTGACCTCGGGCTCGTTCTCCAAGACGGCGAAGGGAATCCGGTAGCCGCGAATCGCGAAGTAGCCCTCCGAGCGTCCCCCGGAGAGTTTCTCCCAGTCGTTGGTTTTGTAGTAGAACTCCATCTTCTCATCTGGGAGGGAATGGAAGAGGATACTGTCTGCCTCCTCGGGCTTGAAACGTCTCCTGTTCTTCCTCAGTGACTCCTCGTAGCTGACCTTGATGTACATGACCCTGGCCTGGGAAAGAATGTCATCGTCGAGATATGAGAACGCCTCCTCAAAGCCTCGCTCACCGCCCCTGGAGAACTCTATGATGGCAGTTTTCGTGCGCCCCAGCTCTGGATCCTCTTTACGCCGCCGGGCGAAGGCGCGGTTGATCTTCTCTATGAGAAGGTTCCAGATGAAGGGATCCTTGAAGTAGAGCTTCTCATCCGTGAACAGGCGTTCCTTGCCGTGCTTGCTCAGGAATTCATCGGCCTCGAACATCTCCCAGACGTAGGGAAAATCATCGATCTCCACGAACTCCCCGATGTGGAACCTCTTCTTCCGCTCCTCCACGGGCACCTTCTTCAGGAAGTCTATGACCTCGCTCTTCCCGGCCGCGGGCCGGCCTATCAGAATCAGAATACCGAAGACCTCGGAATCCATTCCCTTCCCTCCCTCGCGGGGCCAAGGAGACCCCAGGCGCATCCTCTCTTCAAGCCGACCAAGCCAGGATCCTAGCACACGGCGCTGCGGGGTTGTGCTAGATTGGCCGGCCATGGCGGGACTGACGGCACAAGCGTGGGCGGTTTCACTGGGAAGAGGAATCGGCACCCTCTCGAGTCTTGCCACTATGATGGTGCTCTCCAGGATGCTGCCTCCTGCCGCCTATGGAACCTACAGACAGGTGTGGCTCATCCTGCTTACGCTCGGCCCGGTTCTGGAACTGGGGATACCGCCGAGTGCTTCCTTCTACGCGCCGAAACTTGATCGTCCAGCGTTGAAGCGCTACCTGGCGCAGAACGGGCTTGTGCTTCTGGCATCTGGCACCCTCCTCGGCCTCTGCTTCGCAACCCTCGGGGGACCGCTGGCCAAGCTGTTTGACAACAGTGACCTGGTCCTGCCGCTGCGCGCTTTCGCCCTCTACCCGGCACTCACTCTCCCTTTCAATCTGGTGGAAAACACGCTGGTGGCCCGAAACAGGGCGGGGACTGCGGGTATCGTGTCGGCGGTAAGTGTGCTGGGGCAGAACATTGCTGTTCTCATACCGCTTCTAGCAGGGGGAACCCTGGTTGGGTCCTTTGCAGCACTCTCAGGATGGGCCGCCCTCAGATGGCTGCTGGCCCTGGGCGCGTATCTGGCGGTGCTGCGGGACGTAGGGGTTGGGTGGAGCCTGAGAGAGCTGCGGTCGCAGATTGCCTTCGCCTTGCCACTCGGTGCCTCCTTCGGCGTAGGCCTCCTGGGTCGGCAGCTAGACAAGGTGATCGTCTCATCCAACTTCGGGCCCGAGCAATTCGCAGTCTATGCAAACGGAGCCTACCAAATCCCCCTGGTGAGCGTGCTCACGATGTCGGTGACCTCCGTGCTCGTACCGGCGATCGTCCGAGCCCGCTCCGACGGAAAAGACATTGAGGTGATACACCTCTGGCACGGCGCTGCCCGGCGGATGGCGGCCATCTTTTTCCCCGCATTCTGCGCCCTATTTGTGCTGGCCGAGCCGGCAATGGTGCTGCTCTTCTCGGAGACCTATAGGGCAAGTGCCGTGCCTTTCCGGATCTTCCTCTTCATCCTCCCGCTAAGGATCGCTTTCTATTCCGGGCTTCTAAGGGCGATTGGCCGGACCAAGGCCGTGCTCTTGGCAGCAGCGGGAAGCGTGGCAGTGACCGTGGTATTGGCCCTGCCGCTGGTGAAAGTCCCGCAGCTTGGCCCGGCAGGTCCTGCCCTCGCCAGCACGGCCGGCCAGTACTTCGCGGCCGCATACGCAGCCTGGGTGGCAAGTCGACATTTGGGGTGGAGCATGAGGCAGTTCTTCCCTTGGGGAGCACTGGGAAGAATCATGTTGGCTTCAGCGCTTGCAGCCGCCCCGGCCGCACTTGCAGCTTCTCTGGCGGCTAACCATGGTATCGCCGCACAGATCCTATTGGGCCTCGGCGTCTACGCGATCTCCTACGCGCTGCTCAGCCACTGGACAGGTGCCTATCGCTTCTCGGAGTGGAAGCGCATCTTCTCCCAGCTACTGGCCATGCGTCCCTAGCTCACTTCCTCGACGAGCTCAAGGAATCGTGCATACGGTATGGCCGTCCAGCTCTCCGCCTGCACCGCCCCCTGAGCCATCGTGATCATCGAGACCTTGGCCGCCACCTCTTCGTTGGGTGCCTCATAGATGTCCAGGAAGTCGTAGGCCCCTAGAAGGGCGTAGTGGCAGATGAACTTGACCTCGGGACACTTCTCCTCGATGGCCTTCTTCCATCTCTTACCTATGGCTGCTCGGTGCTTCATGTCCCGGGCAACCTCTGGCGCAAGCTTGGTCATCAGTACGAAGGTAGCCATGGCCTCCTCCCCCGTCAGCGAGAAGCCCTGCGGTTCCATCCACCGCCATCTGCAAAGCCACGTCTATTCCGCGAACGTCATCTTACCCGTGTTCCACAGGGGTTTCCCGATCCTCCATATCCTAGGCAACGGCGGAATACGCTTCGTATCTATTGAGAAGTAGAGAATATCCGCTTTCGCAATGACAAGCTTGAGTGGCACGGGACCAAAGACCCGCGAGTCACTGCTCTGATCCCTGTTGTCGCCAAGACAGAAAATGTGGTCCTTGGGAATCCTTACTGGGCCGTAGTTGTCCAGATAGGGATCGACGTACGGACGGGTGTGCTTGACATACGGCTCGTAGACAAGCCGCCCGTCAATGTACAACTTCTTCTCACGCATCTCCACGATCTGTCCTTCCACCGCAACGCAGCGCTTTATGAGCGTCTGCCCTGTCCTGGGGCTCTTGAAGATCACGATGTCCCCCGGGCGCGGCTTCCGGAGACCAGGGCCTCGTACCCCGTCAGTAAAGGGAATCCTTGCGCCAAAGGTTATCTTGTCGGCGAAGAGGAAGTCGCCAACCAGTAGCGTATCCTCCATGGAACCGGACGGGATCCTGTAGCCCTGTACGACAAACGTCACCGTCGGCAGGAAGATGAGCATGACGACGACGATGGTCCTGACCCACTCCTGGATCTCACGCTTCCACTCCTCGCTTGTTCTTGGAATCCTGATAAGCGCCATCGGTTGTTTCCTTTCGTCGTTGAGAGAGAACCACCGGTCTCCGGACTCGCCGGCTAAGGCCAGGCAACATCGGAAGTGCGGGCAGGTTCCCAACGAGCACAAGGATGCCCGGTGCCACCTCGGGCCCGGCGCCCACATTTTCACACATATCGGCCAAGCATGGCACCTGCTTGTTACATCCATGCTTGCGAACCTCTCTTCCCAGACCGAGAATCGATGGCGGCACGAAACAGGCTGAAAGGAGCAGGTACACCATGAAAGCAATGCTTCTTGAGAAGCAGGCCCCAGTGGAAACTCGTCCCCTCCACCTGATGGAACTCCCCGACCCCGAGCCATCGGAGGGCCAGGTGAGGATCAGAATCTCGGTCTGTGGGGTTTGCCGAACCGACTTGCACGAGGCCATCGGTGAGCTGCCGATGCACAAGAGCCCTGTCATTGTGGGGCACCAGATAGTCGGCCGGATCGACCGGCTCGGTCCAGGTGCGGGCTCCAGGGTGCGCGAAGGCCAGAGGGTCGGGCTGCCGTGGCTGCACAGGACATGCGGTCAGTGTGAGAACTGCCGCAAGGGCCTGGAGAATCTCTGTGAGAACGCGCTATTCACCGGATACGACGTCGACGGCGGCTATGCCGAGTATGTCGTTGCGCCCGAGGACTTTGTGCTGCCGCTTCCAGACGACTATCCCGACGAGCAGGCTGCCCCTCTTCTTTGCGCCGGCATAATAGGCTACCGGGCTCTCAAACTGGCTGGCGCACGCGAGGCTGAGACCCTGGGCCTGATCGGTTTCGGGGCCTCAGCTCACATCGCCGTCCAAGTCGCTCGCCATTGGGGAGCGCGTGTTTTCGTCTTCAGCCGCACAGAAAGCCACAGGCGCCTGGCACTCTCTCTTGGAGCTGAGTGGGCGGGCACGATCGACGAGAAGCCACCCGCAGCGCTGGAGGCCGCTGTCATGTTTGCCCCTGCGGGCAAACTCGTCCCACCGGCGCTAAGGCTTCTTGCACCAGGGGGCACCCTTGCGCTGGCTGGAATCTATATGGACGAGATTCCCGCCCTCGACTACGAACAAGATCTGTTCATGGAAAGGGTACTGCGTAGCGTCACGGCCGCTACACGCGAAGATGCAAGGGAGATGCTGGAGCTCGCTCCTCAGGTTCCGGTTAGAAGCGAGGTGACCATGTTCGATCTGAGCGAAGCCAACGAGGCACTCCTGCGGCTCTATCGAAGTGAACTGGACGGAGTGGGTGTGCTGCGGATAGGCAACGTCTAAGCCTGCTGGACTTCACCGAGCATCCCATCCACAAGCCAGGGCACCCGCACAGGCCGCATCACTCTGCTGCCGGCTCCTGCGGCTTCTCCCTGTAGCCAATCCGGTAGAAGGGATTGACTATGCTCGTTGCCACGTTCTTGAGGTGAGCACTCACGCGCTTGAGATACCGAAGGTACAGCGCCGCTGTCACGGCTTCCCCCGAGTCACGAAGCTTTACCTTGCATGAGATGAGATCCTGCAAACTCTCCTCGACGCGGTCTGCCAGCATCTGGTGGTCTCCCATGATCCGCCTGGCCGCGTCTACGTCCGTGTTTTCGAGGGCGGGTATGAGCTCCTCGAACATCGATCGTACTGTCTCCTCGAGTTGGCGGATTTCTTCATCCAGATCTCCGCCATCGAAGGGGCCTGGATGAGCGGCTGCAAGCTCCACGATATTCTTCGTGTAGTCGCCTATTCGCTCTATGTCTATCACGATCGCAGTGAGCACAAGCGCAGTATTCACGTCAGGATTCTTGGATATAGCAAGATGTGTTACGATGTTCCGCCGCACCTTACGCTCGAAACGGTTTATCATGCGATCTCTGGAGTAGATCTCGGTTCCTGGAGTCCCTTCAATTCGGAGGGAACGCACAGCGTCTTCGAACATGCTCTTGCAGTCGCGCAGCATTGTGATACACGCGCGAAACGATTCCTCGCAAAGCGACTCCGTCTTGAATAGACGCAGTATCTCTCTCCACACTTCTATCTACCCCCTCCCAAGGATCTGAGGATCACGTAGACAATGGGAACGGCGTGGGCTGCGGCATAGCCAACAATCACGAACAAGGCATTGCGCTTCGAGCGGCCGACGACCCTGCCGAGACGCAGCGCAAGCGAGATGGGAATCCTCTTAGCAGGATAGAATATCGCTATTCCCATCAGGTTGAAGGTCATATGCGCGAAGGCCACCACTATGGCTGCTGGGTTCCCGGTGGCAAAGGAAGCGAGGATGGCCGTCACCGTGGTTCCCAGGTTGGCCCCGAGGGTATAGGGGTAGATCCTCCTGACCGAGAGGACTCCGGTTCCCACGAGCGGAACAACCAGTGAAGTCGTGACAGAACTGCTCTGAACGATGGACGTCAAGATCCAGCCGAAAAGGAAACCCGCCCCGTCGTTCCGGAACAGAACCCTGCTGAACAAGCCCTCCACCCTGCTGACGACCAGGCGCCGCATCACACGGACCATCTGGCTCAACGACGCAAAGAGCAGTAGGAGGGCAAGGGCCAAGAGAACAATCGGCCAGGGCAGTAGGTCCGCGATCAAATGCGTGGCCGGCTTGATGGCTGCCTTTATGGGGCTAACGAGATGGACCCCGCCGACTCCCGCAAAGAGCCGCTCGAGCAGGGTGGCCACGCGCTCGACCGGATGAAACAACAGCTCGAGCGGGAAAAGCACTGCAACGGCCAGCACATTGAAGAAGTCGTGCACCGTGCCAGCAGCAAATGCCCGCTGAAACTCCTTCCGCCGTGTTACATGTCCGATCGAGACTATCGTGTTCGTCACTGTTGTACCAATGTTGGCCCCCATGACGATCGGAATGGCGAGGCGCAAATCCAGGATACCGGCAGCAACAAGACCTACGGTTATCGAAGTAGTGGAGGAAGAACTCTGAACGAGACTCGTAGTAATCAGACCTATGAGTAATCCTGCCAGTGGATCAGAAGTAGTGTAAATGAGGCGCTCCGCGAACCCCCCGCCCGCCAGCTTGAAAGCTTTGCTCATCAGGTCGATGCTGAGAAGGAAACCATACAGGGCTACAGGGAATAGCAGCCCCCTGAAGAATCGGCCCAGCAGATCCCCCGCACGGCCCTTCGTCCCGCATCGGCCCGAGGGTTCCTTCTCCGAAGAACTAGCCGTCCGACGCGGTGAGGCGATAGGGACCGGAGACTCCTGGCTGCGCAGGTGGATGGTGTCCGGCTCCGTAAGTGTTCTCAGGGCTTGGAAACGAATTGCCTCGTCCATCTCCCCCTCGGGACTGGAAAGCCTGGTGCCGAGGCCGAAGCATATTCCCGCTTCGGCGGTGCCTACAAGCAGCGAGTGAGGATCGGACTCAGCGCACGGAGACGAAACGTTGCTCCACGGAGTTTTCCCCCGACCGAAGTCGGATCCAGAAGACGCCGGATCCGGCATCCAGCGGCAGTTCCATGACCAACGCATGAGCGCCGGGGCCCAGACGAGCTAAGGCCCGCCGCCTTCCTTGGAGGTCGAGTATTTCGAGGCAACCGGCTACCGGCAGCCGGCAGAAGACGTCGATACCCGCGGCAGGGCAAACCCGTGGGATGCGCAGCACAAGAACGCTTGTGCCCCCGCCTGGGTTTGAACTGTCCGAGGGCTCCAGAAGATGCACGGTGGGATCCCCCTGGAGAGGAAAGGAAACAATAGAGTGCTCCGGCATCTCATGCCAATCGGAGGCTTCCGGCGGGAGATGATCGGCCACCCAGTGATATCCATCGCAGGTGAGCCCGTAGTAGACGGGATACAGCTGGGCTTCGCTATTCGCAAAACGCACGGCCCACATGCCCGAGTCACATTGAGCGACCGCATTCAGCTGGAAAGAGTCCGCTCCAGGTATGGAAAGCACTCTCTCAACGGCCGATTCCAAGGCCTCCAAGACGTTCCCCGTCCTGTCGAGGTAATAGAGGAAACTGAGGAAGTAGATCTCACCGGCGTTGCCCTTTGTGGAATCCCCCTTGCCGTGATAGTCGCGGAGGTGGAGGCGCTTGAAGGCCTCCCAGCCAGGGCCGAGGTCATACCTCCAGACGTACATTGTGGCAGCTTCGATATCGATCCAGCCGTCGTGCACGAAGAGCCAGCCCTCTCGCTGAAACGGGTGGGGATTTGGTTTCCCGGGAGAGCAGGCCTCCGGATCCGGTGCGTCCCGCATCGCCAGCAAGGCACGCCGGTAGCCCCAGTTCATCTCATCCAATGCGGCCTCGAAACGTGGCCGCAGCCGTCCATCGTTCGCCGCCTTCCCGCCTCCCCGGATGACGAAGGCCCTTTCCCAACCAGCAGGTGGTGAATCGCTCTCGTATGTCACGGCCCAGCCATCGGGATGGGTCTCAGCCAAAGCCGGCCAGCCCGCGGCATCCGTCAAGTACCAGAACGGATCAAGCTCGCCATTCCGATCCGACGGGAAAAGCCCGAAGAAAGCGTTGCCAGGCAAGCCGCCAGCCGCTTCGGTAGCCAGGAGCAGCACCGTGACAGCAGCCACCAGCCTTATCCCTGTTGTGGGTATGCAACCCCAAGGGGGTCCGCAGCTTCTACTCGTAGCTTGCACTGCCCATGCCTCCGGGTGCGAACCAGTACAAGTGGTGCATCTGCATCTGCTCAGGATCCTCCCACGTCCCCTTGACCGTCGTAACCCACCACGCTAGCGAATCTGCTGTGGAGCCGAAGTAGAAAGGCGTATAGCTCAACGTGTGTGCGGCCCAGAGCGTATCCCCATCGGTCAGGCAGATATTGAACACGAAGTCGTCGTAGTTCTTTATGCGGTTGAACGCAAAAAGGAGCGCATCCTTCACATTGCCCCGGGACTCAATCTCGAAAAGGAGATATCTGAATAGCACTTCAGAGTCCACGTAGATAGGCGAGTAGTCCAGAGGATGCCTCTCCAGAAACTCTGCGGGAATCCATTGCAATAGCGTATCTGGAACCGTGTGCCCGTTGTGTGAGAAAAGCCACCACCGACCCCACAGTGAATCGCTGAACGGGTGTGGATCAGGCAGAGCACCGTTGTCCGGGCCGTAGCTACTCTTGCGGACATGCCCAAGCACAACCGAGGAGCTCCCAAGCCCGAACTGTTCTATCTCGGTCAGTGCCGCCGCCCAGCGAAGGGAATCCTCGCAAGCAGGGGGCCCCGCCTTAAGAAGAATCGGCCTGGAGATCCTGGGGTCGGGAGGTGACAGGAAGTAACCGAATCCCCACCCGTCCCGGGAGGGACTTACTCGCCCAGAGGACTCCGGCAGCGTAGAGGCCCAAAGGTCCCCGCAGACGCGTTCGAAAAGCTCCGAATACGCCCCCGAATCGTCATAGACAAGGCCGAATATCTGGCATTCGTGGTCGGTGGCCTCAGCCTGGGGGAAAGGGAAAGCAACTGCAGCAATCAGGGCCAACAGGACGGCGTTCCCAAGGTGTAAAACCCCTCGCGCTGCCAGGACTCGCTGCCTCATCGAAGAACCTTCCGTCCCAACCCCGCTTACACACCCATACTATTATGCCAGAAATCGGCACAGAGCGACAAGGCGCTCGAGTGTTCGCGTGAGCGAGGGCGAGGATCCTGCCGGTCTCTAAACTGTGTTCCGAGCAGAGAATGGCCCCTCCTCAGGCCTCGGGGAGGAACCAAATATGGGTTGATGTGCATGAGGGAAGCGGACGATAATAGAAGGGTTGTGCCTGCGCCGCGCATCCGGCAAAGCCGGCGCAAGACTCAAGGCCTACACGCAAGGAGCTTGAATGGGGAAAAAAGAGAAGAAGAAAGCAGCCAGCGGCAAGCGGGGAAGGACACGCAGTTCCGGTCCCCCTGTACGAAAGCCCCGGGCCGATGCCGTCGAGGCTGAGGGCATTGTGCGCGAGGAGCTTGCCAACACGCGATTCAGGGTCGAGCTAGACGACGGCCGGATGGTGATGGCGTACCTGGGCGGCAAGATGCGCAAGAACTTCATCCGCGTCTCAGCTGGCGACAGGGTCGTTGTGGAACTATCCATTTACTCGGAAGATGTAAGTCTGGGAAGAATAGTCTACCGCTACAAGTAGCCCTACTGGTATCATCCCTGCCCCAACGAAACCACCACTCGGCTCCGACACTTTCCTGAGGCCACCCGAGGCGGTGCATCAGGTTTCGGCGGGTAGGATGTATTGCCCTAGGCAGCAGTTTCAACAGAGGACCGATCGGGTATGAACGAGCAAGAGAGACTGAGCGAAGAGGCACAAGGTTCAGCAAGACCGGACTCCTCCGATGTCCCGGCCCCGGCCAACACGCCCTCTGAAAGCGCTTCAGGATCTCAGCGGGGTGAATCCGAGGGATACCGCGTCGGGCAGCGGGTCTGGGGGCAGGTGATCCGACGGAGCGAAGACCACGCGATTGTCTCACTGGGGGAGCGTGGCCTGGATGAGGGAGTCCTGGACCTCGTCCACATGCGTGATGAGTTCGGCAACCTGGACCTCTCAGAGGGTGACGAAGTCCAGGTCTACGTAGTAAAGACCCGGCCAAACATCAAACTCGCACCCACCCTCTTTCCCCCGGCAGCCGAGGTCTTCAAACGTCTCAAGGAGGCCATGGAGAGGGAGGAAGTAGTCAGGGGCCGGGTGCTCGGAGTGAACCGAGGCGGTCTTGAAGTCAGCATAGATGGGCGCAGAGCCTTCTGTCCCTTCTCGCAGATAGAAATCGGGCGGTGCGAAACGCCCGAGATGTACACGAACCACATCCTAGACTTCCACGTGACCGAACTGGATGAAGAGAAGCGCCGCATCGTCCTCTCGCGCAGATCGGTACTGATGAAGGAGCGCCAGCAGAAGCTGCGCGAGCTGCGCGAGCAATTGAAGGAAGGCGCGGTCTTTGACGGTGTCGTCATGCGTTTGCAGCCCTTCGGTGCCTTCGTCGACATCGGAGGCATTGAGGGCCTTGTCCACGTCTCCGAGATCACCTACGACCGGATTGAGCGGCCCGAGGACGCACTACGGAAGGGGGACCGCGTCCGGGTGAAGGTCCTCGGGGTGAGTAAGGGCGAAGACGGAAAGGAGCGAATCCGCCTCTCGATAAAGGCGACGCTCGAAGATCCCTGGGAGAAGGTTGCCGAGATCTTCCATGAGGGCGACATAGTCACCGGCACTGTGGAGAGAATCACTGACTTCGGAGCCTTCGTGAAACTCCACCCGGGCATTGAGGGTCTGCTGCACGTCTCCCAGTACCAAACCCAAACCGGCGGCTCTGGTGGCAGCAGCGCAGAGGAAGAGACGGAAGCGTCCGTAAGGCCGGAGGAAGGCAAGGAGATCACGGTCAAGATCACCAGGATAGATACCCAGCGACGCAGAATCTCCCTGGCTCT